>JAICLH010000087.1 GCA_025927495.1 Gemmatimonadaceae bacterium
CTACTACTTCCACCAGCCGATCTCGACTGCCTAACGCAGGGGCCGGGCGAACGCAGACTATTTCGATCGCGGCGATACGTTCAGGTCTTTCGACAGGATCAGCTTGAGCACGAGGTGGTCCGTCGCCGATGTGAGGCCGAAGCCCACGCCGGCTTCGATGTCCATCGGCTCGCCGTTGCGGTCGACCACGGCATAGACCTGGTGCGCCTGCTGGCTCGCGGGCACGAATCCCCGCAGCTCTCCGAAATCATCGTACTCCTCGGCGGCAACGGCCCACGTTTTCGAGATGTTGTACGCGAGCCGTGAGGCGGGCGCGAAGTCGAGCCGCGAGAACGTGGTCCACGAATTGTCGAGGATCGGGTTCACGATCAGATCCACAGGCCCGGACCGCCACCCGATGATGGGACGGATCTCGGAGCTGTACCGATGCGGGTCCCAGTGCCCGGTGTTCCAGCTGAACTCGAAGTTCACCCCGTAGAACAACGACCGTTGGCCTGCGTTAGGCACCACGAACAGCGTACGCAGCTTGAACCCGTTGAACATCACGCTGCCGTTGCCGGTGATGCTGTAGAGCGGGAAGTACACGCCGGCCTCGAACCACGGCGCCACGCCGTATGCCCATTCGGTGACGCCGTTGAACGTTCGGTTAGGCGCGAAGCCGCCCGGGAACGCGGGGTCGCGCAGTCCGTCCGGCGTGAAGTTGTTGTGCCAGGTCAGATTGAACACGCCGGGCGCGGCGATCTCAGCCGTGTACACCTGGATCTCGTCGGTCTGCCCACGTGCACGGGGAGCTACGGCGGCGAGCGCCGCCGAGCACAACGTCACGCCAAGTCGCAGACGCCGGGACGCGCCGTCCATTGCAGTCTCCAATTCGTGTGCCTTCGACTCCGGTACGGCTGGCGCGGCGACTCCGTTGGAAGAATCGCACACAAAGCGAGGGCGCGCATCGCTTATGCGCGCCCTCGGTCGTACGACTATCGCCCTAGCGACGCGGCGCGTTGAACTTACGGGAGATCGGCGTCCGACGCGTACGGCGTGTCGCCCTGGTCGAGATCGCGGCGCGGCGAACGGTCGGCGGGCCGCTGCACCTCGCGCGCGGCCGCCGGCGTCACGTCCACGTCGGCCAGACGCGATGCCGACGCAGTGTGCGCGCCGGCATCGGGATTCACCACGCTCAGCGCGATCGCCGTGAGCGCGCGGTCCGTCTCGGCTTCCTCATCCAGCGTCTGCTGTAGCAGGCGGACGTCATCCTTGCGGTCGAGCGCTTCGGCGTACGTGCGCGCGCAACCGTACCCGGCAATCTCGTAGTGCTCCACGCGCTGCGCGTCAGCGATGAGCGCGGCGTCGAGCACGTCGGAGTCGGCCTTCTCCTTCATCGTCTCCTTCCCTTCCTTGAGCAGCCCCTTCATGCCGTGACAGGTCTTGCCGTCCGCATCTTCGTCGAGCCGTTGCGCGATTTGCTCGAGGCGGCGCACGTGCTCACGGGTCTGGTCGAGATGGCGCTCGAAGCCCGAGCGAAGTTGGTCGTGCGACGCAGCTTCGATCATCTTCGGCAGAGCCTCGACGATCTGGGTTTCAGCGCTGTAGAGGTCCCGGATCTGATCCAGGTACAAAGCGCCAAGATCTTGTAGAGCCATAGTGCCCTCCAGCTTGTGGGAATTGGCTCGTGCACGAGAGAAGGCGCTTCAAGCATTCGCCGTACCACGATCGAGGCGACGCGTCGATTGGCGCGGCAGCCACTGCCCCGC
Organism: Gemmatimonadaceae bacterium; assembly: GCA_025927495.1. Classification (GTDB taxonomy): domain Bacteria; phylum Gemmatimonadota; class Gemmatimonadetes; order Gemmatimonadales; family Gemmatimonadaceae; genus JADGGM01. The sequence goes on from JAICLH010000087.1 coordinate 1,749, forward strand.
GCGTTATGTTGAGACGGGCCACCCTGCCGGGCGGTAAACTTGCAATGCCGGGATGCCAGGCGCCCTCGAAGCGGGTTGCGTCCAGCGGCGTTTGTCCACACGTTCGAGGTCCCGCCGACGTCGCGCGACGGCGACGCGGTCCACGCCGTCGGTCCCCGGGCTGCGTTCTCCATGCATTGTTAGGCGCTGGAGTTGCGAATGGCGGCGAACGACGAGCAAGAGCGCGACAACCAGAATGGCGATGGCCAGACGCCGAGCGGGCGCGTCGGGGCAAGCGCGGGCGCTGCAGAGGGCAGCGCGCGCGCCGAAGCGTCGCGCCCGCACGCCATCGTCGGCATCGGGGCGTCTGCTGGCGGGCTCGAAGCCTTCGTGGCGCTGCTGAGTCACGTCGATGCAGGCAACGGCGCGACCTACGTGCTGGTGCAGCACCTCGCCCCGACACACGAGAGCATGCTGCCCGAGATTCTCAACCGCTCCGGCAACATCCCGGTGATCCAGGCCGCCGACGGCATGCGGCTCAAAGCCGACTGCGCGTACGTCATCCCGGCCGGTGCAACTATGTCGGTAATCGACGGCACGCTGCACGTCGTCCACGCAGAGCGGGCGCGGGGCGTTCCGACAGTGATCGACGACTTCTTCAAGTCGCTTGCGGAGGTGCACGCAACGGAGGCCGTTGGCGTTGTGCTTTCCGGGTCGGGCGCCGACGGCGCGGTCGGCATCGAGGCGATCAAGGAGCATGGTGGCATCACGCTGGCGCAGGAACCGACGTCGGCACAGTTCGCGAGCATGCCTCAAAGCGCCATCGCAACGGGGTGCATCGATTTTGTGTTGCGGCCCGAAGAGATCGGCCAGCAACTGACACTGATCGCCCGCCACATGGCCGACGATCACGAACAAAGCAAGCTCTCGTCGACCGCGGATGCGGACATTCAGAGGATCTTGCTGATGCTGCGCAGCCGAACGGGCACGGACTTCCGGTCCTACCGGCGGGCGACCGTACACCGCCGGATCCTCCGCCGGATGTTGGCGCACCGTGTGACGACCCACGCCGAATACCTCGAGCACCTCCGCTCAAACCCCGAGGATCTCGACATCCTGTACGAGGACCTGCTGATCGGAGTGACGCGCTTCTTTCGGGACCCAGACGTATTCTCGGCGCTTCGGGACTCGGCGTTTCCGGACTTGATGGTCAACCGACCGTCGGACTCGCCACTTCGCGTGTGGGTCCCCGGGTGCTCGACCGGCGAAGAGGCATACTCTTTGGCGATCAGTTTGCTGGAGTTTCGCGAGGAGGCGGGCATTCCGGATATCGAAATCCAGGTCTTCGCCACGGACCTCAGCGAGGCGGCGATCGCCCGCGCGCGAAAAGGGTTGTACCCACGCTCTATAGAGGCGGACGTGAGCGCCGAGCGATTGGCGCGCCATTTCACGCGCGAGGTGGGCGGCTACCGCGTGAATCGGCCAGTGCGTGACGTTTGCGTGTTCGCCGTGCAGAATGTCGTGCGCGACCCGCCCTTTTCACAGCTCGACGTCATCAGCTGTCGCAACGTGCTCATCTATTTCGAGCCGTCTTTGCAGAAGCGCCTGATCCCCATGTTCAACTACGCGCTCCGGCCTAACGGCGTGCTGGTGCTTGGCGCAGCTGAATCGGTGGGCCAGTCGTCGGAGTACTTCGTGCCGCTCGTCAAGCGGCAGCGGATTTTTCGTCCGCAGGCGGCACCAAAGGCACAAGTATCGGATCGCATCGCGGATGTGTTTCCGCTCTCGCGCGACCAAGTCCCGGGCGAACGCATCGTGCCGAACACCGCGGCTGACATCCTGCGCCACGATGCGGATCGCGCGCTGCTCGAGCGCATGGGAATGCCGGGTGTGGTCGTGAATGACCGACTCGAGATCACGCAATTTCGCGGTGATACCGCACACGTGCTGCAGCACGCGGCGGGCAACGCGAGTTTGCACTTGTTCAAGCTGATCCGTCCGGAGCTGCTGCCACACGTTCGCGGCGTCATCGAGACAGCGCGCACGTCGCGCGATGTCGCACGCGTGAATCGAATCGCGCTGCCGGACGATCCGCCGCGGATGTTGAACTTGGAGGTTATCCCGTTCCGTTCCGGACAGACGCGGGATCGCTACTTCGTCATCACGTTTGCGCAGGTCGATGAGACTGATGCGCGGCCTTCGGCGGCGCGCCCTGCAACACGCAGCGGTCGGAGGGCGCGCGGGAAGCAGCCGGACACGGAGTTTGTGCCAGGGCTCAGATCGCTCCGTGAGGAGCTCGCGGAGACCAAGCGGTACTTGCAGGACGTGATCGATCAGTACGAAGGAGCGAACGAGGAGCTGCGTGCAGCGAACGAGGAACTGCAGTCGAGTCTCGAAGAGCTGCAGAGTAAGGGCGAAGAGCTGGAAACAACGAAAGAGGAAGTGCAGTCGACGAACGAAGAGCTGACGACGGTCAACGACGAGTTGCGACACCGGAACCTGGAGCTCGCGGCCGCGTCGGCGGACCTGGCGAACGTGTTCGCCAGTACGAAGATCCCGATTATCATCGTCGACGGCAATTTGGCGGTCCGGCGATTCACGCCGGCGGCGGCGCACGTCGTCAAGATCATTCCGACGGACGTGGGTCGCCCGATCGCGGACTTGCGCTTGCGCGTTATCCTCACCGATCTGGAAGCGCGATTAGTGCGCACGATCGCTACGCTGACCATCGACCAGGTCGATGTGCGAGATGACGAGGGTCACTGGTGGTCGTTGACGATACGGCCCTACCTCACCGTTGACCGAAAAGTGGACGGCGCGGTGCTGGCCTTTTCTGACATTGACGTCATCAAGCGATTCAGCCAGGAGGCCGAGCACACGTCAGAGGAACGGCGGCTGGCACTTGTTGAGAAGGAGGCAGCGCGACTGGCCGCGCACGACGCGAACGTGGCCAAGACGTCTTTTCTCACGCATCTAAGTCACGACCTGCGAACGCCGTTGACGGCGATTTCGGGCTACGCCGACCTGCTCGACCTCCTCGTGCACGGCCCGTTGACCGCAGGGCAGCAGCAGGACGTGACACGGATCAAGCGCAGCGCGAGCTACCTGCTGGGTCTCATCACCGACATTCTGAATTTCGCCAAGTTCGAGGCCGGTACGACACAGTTGAACGTCACACCGGTGAGCATCGAGAGTGCCGTGTCAACATTGGAGGCGGTGGTAGAGCCCCTGCTTCAAGTAAAAGGACTGCGATTCGAGCACGGTGACTGCGAGGCGTACGTGCTGGCCGACGCCGAGCGCCTGCAGGAGATCCTTCAGAATCTGACGACCAACGCGATCAAGTTCACGTCTGCCGGCACCATCACTATGCGATGCCGGTCAACGGAGGCGACCGTGGCGATCGCGGTGCACGACACCGGTGTGGGCATTCCACCGGATCAGGTCGATCGCATCTTCGAGCCGTTCGTACAAGTAGATCGAAGCTTCACCAACATGGCGAACGGGGGCGTAGGGCTGGGACTGGCGATCAGCCGAACACTGGCGCGGGCCATGGGTGGAGACATCACGGTCCAGAGCGACCTGGGGGCCGGCTCGACCTTCGAGTTGACGCTCCCTCGCGCGCCGGACCGGGGGAGCGCCGCTCGAAGCGCCTAACGACTAGTGAGGTGCATCAGAAGTTATGATAGCGGAGATGAGGGAATGGGGAAGCGCTCGCTGGCGCTCGCTTGGGGAAGCGCTGCGCTGGGGGAAGCGGCGGCGACGCCGCCTGAGGGGTGGAAGGACATCAGTTGTCCCTGGGTGGAGAGTCTCGAATCGCCGAGGCTCGCGCGCATGGCACTCACGTCGTGGAGACCATTGATGTTGTTCCACCCCTCAGGCGGCGTCGCCGCCGCTTCCCCCAGCGCAGCGCTTCCCCAAGCGAGCGCCAGCGAGCGCTTCCCCATTCCCTGACTGCTATCCCAACCTCAGACGCGGTCCACTAGTGGTCGCCGCCGTCATGGTCGTTGCCGGTCCCGTCGCCGTCGCCCATGCCGTCGTCGCCCAGACGGTGATCGTCGCGGAAGGCGCGGAACGAACGGCGGATATTCTGTGCGACGACATCTGCGTTAGGCCCGCCGGCGTTCGCCGTGGCGGGGTTCACGAGCTCTCCCCCAGGACCCTGAAACCAGCGGTCGAGGCTCGCGTGCACGGTGACATTGACGCCCGTGCTGCCGACCACTACCGGCGGATCGAACTCGAACTCGAGGTGCGAGTGCGGCCGTCCCATGTACGTGAACGGAGTCCCGTCGAACGTGCCGGTGACGCGCACGCTCACGCCGGCGAGATCGGGATGCGAGGCGATGAACGCGGCGCCCGCGGCGGTGTTCGCGCGCGCTGCCTGGAGGTGGGCTTCGAGCGAGGTGTACGTGCCGGCGGGCACCGGAACGTCGAACATCGTCACGACGGATTGCCCGACGGGAAGATCGACGATCACCGGTCCCTGGGCGATGTCCTCGCATGCATCGTTGTGATCGCGACCGTCGTCCGCGGCGGAGACGCGGGCGCGGCTGCCATCGGGCTCGCCGACATCGCCGTCGTCGGCGTCCGGGCACGTCACACTCGCGGGCGCGAGCTCGATGTGGTCGAGCACGATCTCCGCGCTCGAGAGGACGAGCGTGTGCGACGATGGCGATGTGGACGTTCCGCGGTCGCCCGTGGCTGTGCCCGTTGCCTGTAGAGTGGCGAACGACAGGCTGACTGCCGCGGTGCCAGCGGGACCCGACGCGTCGCTGCAGGCCGCAAGCGTTAGGACAGGAACGAGCAGAACCAGACAATGGATTGTTCGCATGGCGCTCTCCGTTGCGAGGCGACGCGTGTTTCTTGGCCGTCCCCGTCAGCGGCGGCGGCTGGACTCGCGTTGCTCGTGCAACGTAGACAGACATGGTCGAGAACGCCGAGGGCTTCGCCGCCAGAGGGCGCGAGCAACGCGCGAACGACGTCGAAGACATGGCGGAGGAGCGGGGTCCGCCTCCACGACTTGCCACGGTGCGTGCCACTTGCTTGTGCGCTGCGCGCGCATCACGCCGGCGGGCTGTGCGCGCGCACACCATAAATACCTCGACAAAACGCTCTCTATACGGGGTGAAGCGCCCTGCGGGGAACACGGTATGCAGCGCGCGCACCGACCGTGGCCGAACAAAGCCGATCGGCATCGAACACAGCGCAGCGGCTCGCGTGGGGACCTACTCAGTGCTCCGAATGATTCAGCGCCATGACATCCGAATCGCTTGAGTTGTTGCTGGCCGCGCTGATCGTGGTCGGGCTGGTGCTCGCCATCGTATTCGGACGGATTGGCGTGCGACAATACGAAGCGGCGACGGGACGCGAGCGCGAGCTGCGCGTGCAGGCCGATGACCTGCGTCGTCAAGCCGAAGAAGCGGGCCGGCGCATCGCGGCCATCCTGGACGGTCTTCCCGATGCGGCCACGGCGTTCGATTCGGAATGGCGGTGGATGTACCTCAATCCGGCCGCTGGCGTGTGGCTCCGACGATTGGGCAAAGATCCGGATCACGTGATCGGGCGCGTGCTGTGGGAGGAGTTTCCCGATATCGTCGGCACGCCGTTTCAGCGTGCGATGCTGCGCGCGGTGGCGGAACGACAGCCCGTCGAGCATCTCGCGTGTTACGAGCCGACGGGGTCGTGGATCGAACAGCGCGTCGTCCCCATGCCGGACGGCGTGGTGACGTTCGCGCGCGATGTGACCGAGCGCATTCGCCTGCATGAGGCGCTGCGCGACGAGGCGCGGGTGCTGGCGACGCTGCAAGAGATTGGCAGCATGGTGGCGGCGGAGCTCAATGTGCCGCGTCTCGCGCGCGTGGTGGTCGAGGAGGCCACGGCGCTCGTGGGCGGAACGCTCGGCGCGTTCTTCTACCGCAATGAAGCATCACGCGATGCGCCCCTGGAGCTCGTGTCGGTGGCGGGCGCGTCGCACGAAATCGCCGGCCAGGTGACGCTGCCCGACGACGTGCCCGGACTGGCTCCGGTGATCACGAGCGCGGCGCCGCTCCGGTTAGGCGAGCTCACGCCGCCCCTGCCCCTCGCCGCGCTCGCCGCCGGTCTGCCCGAGCCGTTAGGCAGCGCATCCGCGCAGAGCGTGCTCGCGGTGCCCGTCACCTCGCACTCGGGGGCGGTGCTCGGCGTCCTCTGTTTGCTGGACGAGCTGCCGGGACAGTTCTCCGACCGGCACCAGCGCATCGCGCACGGGATCGCATCGTGGGCGGCCGTGGCGTTGGACAACGCCCGGGTGTACGAAGCGGAACGGAGCGCCCGCGCCGAGGCGCAGGTGGCGAGCCGGGCCAAGAGCGACTTTCTGGCGACGATGAGCCACGAGCTCCGCACGCCGCTCAACGCGATCGCGGGATACACCGAGCTGCTCACGCTCGGCGTGCGCGGCCCGATGAACGAGGTGCAGCGCGATTATCTGGACCGGATCCAGCGCGCGGAGCACGAGTTGCTGGCGCTCGTCAACGACGTGCTCAACTTCGTGAAGGCCGAGAGCGGCCGTCTGCATTTCGCGATTCAGCCGGTGCCGGTGCGTGAGCTGCTCGATGGTTTGGATGCGTTGTTCGATGCGCAGTTGAATGCGCGGCACGTGGTGTATGAATGGGTTCCCGGCGACGACGAAGCAACGGTGCAGGCGGATCCCGACCGGGCGCGTCAGGTGCTCCAGAACCTCGTATCGAACGCGGTGAAATTCACCGCGCCCGGCGGGCGGATTGCGGTGCGCGCGGCGGCGCGCGGCGATACGGTGCGCATCAGCGTGCGCGACACGGGGGTTGGGGTAGCGCCCGAGAAGCTCGAGTTCATCTTCGAGCCGTTCGTTCAACTGGACCGCGATCTCACCTCGCCGCGCGAGGGCGCGGGGCTTGGCCTCGCCATCAGCCGCGACCTGGCGCGGGCCATGGGCGGCGACATCACGGCGCACAGCACGCCGGGTCGCGGCTCGACCTTCACGCTCGCCTTACCGCGGACGTGCGATGGACAGGCCGATGGCGACAGCGACGGCCACGCGGAGGGTCAGGGCTGACGCGGCGGTCCTCCGCGGCCCGCCGACTTGAGCGCGTCCGGCAGGCTGTTCCACTGCTGTTGCGTTAGGACGTTCTTCACCGCGTCGAGCGCGTGCTCGCGTGCTTGTCGCGCCTCGGCGAGACGCGGCCTGAGCGACAGCACGAGCGCGCGCGGATCGGCGTTACTGCCCGCGTCGTCGATGCGTTTCCGGATCGCCGCCTGCACGCTGTCGGTCTTCGCCTGCAACTGCGCGGCGATGGGCTGAAGCCTGGTGATTTCGTCGTCGGTGAGGTGCAGCGAGTCCTTGAGCGCGATGATGATGGTGACCGGATTGGTGAAGCCGCGGCCAAGGCGCGACGCGAAGTCGGCGGCTGTACCAGGGCCGGTGTTCGGCTGTTCGGGTCCGCCGCCGCGGCCGCCCCGCCCGCCGCCGAACGCCGCGCGGAGCCGGTCGCGGGTGCGATCCGGGCCTAACGCAAAGTGTCCCTGGAAACCGATCTGGAACGGAACGCGGAACGCGCTGGCCGACGCCGCGGTGGATCCGAAGCGCTCGTTCACCGAGTAGACGTAGCTGTTCGTGGCCTGGTCGAAGCCGCGGACGAAGAGCAGCGTCGGGTCGGGCAGCCGCGCCGCGCCCCATCCGTGCGCGCCGTTGTCGCCGTGCACGAGCTCGTCGATGCCCGAAATCAGGTTCGTCGTCACGATCGACAGCGTGAGCCGGCGATCGAGGCCGAATACGTTAGGCCGGATGTTGAGCTGCAGGTCGAAGGCCGGCTGCCAGGGTCCCTGGCAGCTGTTCCGCCCCGCAACGGTGCCGAGTTGGCCGAGCAGGCAATCGCGCACGGCTGGGGACGCGGACGCCAGCACGCGGCGCATCGCGTTGGCGACCGCGGTGTCGCCGGTGGTGGCCGGATTGAAGATGTAGGCGCGGTCGTTGCGCGCGCCGTCGCCGTTGACGTCCGACCCAACGAGCGGCGTGAACGGCGCGCCGGAGGACAGGCGCGCGATGCTCGTGAGCTCGAGGGCAGCGCTCACGGGCACGGTGAACGTGCCGATGAACGAATGCTCGCGCTGGAAGCTGCTGTTGGACCACTCGGGGCGATCCGGGTTGCCGGCCGTGGTGGGTGATCCGAAGCCAGCCGTGGCGGAACAGCACGAGAACGACGACTCGTCGCGCGCTCTGGTGAACGTGTACGAGATCGAGTAGACCGCGCCCGCATCGGTGAAGCCGTTGAGGCCTGCGGTCACCTGCCCCGATTGCGACGCGAGGTTCGATTGCACCTGGATGACGTCGCCTAACTCCGGATGCAGGCGCGACGCGGCGCTGTTGACGACGCCGCTCACCGGATCGATGTCGGCCGGCGACACGTACACGGGGCGGTTGTTCTCGTCGGCCAGGCGGAACTTGGGCACCGTATCGAGGTTCAGATCGGAGAAGCCGTACTGGTTCACGCCGCGCGTCCAGCTGGCGTCGACGTTGATGCCGATGCGTTCGAACACGCGGCGCTGGATGCCTAACGAAGCGCGCCAGGCGCGGGGCGACGTGAAGGTCGGGTCGAAGACCACGACGTTCGGTTGCGATTGGCCGAAGGTCGTCCCGGCGCCACCCGCGCATTGGGTGGGGATGGCGGACGGGTCGAGCGCGAAGGAGGTCCAGTCCGGGATAGGCACCTGATCGCCGATGCAGACGAGCTGCGATTCGGTGCCCGGCAGGCCCGTCGCACCCTGCGCGGCGGCGAAGAGACCGCTCGGCGTGGGGCTCCGAAACTCGCCGACCCCGCCACGGATGATGGTGGACGCGAATCCACCGCCGCCGCCTAACAGAGCGGTGAAGCCGAGGCGCGGGCTCACGCTCAGCTCCGACGGGAAGCGGTCGGTGCGCCGGTCGAACAGCGAATCGACGAGCGGGTTGAACGCCGGCGCGCCGGATTCGGTGGCGCCCTCCACGCGCGCGCCATAGGTCAGTTGCAATATGCGCCCGAAGCGCCAGATGTCGCCCAGGTAGAAGGCGGCGTTCTCGCTCGTGCCGGCGCGAATGTTAGGCGCGAGCGTGCGCGTGAATTCCGCTGGCTGGTTGTCCGCCAGCTGCTGGAGCGACGAATAGAAGTACGTCCCGAATGCGTTGGTCGTGACATCCTGATCGTACCGCGTGCGATCGTAGTAGAGGCCGGCCTTGATCCGGTGCGTGCCGCTGCCCGGCAGCCACGAGAGTTCTTCCGTCGACTCGAAGCTCGTGTTGTTGGTCCGCTGCGGGAGTCCGTTGCTGCCGCCGAACGCGAGCGCAGAAATGCCGTTCAGGCTGTCGGCCAGCTGCGACGCGACCTGGACGCGGCCATCGGGAAGCTCCATGAACGGGTCGGCGGACCGGTGGTCGCGAGACCAGTAGGCCCGTAGCTCGTTGATGAAGCTGCCGCCGAAATACGACGTGAGCACGGCCATGAGGCCGCCGCCCGTCTCGTCGGATGCGCCGCCTGTTTGCGGCAGCGCGAACTGGCTCACGCGGGTCGGGTTCTGCGTGATGTCGCGCCAGTCGCCGCGCACCATGAGCGTGTGGTTGTCGGAGATCAACCAGTCGGCGCGCACCAAGCCTAACGTATTGTCGGCGCTGCGCTCGGGCGGGATGTCGGGAACGTCCGGCCGGACCCCCGCCGAGCCGACGAGCGACAGGAAGCGGCTCAACGAATCCGCGTTCACGCCTAACCGCTGGAGCACCGCGGGGTTCGCGTTGAGCAGCGACGGCAACTCGGTGTCGCGCCAGCGCCCCTGCACCGCCCCGAACACGAACAGCTTGTCCTTCACGACCGGACCGCCGAGTCCCCCGCCCAACTGGTTCTGCGTATACGCCGCCGACAACGAGGAATCGCCGGCGCCCCATGCCATGGATTGGTCACGCAGCGTGTAGGTGAACGAGCCTTCGGGCACGTTCGTCCCACCGCGAGTGGTGGATGCAACGAGACCACCGCTAAACTCCCCGCGTGCCACATCGTAGGTGCTGGTGATGACTTGCGTCGAGCGCACTGCATCCTGGGGCACGGCGCCGTTGCCGGAACCAAAGCTGAGCCCGTCGAGCGTCAGCGAGTTGGCCGTTGGGCGGAGCCCTGCGACCGAAAACGCGGCATCGGTCGAGTCGCTGGCGTCGAGGCCGACGACCCCGGGAGCGAGTGTGGCCAGCGCGTTGAGGTCGCTAGCGTCGACCGGCAGGCGCGCCGCCATCTCGGATGTGATGTCGCGCTCGGTCGAGCCGGGCGTGCGTCGGTCCCCGCGGCCGGCGTTGCGCCGAGCGTTGACCGTGACCGTCGCCAGGCGCTGCGCGGTCGGAGACATCTGAATGTCACTGACGAGACGGTCCTCATCGGCCTGGCGCGACACCTGGACGACGGATGGGGCCATGCCGATGAACCGCACCGAAACGCGATACTGCCCGCCGCCGTCCGGAAAGACTATGGTGTATCGGCCCTTGTCGTTCGTGTGCGTATGTCGCGTGATCTCGGTCTCGAGCGACATCGCCGCGACGTCCGCACCTTCGATGGGATGGCCGGTCGGGTCGGTGATGGTTCCCGTTAGGATGTCGGTCGTCGTTCCAACCTGTGCGGAAGCTGGCCATGGCGTCGCCACCAGACCGGCGGCGAAGAGCGCCGCGACAAGAGCCGCCTGGCGGCACCGGAGGTTCACGCACCCACAGTGGGTGGTCGTCACGATGGGTCAGGTGTCGGGTTGCGGGTGCGGGCTGAGAGGGCCCGTGAGCGTCAGGTAGTACCCGGACCGCTCCTGGCGCGTTGGGTGCGCGGTCAATTGTGGCCGCGATGCATCGCGCAAGTGGAATGACAATCGGGCGCTGTGCTGCTAGCGTTCAGCGCTCTCTTCTCCACGTATTCGGCGACGTCATGGGCTTTCGATTGACCAACAAGCGATTCCTGCATGGCGCGCTGACGCTGGGCATCGTAGCGCTGCTCGTGTACTACGCGCGGACCGTGCATTGGGATGCGGCGTGGCACGCGATCCGGTCGGCGTCGCCGTGGCTACTGTTTCTGGCCGCGCTCGCCAACCTTGCGACGGTGGGCGCGAAAGCCCTCGTGTGGTGGATCTTCCTGAGGCCGGTTGGCGCGCGTTCGTTGGGCCTGGCCATCCGCGCGACCGCGGCAGGTGCCGGCATCAACAATCTGCTCATCGCGAACAGCGGCGAAGCGGCGCGCGCGGTGTTGGTGACGCGCAGCTCCGGAGCGTCAGGCACTGGAGTCGTCGCAGCGCTCGCGCTCGAACGGCTCTTCGATTTCATCGGCTACGTGCTCGTGCTCATCGGCGCAGCGTTTCTGCTGCCGCTACCCGAGAGCGTCACACGATGGCGGCCCGAGGCCGTCGCAATGCTTGGTGCGATCGTCGTGGTGCTCATCGCGCTGCTCGCACACGCGCCACATCCACCGCCGCCCGGTGAAGTCATCACGGGCTTCGTCGCGCGTACGCGCGCCGGGTTCGAGCGGTTCATCGAGCGGCTGGCGCACATCGTCACCGTGCGGCGCATGGGCGCCGCCTTGGCGCTTACGGTGGTGAACTGGGGGACCCAGATCGCGTCGTATCACCTCACGGCGATCGCGGCGCATTTTCCGATCTCACTCGCGGGAAGCATCTCCGCGATGCTGCTCGTGAACGTCGGGTTTCTAGTGCGCGCGACGCCCGGCAACGTGGGCGTGTTCCAGGCCGTGTACGCCTTCACCGCACAGGCGATGGGACTTTCATCCGACGCGGCCGTGGGCGTCGCCCTGCTGTTGCAGGTAGTGCAGAACGGACCTGTGACTGTGTTGGGCGCGGCGCTGGCACCGGACCTGATGATGGCCGCTCGCAAAAAGAAGCTGCCGCACGCGGGAGCAACGGCCGACGCAACAAAGAGCGCGTGATGTAAACGGCGCGTCCCACAGGAGCGCGCCGTTTTCACATCACCAGTTGCTACACCAACTCACAGCCTCACTGCATCGTCGAGGCGGTCGTTGCCGTCGAGTCACCCTTGCTCTCGATGACGAACACCACGCGGCGGTTCTTCTCCGCGCCCGGCGCATCCTTTTCGGCGCCCGGCACGACGAGGCGCGTCTTCCCATAGCCAACGGTGGCGACCTGGTCGGTTAGGCCTTGCGACTGCAGATACGCCTTGACCGATTCGGCGCGGCGCTCGGACAACTTCACGTTGTAGCGCTGCGAACCGGCGGGATCGGCAAATCCCTCGACCGTGATGTTCGAGCCGGGATAGTACTTCTGGGCGATCTTGGCGAAGCGATCGAGCGCGTCGTGATCTTCATCACGAACGGTCGCGTCGTCGAAGGCGAAGTGCACGGGCA
>JAICLH010000177.1 GCA_025927495.1 Gemmatimonadaceae bacterium
AGTACTCGGACCTCAACCGTCCGCTGCTGCGGCGGTTGAGCCTCGAGGCGCCCGGCACGTACGCGCACACGATCGCCATGGCGAATCTCGTCGAGGCCGCGGCCACGGCGATCGGTGCCAACGGCTTGCTCGCGCGTGTGGGCACGTACTATCACGACATCGGCAAGCTGACCAAGCCGCAGTATTTCGTCGAGAACCAGGCGGGGGGACGCAACCCACACGATAAGCTCAAGCCCGGCACGAGCGCGGCGATCATTCGGAATCACGTGCGCGAGGGAGTGGACCTGGCAGCCGAGTATCATGTGCCGATGGCGATCGCGGCGTTCATTCCGGAACATCACGGCACGGCGCCGATCGCGTACTTCCTGGAGAAGGCGCGCGAATATGACGCCGGCTCGCTGCCTAACGCAGCCGACTTCGCCTACCCGGGTCCGATCCCGCAGTCGGCCGAAACGGCGGTGTGCATGTTGGCCGACGGCATCGAAGCGGCGGTGCGCGTGCTGGCCGAGCCGACGCCGCCGCGCATCCGCGACGTGATCGAGCACATGGTGCGGCAGCGCATGGACCAGGGCCAGCTGCGCGACGCGCCGCTGACGCTCCGCCAGATCGAGATCATCAAGGAGCAGTTCGCGCGCGTGCTGAGCGGCATGTACCATAGCCGCATCGACTACCCGGCGTCGAGCGGCGGCATCTCGTCGGAGTTCGCGTCGGCATGACGCGTATCGTGCACGTGACGTCCGAGGCCGGCCGCCTGCCGCTGTCGCGCCGCCGCATCGCCGGCCTGGCCGATCGTGTGTTGGACGCGGAGGGCGTGCGCTCGGCGGAGCTATCGATCGCGTTCGTGACGGGGCCCGCCATGGCGCGACTCAACGCGCGGCACCTGGGCCGTCGCGGCCTGACGGACGTGATCGCATTTCCGTTCGCGCGCGTGGACGGGTCGCCGGTCGTTGGCGACGTGTACATCGCGCCCGCGGTGGCGCGCGCGAACGCGCGGCGCACCGGCGTCCCCGTGCGGGAAGAGCTCGCACGACTCGTAGTGCACGGCACCTTGCACGTGCTCGGCCACGACCACCCCTCCGTTGGGCGCGAAACGTCGCCGATGTGGCGTCGCCAGGAGCAGTTGCTCGCCCGCGCGAGAGGAGCCTGGACGTGAGCGTACTCTCGCTCGTGATCGCACTGGCGGCGCTGGCGTGGGCGGCGCTCATGGCGGCGGCCGACGGCGCACTCCTGTCGGTATCCGACATGGCGACCAACGGGACGTCGGAGGCGCCCACCGGCGGGTCGCGGGACGCCACGCACCGCGCGCTCTCGATCGCGCGGCTCATCGCGCTCCTCATCGCCGGCGTGGGCGGGGCGCGCGCATTCGATCTTGCGGCGCAGTCGCCGGGCGTCGCGATCGGCGGCGGGCTCGGGGTCGCCATCGTGATCGTGTTGTTAGGCGAGGTGATGCCGCGCGCGGCGGGTGAAGCCGTGGGCGCGCGCGCGCTTGCGGCGCTCGGCACCGTCGTTCGCTCGGCCGACGCGACCATGCGTCCGCTCGTCGCCGCGGGCGCCAAGATGGACCGCCTGTTGCGACGCGCCCTGCCGCCGTTCACGCCGGCGCAGGGCGACCGCGACATCACTGCCGAACAGTTCCGGCGCATCGTCACGCCGCAGCAGGCGACGCCGCACCGCGCCATGATGCACCGCGTGTTCTCGTTCAGCGATACGGAAGTGCACGAGGTGATGGTGCCGCGCGTCGACATCCTCGGCCTCGAACGCGGGACGCCATGGTCGGAAGTGCTCGATCGCGTCCGCAGCTCACAGCACGCGCGGCTCCCGCTGTACGACGAGACCATCGATCATATCACCGGAATTCTGTTCGCGAAGGATCTCCTCCCGGCGGTGATCGCCGATCAGGAGCCGGCCGCGGGATGGGAGTCGATCGCGCGGCCCGCGTCGTTCATCCCGGAGAGCAAGACCATTGAAGCCCAACTGCGCGACTTCAAGGCGACGCGCTCGCACATCGCGATCGTGGTCGACGAGTTCGGCGGCACGGCCGGCCTGGTCACGATCGAGAACATTCTCGAGGAGATCGTGGGCGACATTCGCGACGAGAACGATCGCGAAGCGCCGCCCATCGAGGCCGAAGAGGGCCGGCGCTGGTGGGTGTCGGGACGCGTGACGCTGGACGAGCTGTCCGATGCGTTAGGCCACCGGTTCGACCGTCCGGACGTGAACACTGTCGGCGGCCTCATCTTCGAGGTGGTCGGGCACGTGCCCAAGGCGGGGCAGGAGCTCGAACTCGACGGCTATCGCATCGTAGTCGAGCGCGTGAACCGGCGCCGGGTCGACCGGGTGTACTTCGAGCGGCCGGAGTCGCCGGTGGAGCGCGTCTCGTGAGCGTGTCCGCGTTGCTGCTCGCGGTCGGCGTGATCGCCGTGGCGTGGCTCACGGCCGCGGCGACGGCCGTGCGGTCGGTGAGCCGCGTGTGGCTCCGGCGTTGGGCCGAGCAGCGGTTGGCCACGCCGGCCGGGTTGGGCGAGAGCGCGCTACTCGCCCGTCCGCAGCGGCTGGTGCTCGCCGCGGGCGCCGGCACCGCGTTGCTCGTCGCCGCGGCCGGCGCGCTGTTAGGCGCCGGCGACGGCCGGTCGGCGTGGGCGCTCGTCGGCGAAACCATCGTGCTCGCGCTCGCCTTCCTGATCGTCGGTCAGCTCGTGCCACGCGCGATCGCGCGGCGGTGGGCGCCTGGTCTGTTGCCGGTGCTCGTCCCGCCGCTCGACGTCGCCGCCTTCCTGCTGGCGCCGGTGCTCGACGCGGCGCGCGCCGTTGGGCGCTCGCTCACGCCGGGATCGCGGCTGCCGCTCACGCCGACGCGCGAGGGGATCGAGGACCTGCTGCGCGAGGGCGAGCTGGAAGGCATCGGCGAGCACGACGAGATCGACATCATCGCCGGCCTCGTCGAGTTCGGCGAGAAAGTGGTACGCGACGTGATGACGCCACGCACGGCGGTGTTCGCCGTGGATGAAGCGCTGTCGCCCGACGAGATGGCGCGGGCCATCGCGCAGGCGGGCTACAGCCGCGTCCCGGTGTATCGCGAGTCCATGGATCACATCATCGGCATGGTCCACGTCTTCGACGTGCTCGAGACGGCCGGCCAGCGTCCGGCGCCCATTCGTCAGGTGGCGCAGGCCGCGCTCACCACCCGGCTGAGCACGGTGCTCTATGACATGCTCCGCGCCCAGCGGCACCTGGCGGTGGTGCTCGACGAATTCGGCGGCACGGCGGGCATCGTCACGCTCGAGGATCTGCTCGAGGAGCTGGTGGGCGACATCCGCGACGAGCACGACGAGCCGGCCGCGCTCGACCAGGCGGCCGGCCAGGACCGGCGGCCGGTGGTGCTCGAGGCATCGACCCCGCGGGACGAGTTGGAGCAGCGCGCCGGTCTAGCGTTGGGCAGCGACGGCGATCGCACCCAGACGTTGGGCGGCGCGATCGTGCGTGCGTTAGGCCGCATCCCGGGCACGGGCGAGCACTTTCGCTTGGGCGACTACGAGCTCACGATCGTGGATGCCGAGCCGTCGCGCATCCGGCGGGTGCTGGTGCAGCGCGCCGAGTCCGCGCGCGCCGTCGACCTCAAGGCGCCCGCGCCCCGCTGACGTGCGTCCGTTCGTCGTCTTCTGGCGACTGTTCCCGTTCGTGATCGCGTTCCTGCGAGACCGGCGGCGATGGATCATCGTCGGGCGCCCGCGCCGCGCGAGCGACGCCGTGCACCGGCGGCGCGCGCAACGTCTCACCCTCACCGTGGCCGCGCTCGGCCCTGCCTTCATCAAGCTGGCCCAGGTGTTCGCGTCGCGCGCCGACATCCTCCCCGAGCCGTATCTGAGCGAGGTCGGCAAACTGACGGACAACGTGCCGCCGCTGCCGTCGCGCGACATCCAGGCCGTGATCGTCCGCGAGCTCGGCAAACCGCTGGACCAGCTGTTCGACCGGTTCGACGTCGAGCCGCTTGCTGCCGCGTCGTTGGGCCAGGTGCACCGCGCTGCGTTAGGCGAACGGGAGGTGGTGGTGAAGGTGCTGCGCCCCGGCGTCGAAGAGCTGGTGGCGGACGACCTCGATGCGGCATTCCGCATTCTGTACTTCGTCAACATCCTGTTCCCCAACCACCACACGCGCGCGATCACGACCATCGTCCGCGAGTTCGCCAAGCGCATCGACGAGGAGATGGACTTCCGTCAGGAAGCCAGGAACGCCGAGCACATCCGCGCGAACTTCGCGCGCGACTCGCGCGTGGCCGTGCCCGAAGTCGTGGGCGCGCTCACCTCGCGTCGCGTGCTGGTGCTCCAGTACATGGAAGGCACCAAGATCGACCGGTTGCAGAGCCGCATCGCCTCGGGCGACATCGCGCTCGAAACGCTGCTCCGCACGGTGGTCGAGGTGTACGCGCAGATGATGCTGATCGACGGGCTGTTCCACGCCGACCCGCATCCGGGCAACCTGCTGGTCGCGCCGAACGGAACCCTCGTGCTGCTCGACTTCGGCATGGTCGTCCGTGTCGAGCGCGAGACGCGCATCCGCCTCATCGAGACCATCCTGGCCGCGGTCCGTAAGGACGTCGACGGCGTGATCGCCGGTTTTTACGAGCTCGGCGTCCTCGACCCCGAAGTCGATCGCGGCACGGTGCGCGACGCCGCGCGCGCGCTCATGTCCATCGCCTTCACTCCCGACGCCGAGCCCCGGCAGGTGCAGCGCATCGTCAACGACGTGATGGCCACGTTCTACCGCTGGCCGATCATGCTCCCAAGCGAGTTCGTCTACCTCGGGCGCGCGGCGGCGCTCGCGGAAGGCATCGCGCTGCGCTACGATCCGGCGTTCAATGCGGTGCAATTCGCATCGCCCGTGATCCGCCGCATGGGGGCGACGCTGCTCGCGTCGGTGGCCACCGGGGATTCGCGCGACCGCATGCAGGACGTGTTGGGCGAGATCACGGGCATCGCGCGCGAGCTGCGAGACGTGTTGCGGCGCGCCGGCCGCGACGAGCTCCGGGTGCGCTCGCATCCGCGCGACGTGATCGAGATGCAGCAGTTCATCGCCGGGCAAACGCGCCGGATCGTGTTGTGCATGGCAACCGGCGTGCTCGCCGTCGTCGGGGCGCTCCTCTATGTGGCAGATCACAACACCTATGTTCTCGTGGCGACCTTGTTCGTGACGCTCGTCATGTTCGCGCTGTTCCTCCTCGTGCCGTGGCACTTGCTGTCGCGCCCCCTGCAGGGCCTCAGGCGCCGCCGATGACGACATCGTCCGCGCCGCGCGAAACGCATCGCACGCTGCTCGCCGATTTCGAGGCGCGCCGTCCGGCGGCACTCGCCCGCGCGGTGAGCATTGTGGAGAATCATCGGGCGGGATTCGAGCAACTATTGGGCGCGCTGCATCCGCGGTTGGGCCGCGCGCGGCGCATCGGTATCACCGGGCCGCCGGGCGCCGGGAAGAGCACGATCACGACCACGCTCGCGTCGCTCTATCGCTCGGCGGGCCTGACGGCCGGGATCATCGCCGTGGACCCCACGTCGCCGTTCACCGGAGGCGCGTTGTTAGGCGACCGGATCCGCATGGAAGCAGTCGCGCTCGACGAGGGGATTTTCATCCGCTCCATGGCCACGCGCGGCTCGTTGGGCGGGCTCGCGGCCGGCACACGCGAAGTGGCGGACGTACTCGACGGGTACGGTTTCGATCGCATTCTCATCGAGACGGTCGGCGTTGGGCAGAGCGAGCTCGACATCGCGCGCACGGCGGACACCACCGTCGTGGTCCTCGTTCCCGAGTCAGGCGACTCCGTGCAGGCGATGAAGGCGGGGCTCATGGAAATTGCCGACGTCTTCGTGGTCAACAAGGCCGATCGGCCCGACGCCGAGCGGCTCCGTCACGAGATCGAGATGACGCTCGGCCTGCGCCTCGGCGGGTCGACGATGCGAAACGTTCCAGCGCACCACGGCGTCGATCTCAAGACGTTGCGCAACCCGGCGCACGCCGCCCGCAAGCAGGCGCAGAACGACTCGGCCGGTACGTGGACGCCGCCAGTGTTAGCAACGATTGCCGACCGCGGCGAGGGCATCGAGGCGTTGGCAGCGGCTCTCGATCGGCACTTCGACTATCTTTCACGGAGCGGGATGCTGGAGGCGAGACGCCGCGAGCGGTTGCGCGAGCGCGTGGTGGAGGCCGTGGAACGCCGCATGCGACAGCGCTTGTGGGGCGATGCGGAGATCGCGGCGTGGGTGGATGCGCAGCTGCCGGCGCTCGAGGCGGGAACGCTGACGCCGTTCGCCGTGGCCGATACGTTGCTGGCGCGGAATGCCGGGCGCCTAACGCAATGACCCGCACACGCGGGCGGAGACGAGGAATCGACGCATGACCATCATTCGAGATGCGGCCGATGTGCGGCGCGACGAGCACGCGGAGCTGGAACGTCTGCGCGCCGAGGTTGCCGCGTGGCGCGCGCGCTACGATGCCGACCGCACGCGCGACCTCGCCTTCACCAATTCGGGCGGCGAGGTCGACCCGCTCTACACGGCGCTCGATACCGCGGACCTGGATCCGGCGGCGCTCGGCACACCGGGCACGTATCCATTCACGCGCGGAATTCATCCTACGGGATATCGGGGCCGCCTGTGGACGATGCGCCAGTTCGCCGGATTCGGCAGCGCGCGCGACACCAACGAACGCTACAAGTACCTGCTCGCGCACGGGCAAACCGGATTGTCGGTGGCGTTCGATTTCCCGACGCTCATGGGGTACGACTCCGACCACCCGCGGTCGGAAGGCGAAGTGGGGAAGTGCGGCGTCGCGATCTCGAGCGTCGCCGACATGGAGACGTTGTTCGACGGCATTCCGTTAGACCAGGTATCCGTCTCCATGACCATCAACGGCCCGGCGATCATTCTCTACTGCTTCCTCATCGCCGCCGCCGAGCGACGGGGCGTGCCGTCCGACAAACTGCGCGGCACGATCCAGAACGACATCCTCAAGGAGTACATGGCGCAGCACGCGTGGATCTATCCGATCGAGCCCGCGCTGCGCCTCATTGTCGACGGGTTCGAGTGGTCCGCCACGCACGCGCCGCAGTGGAACACCATCTCGATCTCCGGCTACCACATTCGGGAAGCCGGCTCCACCGCGGTCCAGGAGCTCGCGTTCACGCTCGCCGACGGCTTCACGTACGTCGAGCGCGGACTTGCGCGCGGCCTCGACATCGATGACTTCGCGCCGCGGCTGTCGTTCTTCTGGGACATCCACAACGACTTCTTCGAGGAGATCGCCAAGCTGCGCGCGGCGCGCCGCATCTGGGCGCGGCACATGAAGGAGCGCTACGGCGCCAAGGATCCGCGCTCGTGGATGATGCGCTTCCACTCGCAGACGGCCGGCGTCACGCTCACCGCGCAGCAGCCGATGAACAACATCGTGCGCGTCGCCTACCAGGCGCTGGCCGCGGTCTTGGGCGGCACACAGTCGCTGCACACCAATTCGATGGATGAGACGCTGGCGCTGCCCACCGAAGAGTCGGTGCAGGTGGCGCTGCGCACGCAACAGGTGCTGGCGTACGAAACCGGTGTGCCGAACGTGATCGACCCGCTCGGCGGCTCCTACTACATCGAGAGCCTAACGGACAGCATGGAGCACGAGGCCGAGGCGCTGTTCGAGGACATCGCGCGCGCGGGCGGCGTCGTGCGCGCGCTCGAGAGCGGCTGGCTGCAGCGCAAGATCGCGCAGTCGTCCGCCCGGCAGCAGTGGGAGCTCGAGCAGCACCGCAAGCTCGTCGTGGGCGTCAATGAATTCGTGACCGACGAGCCCGAGCTCACCATCCCCTTGCTCAAAGTCGGCGCCGACGCCGAGCAGGATCAGCGAGCGCGTCTCGCCGCGCTCCGCGCTCATCGCGACGCCGCGCGGTGCGCGACAGCGCTGGATGCGCTGCGCGCCGGTGCGCGCACGTCGGCCAACCTCATCCCGCTCATCCTCGACGCCGCCCGCGCGGACGCGACGCTCTACGAGATCCGCGCCGCCATGGAAGACGTGTTCGGCGCGTATCGCGAGCCGGTGTTTTTCTAGGAGCTCGCGGCCGAGTTGGGGATCGCAGAGGACGGGAAGAGGGAAGCGCTCGCTGGCGCTCGCTTGGGGAAGCGCTCCGCTGGGGGAAGCGGCGGCGACGCCGCCTGAGGGAGTGGAACAACATCAA
>JAICLH010000228.1 GCA_025927495.1 Gemmatimonadaceae bacterium
CGAGCTCGCGGCGCGCGCGGCGTTAGGCGCGGGCCGCGCACGCCTCGTGCGCCAACTGCTCACCGAGAGCGCCAGCCTCGCGCTCGCCGGCGGCGCGCTCGGCGTCGCGTTTGCGTTCTGGGCCACGCGCCTGTTGGTGAGTGCGGGGCGCGTCATGATGCCGTCGATGGCCGCCGCCCACATCGACCTCGGCGTGCTGGGGTTTGCCCTCGCCATCTCGATCGCGAGCGCGCTGGCGTTCGGGCTCATGCCCGCGCTCGTCGGAACGCACTTCAACCTGCAGGGCTCGCTGGCGGCAGGGAGCCGCACGGCATCGGGCGGACGATCCGTTAGACACATGGGGCGCGTGCTCGTCGCCGTGCAGGTGGCGCTCGCCGTGGTGCTGCTCATCGGCGCGGGCCTGCTCGGCCGCACGCTCGCGGCGCTCGAGCGAACCGGCGTCGGATACGACACGAGCTCGCGCGTGCTGACGTTCAGCGTCGCGCTCACGCCGGCACAGTACGCGCATCCAGCGCGCCAGACCACGTTCTTCGACGAGTTCCTGGGCCGCGTAGGGGCGCTGCACGGCGTGCGCGCCGCGGGCACGGTGGTCGTCGCGCCGTGGTTGGGCTATACCGCGGGCGGACCGGACTCGCTCGTCGCCGAGGGGCGCACGGACATCGCACGGGGCACCGATATGGCGAGTCGCGTCACGGTCTCGCCCGGCTATTTCGCGGCGCTCTCGATTCCGGTACGCCGCGGCCGCGCGTTCACGCCGCTCGACCGCGCCCAAGCGCCGCTCGTGGCCGTGATCAACGAAAGCATGGCGCGACAATTCTGGCCGGGGGCCAATCCGTTGGGCCAGCGCATTCGACTCGGGTCGCAACGCGCGCCCTGGATGCAGATCGTCGGCGTGGTCGGCGACGTGCGGCAATTTCCATGGATGGAGCCGCCGGCCACCGTCTACGTCTCGGCGCAGCAAGAGCCGCAAGGATGGGGAACGGTGGTCGTTAGGAGTGACCGCGATCCGCGCGCTCTCCTGCCGCAGATTCGCGGCGTGCTCCACGAGATCGACCCCGCGCTGCCGATTCCGTCGGTCAGCGTGCAAACGATGGACGATGTGTTCGCGAACATGCTCGCGCGGCAGCGTCTGCCGATGTTCTTCACGGGCGCATTTGCCGTGCTCGCTCTCGTTCTCGCGGCGCTCGGCGTCTACAGCATCATGGCGTATTCGGTGACCGCGCGACAACGCGAGTTCGGCATTCGCACCGCGCTGGGCGCGCGTCGAACCAACGTGCTGTCGCTTGTCGTCCGGCAAGGGATGACCATGGCTATGGTCGGAGCGGCTGCCGGGCTCATGGTTGCGGCGGCGACGGCGCGCCTCATATCGGGGCTCCTGATTGGAGTGAGGCCGCTCGACGCGGCCACGTTCGTGGCGGTGCCGTTGATCTTGCTGACGGTCAGCGCGGTGGCGTGTTTCGTTCCGGCCCGGCGCGCGATGTCGGTCGACCCGCTTGAGGCGCTTCGCGCGGAGTAGTTAGGCGCGCCTTACGGAACGATCCCACGTCTTGACAAAACGGCGCCGCGCGCCGCATGGTAGGATACCCACCCGAGGATACTACCATGAAAGCCGTTCGCGCCATCGCCCCGTTGTTCGTTGTCGCCGCCGTCGCATGCTCGTCGTCGGTTGCGCCGCGGGCCGATGTCACACTGTTAGTCACCAACGAGACCTGTGCCTCGGGCACGTGCGACTCGCTCGAGCTCTTCCTGTTTCCGGTCGCTCAACCGAATACGCCGGGTGGCTTGTGGCATCTGGACGTTGGTGAGATCACGGGCCCGCAAACGTGCTTCACGCTCCCGGGCAACTCGAAGTTCCTGATCATCGGGGAGAATGCCGACGGCTCGAGCGACACCAGTACGGTATCGTGGAGCAACGCGCAGGGCATTCGCCTCGGGACGTGGCCGCCTCATACACCATCGCTTCAAGCCCTGCCGTCGACGCAGATATTCGTCCCGGCGAGGGCGGCGGGGTGGTCGATCAGCCTGCCGTCGAGCAAGGTCGCAACGGCATCGAAGGCATGCACCTCGCGCCTCGCGCCTAACTGAGCCTACCATGCCGCGGCGCCCCGCGGCAGCGCTCAGCGGAGAATGTTGATCGCGATCACCGGCGTGATGGACCGCGTGGTGTGGTGACCTTGCGGAATCACGCGCATTGCGAGCAACACGCCCAGATTCGATGTCCAGCTGTACTCGACGGCCGGCGCGATCGCGAACGCATCCGACGCGGGGGCATCGAGTCGCGCGGGCGCCGTCGCGCCGGCGGCGCCGCCGAGCTCGAACCCGCGGACGCGCGTGGCCGCCTGGTAGCGGTTGTTGAACTCGAGCGCGAGCACCCAGCTCCGCGTCAGACTGTACTCCCAGGCCACGTCCGCCGCGAAGGCCGCGCCCGGCGTCGCCGTGCCCCGGAACGCGCCATCGGTGCCGTACACGCTCGCGCCGTCCAGGTTGGCGGTGCTCGAGAACGCCTGCGACACGTTGACCCGCATGCGCAGGATGCGCCCGTTAGGCATCCAAAAATAGCTCTGCGTATACAGCGACATGGTGGTGGTATAAACGCCGCTGCCGAATCCATCGCTCGGTCGTTCACCAAGCCGGTCGTAGCGGCCGGTGGGGAACGTCTCGGTCACGTTGAAGGCGGTCGCCGGAAGCCAGCTGTCGGAGCGCCGGCGGAGCAGGCGGAATTGCGCAATCGCGCTCACGTCGCCTAACCCAATCCCGGAGCTGCTCGGTGCGCCGCCGAGCGTGTTGAAACCGGCGGTCGGCGATGCGCCGACGGTCAGTCCATCGACGAGCCCGTACAGGACGTACGTCAGGTTGCCGTAGCTGTTCGAGCGGCCGGCGTTCACGTCGTAGAAGTAGGGCTCGATGAGAAAGTGACCGGGCGTCAACGTGCCGGAGCCCGGGGCGATCATGGGACCGGTCCACCACGCATCGTCCAGCGACTGCCGCTGGACAGGGCATGGCTGGACGCACGGCGCGGCACTGTCCGCCTGTGCGCGGGCGCGTGGCGCACCCGCCGCGAGCGCGCATCCCACCAGACACCATCCGACTCTGACGATCCTCGCCATCGCTCGGCCCCCGCAGCCGTCGTTAGGCGGACTCGGCGCGGGCGCGCGCCGGCCCATGGGTGAGAGTACGGGAGGCGAGTGGCTTGCCTCAATAGCCGCTCTCGTGCAAACTGATATGACCACTTCTTGGAGCGCCATGCCACGCTTGGCTCCGGGCTTCGTCCCGCCCGTCGCGATCGACGCACGGCGGCGGACGCCCATCTATCGGCAGCTGTACGAGTGGTTTCGGACGGCGATCCTGGCCGGCCAACTCCGGCCGGGTCAGCGCCTGCCGTCCACGCGCCAGCTCGCCGCCGAGCTCGGCGTGTCGCGCATTCCCGTCCTGGGTGCGTACGAGCAGCTGCACGCCGAGGGCTACCTCGAGTCGTTTGTCGGGGCGGGGACGTGCGTGGCGCGGTCGATTCCCGAGCGGGCGCCGCTCATCGGGCGGCCGGCCGCGCGCCACGCCGCGGGGCGCGTGCCTAACGGAGTCGGGCCGCGTCGCACGTCACGGCTGGCGCGCACGATCTTCCAGACCGACCAGTCCTGGTTGGGCAATCCCGGCGCATTCCGCATCAGCCTCCCGGCGCTCGATCAGTTTCCGTCGACGGTGTGGGCGCGCCTGGTGAACCGGCACGCGCGGCGCGTGACGCGCGGCATGATGGCATACGGCGATCCCATGGGCGACGGATCGCTCCGCGCGGCGATCGCCGAGTATGTCGGCGCGGCGCGCGCGGTGCGGTGCGATCCATCGCAAATCATGGTGACCACTGGGTCGCAGCAGGGGTTGTTGGTCACGGCGCGCGTGCTGCTCGACGCGCGCGACGCCGTGTGGGTGGAGGATCCCGCGTATCCTGGTGCGCGACAGGCGCTGCTCGCGGCGGGGGCGCGTATGGTGCCGGTGCCGGTGGACGAGGATGGCCTCGACGTCGCCCGCGGCACGCGCGCATCGCCGTCGGCGCGCGCCGTGTACATCACGCCGTCGCACCAGCATCCGTTAGGCGTGACGATGAGTGCCACGCGTCGAATGACGCTCCTCGATTGGGCCTCGCGCGCCGGCGCGTGGATCATCGAAGACGACTACGACAGCGAGTACCGGTTCGACAGCCGGCCGATCACGTCGCTGCACAGTATGGATGCCGACGCGCGCGTGATCTACGTCGGCACGTTCAGCAAGGTGTTGTTCCCGGCGTTGCGGTTAGGCTACGTGGTGGTGCCCAAGGACCTGGTCCCCGCGTTCTCGGCGATGCGCGACGCATCGGATGTGTTCTCGTCGACGCTGTATCAGGCCGTGGTGAACGATTTCATCCGCGAGGGGCATTTTGCGCGGCACATCCGGCGCATGCGCATGGTGTACATGGAACGGCGGCAAGCGCTGGTCGACGCAATTCGCCACGAGGCTGGTGGGCGACTCGAGGTGATCGGTGCCGCGGCCGGGTTGCATCTGGCGGCGCTGCTGCCGCCGGGCGTGAGCGACGAGGACGTCGCGCGGCGGGCCGCCGCCAAGGGCATTCTCGTCACACCGCTTTCCAGCTGCTGCTTCAGCGCGCCCCAGCGCGGCGGGCTCATCCTTGGCTATGGCGGCATCACGCCGCACGACATACGCGAGGGGGTGAAGACGTTGGCGGGTTGCCTGGAAGGTCGTTAGTCGCTCGACGACCCATGCCGCTCGACCTGCTCTTCCTAACGGCAGCCGGACGCTGCATATTCGCGGCGCCCATCTCGGGCGACGCACCACGCGCGTACCATCCCACCCCATGGGCACAGTGAACGTGGTCGGTGTCATCGGCGACGGTTTGGGATTGCCGCTCTGGATACGGTTCATCGGCGCGACGCCGTTGTGCCTTCTCGGAGCGGCGTGGTTCTTCATGGCCGCCACTCTCGTGTTTCGGGGAGACAACGTGGAAAAGCCTAACCGAATGGCCCAGTTCTACGGGTACAGCGTGTGCCTCATCGCGATCATCGTCGGCCTCTTCACCGTCTCGTCGCTCATCGGGACCAGCTTCGAGCGGGCGCACCCGCTCGAGTCGTCGAGCATGTTCGGCGAGTCGCTGTCATCCTTCGACGCGTACAAGGCGAGCCGGAATCTGCAGCAGCAGATGGAGGAGCGCGCCGGCGTCGCACGGCCGGATACGGTGTCGGATGCGGCGCTCCACGCGCAGTACAACGGCCTGGTCCAGGACCGCATCGCGCACGTTCGCTACAACAGCTCGAAGACACTGGTCACGAGCGGCCTTCTGCTGCTCATCGCGGTCGTGCTATTCGGCCTGCACTGGCGGTGGCTGCGCCGGACGAACGGCGCAGCCCCGGCGTAGTCACGCCTAACGCGCGTCCAGCCGGCGGCCGGCGTTCAGGTCGTCCCAGTTCATGATGGCGTTGAACACGAGCGTGTAGCTGCCGATCGTTTCGCCCCGGTACACCGGGTTGTTGGCAAACAGCACCACGTGGCCTTTGCCGGACGGCGCGTCGATC
>JAICLH010000234.1 GCA_025927495.1 Gemmatimonadaceae bacterium
ATCGAACGCGGCCGCCGCCGCGACGGCGGCGGCGCGTCGTCCATCGCGCACGACGATCGCCGGCAGATCCGTGCGCGCGCGATCCTCGACGATTGCCGCCGCGGCGCCCTTGGCCGCCGCCTGCGGCAGGAAATCATGCCCATCGCGTTCGGAGCCTTTCACCGCGATGAACAAGGCGCCCGTCTGCACGTGGCGGCTGTCGTCGCTCACGTCGGTGAGCTCGGCCGGGAGCGCGCCGCGCGTGTCGACGAGCACACCGGCGCCGCGGAGCGCTGCCACCACCCGGGCCGATTCGAACGGCGTCACGGCGCTGTCACCAACCGGATCACGGATCCGGCGCCCATCACGACGCCTGCGTTAGGCAGTGTGCCCTGGGCGGTGCCGGCGCCGCTCGCCTGCACGCGGAAGCCCGCGTGGTGCAGCGCGTACACCGCGGCGCGAATCGTGAGGCCGCGCACGTCGGGCACCGCGCGCGGCGCGAGCGCCCGTTGGGCAGCCGCATGCGCGGGCAGCACGACGACGACCGGCGGCGCCGGGGCGCTGTCGATGTCCGGCGCGGCATCCGGCCGCGGCGCCACCTCGCCCGTCGACGCGACCGTGGTGTCCTCGATCTTCAACAGCGACTCGCTCGACGCCAGCGCGCTGCGGTCGAGCGCCGCGTCGCGCGACGCGATCGCCGCCTGCAGCACGATCTTCGACACCGGCGCGGCCGCCTTACCGCCGAAGATGGTCGCCTTCGGGTTGTCGAGCTTCACGACGATCACGTACAGCGGGTTGTCCGCCGGAAACAATCCAACGAACGACGCTGTGTAGTCGCCGGCGCGATACCCGTGCCGGGACGCGACGCGGCGTGCCGTGCCGCTCTTGCCGGCGAGCGTAAAGCGGGCGAGCTGTGCTTCGGTGCTCGTGCCGCCCTGCACCACGCTCACCATCATCCGCCGGACGGTGGCCGCGACCTGCGGCGACAGCAGATGCCTAACGACGCGCCGGTCGTGGTGGTACAACACGGTCCCGTCGCGCGACCGGATCTCCTTGATGAGCGCCGGCTCCAGGAGGTCGCCTCCATTGGCGATCGCACCGTATGCCGCCGCCAGCTGCAGCGGCGTCACCGCCACCTCGTACCCGATGGCCATCGACGCCGGCGACTGTTTGGACCAGTCGGACACCGGATGCAGAATGCCCGACGCCTCACCGGGATACGGCACCTCGGTGGGCATGCCGAAGCCGTAGTCGCGGAGGGTCTCGAACTCCTGTCGCGGCGTTAGGCGGGATACGAACTTCACCATGCCGATGTTGCTCGAGTACTCGATCACCTGCGCCAGCGTGAGGCGCGCTTTCGGCTCGTCGTCGTGGATCGTGCGGCCCGCTATCGTATACACGCCGTTCTCGGTGTTCACGGTATCCGTGGGACGCGCCAACCGGTGCTCCAACAGCTCGGCGGCGAACAACGGCTTGACGGTGGACCCCGGCTCGAAGGGCTCGCTCAGCGCGGGATTGCCGAACGTCGGCTGCCCGACCCGCTGGCTCGCCATCGCGCGAATCTCGCCGTCCTCGGGATCGAGAATCACGATGTCCCCGCCTGTCGCGCCCATCTTGTCGATCGCGTCCGACAGCGCGCGCACCGAGATCTCCTGCAGCTCTTGATTGATGGTGAGCTGCACCGCGTCGCCCGCCTCCGGCGCGACATCGCTGTCGGCCGGCGAATCGAACCGGCGCCCGCGCGCATCGCGAGCGATCACGGCGTGGCCGTCGATCCCCCGCAACAGCGAGTCGAGCGCCAGCTCGAGACCCGCGCGCGCCGTGCCCGTGTCGTCCACCCAGCCGACGATGCGGCGCGTCGCCTCGCGCGGCGTGTACACGCGATCCACCGTTGGGCGCGAGTACACGCCGCGCATGGCGGCCAGATCGGACACGCTCGCCGGGGAGAACGAACCCGGAATGTCCACCCACGCGCGGCGCGCGTCCGTCGCCCGCGAGACGAACGGCGCGGGAACGCCCAATCGCGCGAGGTCGCGGCCGATGGCCCGGCGATCCTTCGCCTCACGCGGCGAAATGCTCAGCCGCAGCATCTGGCGGCTCATGGCTAACGGAGCGCCGCTCACATCGTAGATGGCGCCGCGCGATGCCGGCAGGCTCGTCGATGCGAAGTGCTGCTCCGCCGCGCGCTGCGCCCACTGCTTCGATTGGAACAACTGCACCTGCGCCGCGCGCACGACGATCGCCGCAGCGAACAGCACCAGCGACAGGTGAATGAGGGTGATGCGGCTCTGGCGAAACACGGTTACGGCGCCGATCTGGGTCGCGGAAGAATGACAACCTGCGAGTCGTTGGGCACGCGCATGTCGAGACGCCGTTCCACCAAGGGCGCGAGAATACTCCGGCTGGACAGATTGCGCACGTCACTCTCGAGTTGCGCCCGTTCCGACTCCAGCTGCACGCGCCGCTGCTCGAGCGTGCGAATCTCGCGCGACCGCGCGATGCCCGCCGTCCTCCGCCAGATGACGCCCGCGGCGATGAGAACGAAACCGAACAGCGCCAGCGCGACCCACGCGCGCCCGCGCGCGGCTACGCGGCGCTTCGCCATGCGCGGAGATGCGCGCTCCGCGCGCGCGGATTTGCCTCGACTTCGGCGGCGCCGGCCGTGATCGCTTTGCGTGTGAGCGTCGTGCCCAGTGCCCGTCCGCCGCAGGTGCACACCGGCTGCTTCGGCGGACACGTGCACGCCGTGCTCCATGCGCGAAATGTCTGCTTGACGATGCGGTCCTCCCCCGAATGGTAGGCGATCACCACGAACACGCCCCCGGGGGTGAGACGTCCCCGCAGTGACGGCAGCGCTCGCCCGAGCCCACCAAGCTCGTCGTTCACCGCGATGCGAATTGCTTGGAACAGCCTCGCGAACACGGCCGGACCCGTGCGTGGCGGCGCGCCGAACACACCGCGAATGGCGTCCACTAGATCGTCGCTCGTGGTGAACGGACGCCGCTCGCGACGCCGCACGATCTCGCGCGCCAGGCGCTGCGCGCGCGGCTCGTCGGCATAGTCGCGAAAAATCTGAGTGAGGGTGCGTTCGTCGGCCTCCTGCAACAACGAGGCGGCATCGGGTCCGCCTTCGGTTCCTTCCATGCGCATGTCGAGCACGGCCCCCTCGCGAAACGAGAAGCCGCGCGCAAGGTCATCAATTTGGTGGGATGAAACGCCGAGATCCAGAAAAACGCCGTTGAACCGCGCGCCCGCAAGCTCGGCGACGTGATCGAGGTCAGCGTAGTTCGACGTGATCGCGCGAAAGCGACCAGCCGTGATGAACGAGGCCAATCGCTCGCGCGATGCGGCCACTGCTTCCGGATCTCGATCGATTCCAGTCACTCGCGCCCCGGACTCGAGCAATGCGAGCGCGTGCCCACCGCCGCCGAGCGTTCCATCGAGCACATCGTCGCATCCGCGGAGCACGTCGACGACTTCCTTCGCCATCACCGGCGCATGGTATTCGTTCGCCCACGCTCCAGCATCCAACATGGTGTGTGATGGTTCGCTCGGGGGACGCATACTAGCGGCGAATGACGCGCGGCGTCAAGCGTCCTCCTAACGACAGCGCCCGCCGATTATCGGCGGGCGCGTCGAGCGTGTCGCGACATCGACTACTTGCAGTATTTCTTCACCTGCGCGTCGATGGCTGGTTGGTACTTCGGTAGGATTCCAAGGATCGTCGCGGCGGTTTTCGGATCGGTCGATCCACCGGCCTGCATGTTGATTTGCGAGTTGAGCGCCGCATCCTGCGCGGTCTTCGCGAGGTCGCATTTCTTGTCCGTCTGATTTTGTCGGACGGCGATATCGGTGACGCGGAAATACGACACGCCCAACAAGAACTTGGTCGTCGGGCTCGGCGCGACGCTGTCGGCAGCCGAGATCGTTCCGATTGCCTTCTGCCAGTCAGGGATGTTCGGCTTGTGACCGTTGGCTGTATCGTTGGCTGCGTCGTACGCTTGCTTTGCGAGAACCAACAGGAACTGACCGACCGTTCCTTTGTCCCCGCCGTTTGCCAGCGCCCCCCTCAGCGCCGCCATAGCACTGTCCGGCTGCTTGAGATCCATTTCGGCCCTGGCTTTGCGCATGTAGGCTTGTTCGTCCTTCGGATCGAGCTTGATCGCCTGGTTCGCCGAGTTGAGCGCCTGCTGTGTCTGACCGGCAAGCTCCTGCGTCTGCGCGTCGAGCGACCAGAGCGCTTCGTTGGTCTTGAACTTTGCGACGCCCTTGGCGGTGGTCTGCGCTGCCTTCTGCGGCTGATTGATCAGCGCGTACAACGATGCCTGACGGATGAAATAGCTGGTGTCGGCGAGCGACGTGTCAGTCTGGACCATTTCCTCGCCGGTCGCAGC
Organism: Gemmatimonadaceae bacterium; assembly: GCA_025927495.1. GTDB lineage: Bacteria > Gemmatimonadota > Gemmatimonadetes > Gemmatimonadales > Gemmatimonadaceae > JADGGM01. The sequence continues at coordinate 4,374 of JAICLH010000234.1, forward strand.
CGCCTCTGCGTAGTCCTTCGTGGCTTGGAGAATGAGCCACTTCAAGTGCACGAGCGACGGGTCACCCGGATTGTCCTGCGCCGCCTGGATGATGATGGGTTTCGCGCGCGACGCACGACCGGAAGCCGCAATTCGCTGCGATACATCTTCGACGAGCTTCAGGTTCTTGGGATCAGCCGCGAGCTCAGCGGCCCACGTATCGACGGCCTTGTCGAGCGCGGTGGTGTCCTTCTGTGTGTCGGCCTTCTGCTTGTAGGCGTCGGCCAGGAGCGCGAGCGCCGGCTTGTTTTTCGGATCGATCTCGACGGCTTTGGACGTTACCGCGATGATCGAGTCGGGCGGGGCCTTCGCCGCAAGGAACGCATTGCCCAGGCAGACGCGCGAGATCGTCGACTGCGGATACTGCGTAATTGCGGTGCGCGCGGCTGCGATTGCGTCCTGCGCATTGCCGGCCCGAAGAGCATTCTCGCACTTTTGCTCGTCGTCCAACTGCTTGCGTGCCGCTTGCACTTCCTTCGACAACTTGTCGATCAGGTCGCCGAGTTTGTTGCCCTGAAGGTCGGGAAGCGGCTGCACCATGCTGTTGTCGCGCGTGAGAACCATGCGCGTTTCGAGCTTGTAGGTGTCGGCGCTCTTGGTGACGTTGCCCTCGAGATACTGATCGGCCCGCAACTGCGTGGCGAGCAACTTGGACGTGATAGGGTCGGGCGTGCTGTCGCAGCTAAAGCCGGATGCCTTGAGGTTGTCGCAGACGGCTTTCTGGGGAATCACGAACAGGTTCTTGATCGGGATGTCCGATGTGAGTTTGTCGATGACCTGGCCGCTCACTTTGGGCCCCAGTCCGACCTCGTTTCCCCGGAACGGCGCCACCATCATGCGCGGGGTCCCTTCAGGAATTGGGACGCGCCGTGTGATCTGTGCGGCTGCCGACGTCGGGGCCCAGGCGAAAGCGACCGCTGCCAATCCCCACACGGCCGCGCTCGCCC
>JAICLH010000221.1 GCA_025927495.1 Gemmatimonadaceae bacterium
CGCGGCACAGGCCGCGCGCCGCGGACAGAGCGAGCTCCCCCAACGGTTCGATCCGCCGTTCATGCGCCGCGCCGTCGAGGAATGTCTGCGCCGCCTGAACACCGACTACATCGACGTGCTCCAGCTGCACAACGTGAAGATGGCGCACGTCCGCGATCCGCTCATCTGGGAGACGCTGCGCGCGCTCACGCGCGAAGGAAAGATCCGCGCCTGGGGCGCCGCATTCGGCCCCGCCATCGGGTGGCTGTACGAAGCGGTGGAGCTCATCGAGCGCGAGCCCGACGTCAACACCATCCAGATGATCTGGAACATTCTCGAGCAGCATCCCGGCACGGCGATGCTCGAGGCGGCGCGCGCGCACGCGCCTAACTGTGTGTTCAACATCCGCGTCACGCACGCGTCGGGCATGCTCGAGGGCAAGTACACCGAAGACACGGTGTTCCCCGAGAACGACCACCGGCGCCACCGGCCGCGCTCCTGGCTCGTCAACGGCGTGCGCAAGGTGCGCACGCTCGATTTCCTCACCGCGCGCGTGACGTTAGGCCAGGCGGCCCTGCAGTGGCTCCTCGCCGAGCCGCGCGTCGTCACCACGCTGCCGAACATCTACGACGTGGACCAGCTCGCCGAGTTCGCCGCCGCGTCCGATGCCCCGCCGCTGAACGCCGAGCAGATGCGCCGCGTGGCCGACCTCGCCCGGCACAACTTCGGCGTCGTCGAGGAGCCGATGGCGTACAAAGGCACCATGCAGCGCGAGGCGTCGACCGAACCCGAGCCCGCCGCGCCGTGATCCACCCCTGGCACGACCTGCCGCCCGGACCGCACCCACCGGACGAAGTCACGACGGTGGTCGAGATCCCGAGCGGCAGCAAGAACAAGTACGAGTTGGACAAGAAATCGGGACTCTTCCGCCTCGATCGCGTCCTGTTTTCCGCGGTGCACTACCCCGGCGACTACGGCTTCATTCCGCGGACGCTCGCCGAAGATCACGACCCGTGCGACGTGCTCGTGTTCCTCAACGAGCCGACGTTCCCCGGTTGCCAGATCGACACGCGGCCAATTGGCGTCCTCCGCATGCTCGACAGCGGCGAGCTCGACTACAAGATCCTGGGCGTACCGAGCCACGACCCGTATTACGGCGAATACTTCGACATCGCCGACATCCCGCAGCACTATCTCAAGGAAGTCGAACACTTCTTCCACATCTACAAGGACCTCGAGGGGAAACGCGTCCAAACGGTCGGCTGGGAGAAGAGCGACGTCGCACTGCGCGTGATCGAAGACGCGATCAAGCGGTACGACGAACAGTTCGTCGTGGCGTCCGGTCCGTGACCGATCGAACGCCGCCGCCGGCGTCGTCGCAGTCCAAGGTCGGCGTGCTGTTCGTCTCGGACCAGCCCGAGCGGCTGCAAGCGCTGCGCCAGAGCGCGCTTGCCGGCCGCGAAGTGTATTTGTGGACGGGCGATCATCACCGCGTGCCCGAGTGGTCGGTCCCGCTGCGCGGCGATCCGTCGAAGCCGGAGACGTACGCCCCGCTCGAGGGACGCGACGCGATCGCGGTCATCGACCTCGCCGACGAGACGCAGGCGCGCCGCGTCGCGCGCGCGGTGCGCGGCGCGTTCCCGCCGACGTCGATCCTGGTCATCGACCATTGGCGACGGGCGCACCACGGCACGGCGCGCGACGGACTCCGCTGGTTGGACGAAGGCGAGCTGCTCGCCGATGCGATCGAGCTCGTCGTGCGCCGTGTCGCGTCGCACAAGCGGCTGCGCGGGCTGCGGCGCGGGCTGCGCGGCCGCCGCACCTGCGCGTTTCTCGTGCAGAACGATCCCGATCCGGACGCGATCGCGTCCGCCCTCGCGCTGCGCCGAGCGTTAGGCTTGCGTCCCGAGCGGTCGCCGATCATCACGTTAGGCTATGTCACGCGCCCCGAAAACCGCCGCCTCATCGAAGAGTTGGGCATCGTGGTCAAGCACGTCACGCGGCGCCGCCTCGCCGAGTTGGCGCCGCTCGTGCTCGTCGACGTGCAGCCGCCCTACTTCACCGTGCCGCTGCCCGAAGTCGCGGCGGTGGTCGACCACCATCCGACGACGGGCATGTACCACGCCGGGTTCCGCGATGTCCGGACGTGGTTCGGCGCCAGCGCCACGATGGCCGCCGAGTATCTGCTCGCTGCGGATGCGAAGGAAATTGCGACGCCGCTGGCGACGGCGCTTCTCTACGGCATCGTCACCGACACCAAGTCGCTCTCGCGCTCGGCCAGCGACGACGACCTGCAGATGTTCGCGTATCTGTTCCCGCGCGCCGACCAGGCGATGCTGCGCCGCATTCAACACCCGTCGTACGGCACGCTGGCGCTCAAGCGCTTCGGCGATGCGCTGCAGCGTCCGCGGGTGCACGACGGCCTGGCGTACGTGCACTTGGGACGTCTGCCGGAGGACGAGGAGCACATCGTCGCCCAACTGGCGGAGTTCTGCTTGGGGATGGCCGGCGCGTCGGTGTCCGCCGTGTCGGGCGTGTTCGGACCGAACCTGGTGATGAGCACGCGGGCGCTGTCGCCGGACGCACGGTTAGGCGAGCGCTTGCGCGCGGCGTTCAAGCGCTACGGCAGCGCCGGCGGACACCCGGTGATGGCGAAAGCCGTGATGGACCTGGAGGCGTGGCGCCGCGACCACCCGTTCCGCGATTCTCGCTCGCTCGAGCGGACCGTGCAGCAGGCCTTACGGAAGACGCTGCCCGCGTCGCCGAACGGCACGCGGCCGGCGTTCAGCTCGCCTTCCGCAGCACGAGCGCGGCGTTGATCCCGCCGAAGCCGAACGAATTGGACAACAGCACCTCGGGCTGCGCCGTGCGCCCGATGCGGGGGATGTAGTCCAGGTCGCAGCCGTCGCCCGGCGTCGCCAGGTTCACGGTTGGCGGCAGCCAATCGCGCGTCATCGCCAGGGCGCAGATGGCGGCTTCGATGGCGCCGCTCGCGCCTAACGCGTGGCCGTAGTAGCCCTTCGTGCCGCTCACCTGCATCCGGTATGCGTGGTCGCCGAACACCTGCTTGATGGCCAGCGTCTCCGTCGCATCGTTGAGCGGCGTCGAGCTGCCGTGTGCGTTCACGTACTCGATCTCCTCCGGCCGCACGTGGGCATCGTCCAGCGCGCGCCGCATGGACCGCGCCGCCTGCGACCCATCGGGCCGCGGCGCCGTCATGTGATAAGCATCGTTGGACATCCCGAAGCCCAACACTTCTCCGTACATCGGCGCGCCGCGCGCCATCGCCCGGTCCCGCTCCTCGAGCACCAGAACCGACGCCGCCTCCGCCATCACGAACCCGTCGCGGTCGCGGTCGAACGGACGGCTCGCGCTCGACGGATCGTCGTTGCGCGTCGACATCGCACGGATGATCGCGAACGCACCGAAGCACAACGGCCAGAGGGGCGCCTCCGCGCCCCCGCAGATCATCACGTCGGCGTACCCGTCGCGGATCTGCCGAAAGCCGTCGCCGATCGCGATCGTGCCGGAGGCACAGCTCATCGCGTTGGTGCTGTTCGGCCCCTGCACGCCGAACTCGATCGCGATATTGCAGCTCGCCGCACCGCCGAACACCATGAGCGCGAGCGCCGGGTCCACGTCGCGCAAGCCGCCCTGATAGTACACCCCGCACTGCTCTTCCGCGTAGCCCACGCCGCCTAACGCGGTGCCCATCATCGTGCCGACACGCTCCCGGTCCTCGGCGGCGAGGTCGAGGTGTGCATCCTCGATCGCCAGGCGCGCCGCCGCCACGGAGAACTGTCCAAAGCGGTCCAACCGGCGCGCGCGCTTCTTCTCCAGGAAATCGTTAGGCTGAAAGTCGCGGACTTCCCCCGCCAGGTGGCTGCGGAAGGGCGACGGATCGAACCGCGATACTTCCGTCACCGCCGACCGCTGGGCGCGCAGTCCGCACCAGAGGCCATCCACGGTGGTTCCAATAGGAGTGATGCAGCCGATGCCGGTGATCACCACGCGACGAGACATGTCGTTCACGCCAAGCGTTCGAGGACCGAATGTGAGCGCGCCGTCACCGGCGCTCGGCAACCGCAGCCAAACCCGCAAGCGTCCGGCATGCGATGCCATGAATGAACACGGGCCCGATCACGCGCCGGGCCACTGCCACACCAATCAACGGCCACGCTGGCCCGTTCCACGAATGTACGATGCGGACGTGCATACCGTCGTGATGCTCCGCAAAGGACCACTCCACTTCCATGCCGCGCGTGATGCCGCGAACGTGACGAAATCGAATTGCCGGACGCGCATCGTCGACTGCCATCTCGGACGTCCACCACGTCGGCCACGCCGTTGGCCCGAATGGACGCGACGCTGACATCGCGACGAGCCCGCCTCCGGTTTCGTCGCGCGCCTCGAATCGAACCCATCGATAGTGGGCGAGATGTTCCGGCCAGCGATCGACGTCGCGTGCCAGCGCAAACATCGTGCGGAGAGGTGCGCGAACCACGCGTTCGTCGGTGACGTTCATCGCCCAGCCGACCGGCATCGCCGGGAGTTGGACGGGCTCGCGCATCGCGCGGGGTGCGCTCACGAGGCGTACGACGACGGCGTCCACGACGCGGTGACGCGAAAGCCTAACCGATAGCGCACCTCGGCCTGCTGCCCAACGGTGCTCCGGACCAACTCGTCCAACTCGCGCCGCGTGAAACCGCGCAGCACCGACAACACGCCGTCGTGTCGGCTCACGGGATGAAAGAACAGGGGGAACGACGCGAGCCAGATGCCCGCCGCGGCGAACCAGCTGCGGTGCAGATCGCTGACGATCACTCGCAGCCGCGCCACCCGGTGCAGCTCGCGCAGCACCGCCATGGCTCCTGCGCGGTCGAAATGGTGCAGCACCTGCGAGCACATCGCGATGTCCACGCTGCGATCGCCGAGCGGCAGCTGCAGCGCGTCCGCGGACATGACCATCGTCCGCTCGCCCGCGATGCGCGCCAGCAACTCGGATCGTTCGATGCCGATGGTCTCGAGATGCACGCCGCGGCGATGCGACCATGCGGTGGCGGCTGCCGGAATGTCGCCGCGGCCCGTGCCCACGTCGAGCAGCGTGAGCGGGCGGCCCGTTGGCGCGCGGCGCAGCGCGCGCCGGACCTCGGCGATCACCGCTCGGGTTCCACCGAAGAGCGCGTTCGCGCGCGCGACATCGCCTAACGAACGACGGACGACGAGCGCATCCATCTGATCGGCGTCGTCCAGAAACTCTCGTCCGCGGCGCGGACGCGGCGTGACCGCGATCACCGCTCCATCTGCGCGTAGCCGCCGCGGTAGTACAGCAGGGGCCGGCCGTCCGCCGCCGAGGCCGCGACCACGTCGCCTAACACGATCAGATGGTCGCCGCCGTCGTATCGCGCCGCCACGTCGCACTCCACGTAAGCCAGAATGTCGTCGAGCAGCACGCATCCGGTGACGCCGCGCGTGTAGCCGAGGCCATCGAACCGGTCGTCGCGCTCCTCGGCGAACCGGCGCGAGATCGCTTCCTGCGCCGTCGTGAGGATGTTGACCGCGAAGCGCTCGGCCTCCGTGATCACCGGATACATGTCCGCGCTCCGCTCCACGCAGCACAGCACCCGCGGTGGGTCGAGGCTCACCGAGCAGAACGCGCTCACGGTCATCCCGTGGTCGCGACCGGAGTCGTCGCGCGCGGTGAGAATGGTGACACCCGTGGCGAACCGGCCCATCGTGCTGCGAAACGTCGGTGCATCGATCATGGTGCGCGCGATCTCCGTCAGATGGCAAGCAGGCGGAGAAGATAGCGCACCGACAGAATTTCGCTCGGCGGCACGAAGTCGCCGGCCACACCTACGAAGAGATCGGCCATGTCCTTGCGTTGGCCAAGTGTCGTGGCTGCGCGATTCATGAGGGCGGGGACCGCAACGGCGAGGGCGACCAGTCGTTCGACGCGCCACTTGCCGGCGAACGTGCGGCGGCGATCGGCGTCGTAGGCAGCGAGTGCGGCGTCGGCGTCACGCGGCGATCGGGCTTCGAGTGCCGAGGCGATGTGCGGCGCGACGAGCTCGCCGCCGCGGAGTGCCGCGTAGATGCCTTCGCCGGTGAACGGATCGTAGAAGTCCGCCGCGTCGCCCACC
>JAICLH010000098.1 GCA_025927495.1 Gemmatimonadaceae bacterium
CAACTGATGTCCTTCCACTCCCTCAGGCGGCGTCGCCGCCGCTTCCCCCAGCAGAGCGCTTCCCCAAGCGAGCGCCAGCGAGCGCTTCCCTCTTCCCTCGGTGCCTGCTACCCGAGACACAGACACAGCTCCCTAGTCGGCCCGCGTCACCCCATCCATCGTGACGCGATGCGATATCAACGGCAGCGGGTGATCCGCTTCGTCGGCGATGACGATGGACGAGCGAAGCGCGGCGCGGCCCGTCGCGATGCCGGCGTCATCGCGCGCGAAGATCGTCGCCACCGGCTCGCCGAGCTCCACCCAGTCGCCGGGCTTGGCGGTGATCACGAACCCCACGCCGGGATCGATGCGGTCGTCCGGCCCGGCGCGGCCGCCGCCTAACGCAACCAGCGCGCGGCCGATGCCGCGCGGCTCGACACGCGCCACGAAGCCGCGGCGCGGCGCCTCGAACAGCTCGCAGGCGCCGGCCTGCGGCAGCACCGCCGGGTCGTCTACCACGCCCGGGTTGCCGCCCTGAGCCTCGATGACCTCCTGGAGCTTCCGCGCCGCCTGTCCGGACGAAATCGCCACCTCCATGCGCCGCCGCGCCTCGTCGGCATCCGCCGCCACGCCGCCTAACTGCAGCATCTCGGCGCCCAGCGCGTAGGTCACCGCCATCAGGTCGGGCGGCCCCTCGCCCGAGAGGGCGTGGATCGCCTCCTCCACCTCGAGCGCGTTCCCGATCGCTCGGCCTAACGGACGGTCCATGGCCGTGAGCAGCGCCACCACCTCGCAGCCGTTCGCGTCGCCCAACGCCACCATCGTGCCCGCCAGCTCGAGCGCCTCATCCAGATCGTGCACCAGCGAGCCCGACCCGCGTTTGACGTCCAGCACCAGACCCGTCAGATCCTCCGCCAGCTTCTTGCTCATGATGCTCGACGCGACGAGCGGCACCGACTCGGCCGTCGCCGTTGCATTGCGCAACGCGTACATCCCGCGGTCCGCGGGCACGACCTCGGACGATTGGCCCATCACGACACACCCGATGCGCTCCACCTGCGCGCGCGCTTTCGCGAGCGTCAGATCCGTCCGCATGCCCGGGATCGATTCGAGCTTATCGAGGGTTCCTCCGGTATGCCCGAGCCCGCGACCCGACATCATCGGCACGGCCACGCCCAACGACGAAACCAGCGGCGCGAGGATGAGCGACGTCTTGTCGCCCACACCGCCCGTCGAGTGTTTGTCGACGCGGAGACCACCGAGATGCGCCAACGACAGTTGTGCACCGCTCCGCCGCATGGCGTCCGTCAGCGCCGCCGTCTCCATGCGGTCGAGTCCGTGCACATAGATCGCCATGAGCATGGCGGCCATCTGAGAGTCGGATACGTCGCCGGCCACATACGACCGGATCAACGCAGTCCACTCGGCCGGCTCGAGACGGCCGCCGTCACGTTTCCGCTCGATGAGCCGTGTGACGAGCATTGACCCTGGTTCCGGGTATTTCTACGTTGTCGCCGGCGCAAGCGCCGCGCGCAACCTGACATCACAAGTTCACCGTTCAATGTCGGAGCTTTCATGTATATCCGCTACCTCGTCACCGCGGCGGCGCTCGCCCTCTGCGTCCGACCTATCAGCGCGCAGTCCGCGGCTGCACACATCGCTGAAGGCGACAGCGCCACTGCCGCGCTCGAGCCGACCACGGCGCTCGAGCACTACGAGGCTGCGTTGGCCACAGACTCGACCAATTACGAAGCGCTGTGGAAGGCATCGCGCGAAGCCGTCGACCTCGGTGAGTTCGAGCCCGACAAGAACAAACGCAAGGATTATTTCGCAGAAGGTGAGCGCTTCGCGCGCCGCGCCGTCGCCGCCGACTCGACCGACGCCGAAGGACACTTCTCGCTCGCGCGCGCACTGGGACGCGTCGCGCTCACGTTGGGCGCGCACGACCGCGTGAAGTACGGCAAGGAAGTCCGCAATCAGGCGATCGAAGCACTCAAGTACGACTCGCTTCACGCAGGCGCACTCCACGTCCTCGGCCGGTGGAACGCCGAGATCATGCGCTTGAGCGGATTTTCGCGGTTCTTCGCGAAAACGTTTTTGGGCGGCGGCGTGTTCGACCAGGCGAGCTGGGACTCGGCCGTCTATTACATGGAGAAGTCCGTGGCCGTGGACCCCAAGCGCATCGTCCACCGCCTGGACCTCGCCGAGATCTATCGCGACCGCGACAAGCCCGGCGATCGCGACAAAGCGCGCGAGCAGTTCCAAGCGGTAATCGACGGACCGATCACCGAATACAACGACAAGTTCTACAAGAAGCAGGCGACCGAGGAACTGGCCAAACTTCACTGACCGCCCTCAAGCGAGACGTGCCGGCGCCGCAGCCTTGCGGCGCCGTCCATCTCACGAGAGGTTGAGGCTCTGCCGCAGCTTCTTTTCGCCTTTCCGCGCACTTTTCCGAATGTCGTCCCGCAAGTCTTCTGCTCGATCGGACATGCGCTCGCGGAGGCGACGGGCGCGCCGACGAATGAGACGCCGTGTCTCGTCGCCTGCCTGGGGCGCCATCAATAGCGCCAACCCGCCTCCAATGGCCAATCCAAGCATGAGCCCGCCGACAAACATCGCGACGCCCGAGCCCTCACTCTCCGACTCATTGACCTGCTCGTCGACATCATCTGCATCATCCGAGGTCGCTCGAGACACGTTCGCCTCCACTGCGTTGGGGTCGTCGTTTTGCATTCGCGAACGATGAAAATCTGTTGGGCGAGATATCGTTAAGTCCTCTTACTCTAGAACCACGGCAAGCAAGCATGGCAAGAAGCTTGCTTAACGCAGCGGTATCTGTCGAGGTCTCCCCTCAAGGACACGAATGACCAGCATCAAACTGAAGACCGTGCTGCTCGTGGAGGACAACGAGGACAACCGAATCGTGTACTCCACGATTCTGCAGCACTTCGGCTATCGTGTCATGGAGGCCTTGAACGGCGAAGAAGGCATCGCGAAAGCACGCACCGAACAGCCCGATCTGATCCTCATGGACATTTCGATTCCGGTGATCGACGGGTGGGAAGCAACGCAAGTGCTCAAGCGCGATCCGAAAACACGTCGCATCCCGATCATTGCGCTCACCGCGCACGCGTTGGCATCGGATCGCGAGAAAGCAATGGAAGTCGGATGCGACAGTTATCTCGCCAAACCGTGCGAGCCCAAGACGGTGGTGAGCGAGGTGGAGCGGTTCATTGGTCGAGGCGATGGACGGTGAAGGTCGGCGCGCACCGCGGGTCCTGATCGTCGATGACAGTGAGGACAGCCGCGAAGTGCTTCGGGTGCGATTCGATGCAACCGGGTACGAGACGGCGTGCGCCTGCGATGGTGTGGAGGCGCTGAAGCTCGTCGCCGATTCGCCGCCCGATGTGATCGTGCTCGACGTGATGATGCCGCGGATCGACGGCAACGAAGTGGCGCGTCGCATCAAAGCCGATGCGTCGCTCCCCTTCATCCCCATCATCATGCAAACGGCGCTCGACGAGGTCGAGCAGAAGGTGAAAGGATTGAGCGCCGGCGCGGACGACTCCGTCACCAAGCCTGTCGAAGTCGCGGAGCTCGAGGCGCGCGTGCGGTCCATGCTACGGATCAAGGCGCTGCAGGATGCCCTGCACAGGCGCGAGTCCGAGCTCGAGCGAGCGAACGCGCAATTGCTCGAGCTCGCGGTGTCGGATCCGCTCACGGGGCTCGACAATCGCCGTCGGTTGGACGAGCGCTTTCACGAGATGTTCGAGCACGCAGTCCGCCTCAAGGAGTCGTTGGCGGTCGCCATGTTCGACCTCGATCATTTCAAGCTGGTCAACGATGATTTTGGCCACCGAGCGGGCGACGAGATGCTTCGTCAGATCGGCTCGGTGCTGCGCACCTCCATGCGCGAGATCGACCACGTCGGGCGCTATGGCGGCGAGGAGTTTCTGGTCCTCCTCCCCGGCACGGCTATCGACGCGGCGGTGACGTTCGCCGAGCGGGCGCGTCTGAGGGTAGCGGCGCACCGGTTCTCGTTCGAGGGACGGCCATTCCAGGCAACAATCAGCTGCGGTGTCGCCTCCTGGCCTGATCCGCGGTTGATGAACCGCGACGAGTTGCTGCAAGCCGCCGACGACGCACTGTATGTGGCCAAGCGAACGGGACGCGACCGCGTCGTCCGCTACGCAAGCGCCGAGTTTACCGCGAACGTCAGGAAACCCCATGACCAGCACGGTAGTGGAGCGCCCGCGGGAGGAACCGCCATCGGGCAACGGTGACACGATCGCCACGCTGCGCGCGCGCATCGCGGAGCTCGAGCGCGAGCGCGACCACCTGGTGGCCGTCGTCGACATCCTCACCGAAATTTCGTCCTCGCTCCACTTCGTCGACATCCTGCAGACCATCGCCAAGAAGTTAGGCGACACGTTCGGCCTGGATCGCTGCTCGATCTATCTGTTGGGCGAACAGCGCGACGTGCGACTCATGGCGACGTACGAAGCGCCGGCGATGAACAACCTCATCGTCGACCTCGACCGGTATCCCGAGCTCAAGCGCGCGTTCGACAGCGGCGAGACCGTGTTCATTCCCGATGCGGCCGCTGATCCGATGCTGCAGCAGATGCAACCCGTGCTCGCGCAGCGCAACGTTCGGTCGATCGTCGTCGTGCCGATCCGGTGGCGCGGTACGGTGATCGGCGCCATTTTCCTGCGCACCGAGCGCGACGGGGCGCCGTTCTCGGATCGCGACATTCGCTTCTGCCAGGTGGTCGCAGCCCTCACCGCGAACGCGCTGCGCAACGCGCACCGCTACGAGGCTCTGCAACGCGGACAGAAAGAAGCCCAACGCGACAGTCGCCATGGCGAGCTGCAGCGCATCGCGTTGATCGCGTTCGTGCGCCGACTGCTCGACCGCTACACGACTACGGAAGACCACATGTGGGCGGAAACGCTATTGGCGACGTCGGCGGATGAGGAGCTCGAGCGACTGGTGTCCGTGACGCTCGAAGTGGTGGGAGAAGAAGCAAAGAGCTGAAAGCCCCGTAGGGAAGCGCGCGCTTCCGCGCGCTGAGGGAAGCGCTAACGCTGCGGGACGCGGGCGTTTCGCGCCCTGCGGGAAGGGGGCGGATGCCATGGAAGTTGTTCCACGCCCTCAGGCCACGGGCCGCTTCCCCCTTCCCCCAGCGAAGCGCGTCCCCCAGCGCGCGCTTCCCTCCAACATATATTTTCTGCGTGCCCACATCCGCAGAGCGCGCCACAGAGCTGCGCCGCCTCATCGAGCGCGCGAACTACTGCTATTACGTACTCGACGCACCCGAAGTCTCTGATCGAGAGTACGATCAATGGATGCGGGAACTGCGCGACCTCGAAGAGAAGCATCCCGAGCTGCGCACGCCGGACTCCCCAACGCAGCGCGTGGGCGCGCCGGTGCAGAGTGCCCTCGCCAAAGTCATTCACATGGTGCCGATGCTTTCGCTCGGCAATGCCTTCGACGACGACGAGCTGCGCGAATGGGAGGCGCGTGCCGTGCGCATCGCGGGTGCCGACGTTCGCACGGCCGGGTACACGGCGGAGCTCAAGATCGACGGCAACGCCGTCAACCTCACCTACGAGCGCGGGCTGTTGGTGCGCGGCGCGACGCGCGGCGACGGAACGGAAGGCGAGGACGTCACCGTCAACCTGCGCACCATCCACGACATTCCACTGCGGCTCAATACGCCTAACCCGCCCGAGCTCGTCGAAGTGCGCGGCGAGTGCTACATGACGTTCGACGCATTCGAGAAGCTGAACGACCGCCGGCGCCAGGACGGCGAAAAAGTTCTGATGAATCCGCGCAACTCGGCGGCGGGATCGCTCAGACAGCTGGATCCGTCGATCACAGCCCAGCGTCGGCTGCGATTCTTCGGCTACGCGGTCGCGGCGGCGCCCGGTGTCCGCCTGCCGTTCACCACACAGTGGGGACTGCTCGACACGCTCGAGAGCTGGGGCTTCCCCGTGGAGCCGCACCGCCGCCGCTGCACCACGCTCGACGATGTCGTGTCGTTCGTGCAAGATGTCGAGCACGGCCTGCGCGCCAAGCTCGCGTTCGGGATCGACGGTGTCGTCGTGAAAGTCGATGCGCTGAACGTGCAGGATGAGTTAGGCGACGTGGGTCGCGAGCCGCGTTGGGCGGTTGCGCGGAAGTTCGCGCCGGACATCGAGGTCACGCGGCTGCTCGACATTCAGGTGAACGTGGGCCGCACGGGCGCACTCAATCCGTACGCGGTGCTCGAACCGGTCGAGATCAGCGGGGTGATCGTGAGGCTCGCCACGCTGCACAACGAGGCGCTTGTCCGGCAAAAGGACCTGCGCATCGGCGACTGGGTTCAGGTGAAGCGCGCCGGCGAAGTGATTCCGCAGGTCATCGGGCCGATTCCCGAGCGCCGCGACGGAACCGAGCGCGAATGGCACATGCCGGATCGCTGTCCGGTGTGCGACACACCGGTCGAGCGCGACGCGGATCAGGCAGCAGTCTACTGTCCTAACGTAGCCTGCCCCGGTCGGCAGCTCGAAGGCCTGGTGCACTTCGCGTCGGGCGGTGCGATGGACATCCGCGGCCTCTCGTACGCGCGCATCCGCCAGCTCATCGACGCCGGTCTCGTACATGACTTCGCCGACATCTTCTCGATCACCGTCGAGCAGTTGGTGACGCTCGAGCGCTTCGCCGAGAAGAGCGCGGAGAATCTCGTGGCGGCGATCAACGCGGCTAAGCACCAGCCGTTCTCGCGGCTCCTCAATGGTTTGGGCATCCTGCACGTGGGCGAGATGGCGGCCCAGGTGCTGGCGCGGCATTTCCACACCCTCGACGCACTCGCGCAGGCCACCGAAGACCAGATCACGTCCGTTCGGGGCATGGGCGACATCATCGGGCGGTCGGTCGCAACGTACTTCGCGAATGACACCACCAAGCAGCTCATTGAAAAGCTGCGCGCGCGCGGCGTGAACTTCGTCGAGCCGGCCGGAAAGCACGGAGCGTCGGGCAATGGCGCCGGTAGCCTCGCGGGCAAGACAGTCGTCATCACGGGTACGCTGCCCACGCTCTCGCGCAAAGCAGCAACGGAGTTGGTCGAGAGCGCCGGCGGGCACGTGACGTCTTCGGTGTCCAAGAGCACCAGTTTCGTGGTTGTGGGGGGAGACGCCGGCAGCAAGCTCGATCGCGCGCGGGAGCTTGGCGTCGAGACGATCGATGAGGACGAGCTCTTGCGCCGTGCCGGAGCCGAGCCTAAAAACCAGTAACTTGGGCGCCGGAGCTCGAGCGCCCACTCGTCCAACACACGAGGCACGTCATGGCCGACACGATCAACCTCGCCGATCACGCGCTGCTGGCCGTGAGCCGCCCCGCGATACAGACGTTGCGGGCTGCGCTCCTGCGCGACGTGGGTCCGTCCGCCGCCGCCGCGTTGCAGGAAGCGGGATACGCCGGCGGCGCCACGGTATTCGAGGCATTTCGCGCGTGGCTGCACGAGCGGGGCGACGGCGCGCCGGAAGATCTCGACTTCGAGAGCTTTCAGCGCCGTGCGTCGGAGTATTTCCGTTTGGCTGGATGGGGCACGCTGGAAATCGGTTCGCTGCGCGACGCGGTCGCCACGGTCGACACCGACGATTGGGGCGAAGCGGATCCCGCCGAGCACCTCGACCAACCGGGGTGCCACTTCACGACTGGAATGCTGGCGGATTTCTTCGGCCGCTTTTCCGACGTGCCGCTGGCGGTGCTCGAGGTGGAGTGCCGCTCGGCCGGCCACGAACGCTGCCGCTTTCTCCTCGGTAACGGCGACGTCATGCGCTTCGTGTACGACCGGATGGAAGCGGGCGAGCCCTACGACGCCATCGTCGCCGCCGTCGAGTGATGTCCGTCCGTTAGGCGATCGGCTGGCCGCCTAACGAAAGCTCAGGACACGGACGAGAGCAGGTCCTCATCCCACGGGAGCACGATCGTGCTCTCCGTTTCCAGCGCCGAGAAGTCCGGCTCGTACGGTCCCGTGCGGAACCCGACCGCCGTGCGCACGTCGGCCGCTCCCGCGTTTACGAGCGCGGCCACGGCCATGCGCATCGTCTCGCCCGTATCGCACGTCTCGTCCACCAGGAGCACGCGGCGGTTGCGCACCTCGGGCGGCGCCACGCCGAGAATGGCCGGCGTCTCCCGCACCGACTCGGCGTGATAGCGGCGACTCACGACAATCGAGTGAAACTCGCGGCCCAGGATGGCCGCGATCACCGCGCCCGGAATGACACCGGCCGTGGCAATGCCCACCACCAGCTCGGGATCGTACGTGCGCGCCACCTTCAGCGCGAGCGCGCGTGACAGCTCGCCGAAGAGCGGCCAGTCGACCTCGAACACGCCGCGCGTTCGATCCTGCTTTCGTCGTGGCGCCACGTGTCCTCCGTAGGTTCTCTGTCGACTTCGTCTCGCTCGCGTAAGCTACCGTCGCGCGCCCGCGCCCGACAGCGCGGTTGCCGCCTTGCGCGGGGCCGCGTAAGTTTGCCCTCGACAGGTACGCCGGGTGCGCATTCCTGTACCGCGCCGTCGTGGTGCCCATCCCACCCAAGTTCTCGACTCTAAGACGCAACCGCATGTCCTGGTGGAGCCGCTTGACGGGTGGTGGAACGGCACACACGCCGCGACCCCAACGTCTCGACTACTTGAGCGAAGCGCTGGCGCTGGAGCGCCAGGGTGATTACGACGCCGCGCTCACGTCGTACCGGCTCGCGCTGCGCGATCAGCCCAACGATCAGCGCATCCTGCAGAACATGGCCATCGCCTATTCGCGCACGGGACGATTGGACGATGCCATCCGCTGCTATCGCCGCGCACTGGAGATCGATCCGCAATTGAGCGGTGCGCACTACGGACTCGCCTACCTGCTGCTCAAGCGCGGAGATGGCCAAGGCGCCGAACGTCACCTGACGGCGTTCCTGGAGCACCCACCTTCGACCGCCGAAGCCGAACGCTGGGTCCAGCACGCCCGGCAAACCATCGAGCAGATCAGAAGCGGTACGGGCCCGGACTCCAGCCCGGAATAGCGAGTGGGAACGGTTCTCGCCGTAGTCAGCCAGAAAGGCGGTGTCGGCAAGACGACGACCGCGGTGAATCTCGCGGCGGCGTTCGCTCGTCGCGGCATGAAGACCCTCCTCGTGGACGTGGATCCGCAAGGTGCCGTGCGCTACGGCGTCGGGTTGCGCGCGGACCATGTCACGGTCGGGATCTCCGATTATCTATCGGGAGAGAAGACGCTCCGCGACATCATCCTGCCCACGGCGCTGCCGTGGCTGCGCGTGATTCTCGCGGGGACGGTGAGCGCGGCGACGAATCACGTCGCGTATCAGCATCGGATGGAGGAGTCGACGCTGCTTCCGGATCTCTTGGCGATGGCGCGGCAGCGCACGGACGTGGTCGTGGTCGACACGCCGCCGGGATTGGGCCCGACGGTGGAGCGCGTGTTGTCCGCAGCGCAGCACGTGATCGTGCCGCTCCAGGCCGAGCCGCTCGCGCTGCAGACCACGCCGCAAATCCTGCGCGGGATCCAGGATGTCGTTGCGACTAACGAGGAGCTCACGCTCGACGGACTCGTGCTCACCATGTACGACGAGACCAGCGAGACGAGCGTGCGCGTGTCGGAGTACGTTCGGAAGCATCTCCCGCGCAACATGGTATTCGACCTGGTGATTCCGCGCAGCACGGCAGCGGCCGATGCGTTCGCGGCGGGTCAGCCGGTGGTGCTGCGATCGCCGGCCGACGCGGCCGCGCAGGCGTACGTGAACCTGGCCACCGAGCTCGCGTCGCGGTTCGAGTGATGCGGCGTTTCCTCCGGGCGGCCGGGATCGCCTTCCTGATCGCCGCGGTGGCCGCGGCGTGCAACGAGGTCGGGACGAACCCGAACACACCCGTCGCGATCCAGCTCGACGCGCCGGCATCGCCCTCGGTGCTCCTCGGCGACACGTTGCGCGACAGTCTGGGCCGCGCGGCGCCGCTGCATGTCACGGTGTTCAACTTCAAGAACGACAGTATCGCCGGCATTCCCGTGTCGTTCCTGGCGGTGGATTCGACGGCGTCCGTGTCCGTCGACCCTGCGTTAGGCGTCGTGGTGGGCCACAAGCTCGTGTCGAACGTGCTCGTCGTGGCCACGGCCGCGGGGCTGCAGTCGATCCCGGACACGATCGCGGTGGTCGACACGCCCTCGGTGATGATCGCCGAGGATTCGGCGCGCGACAGCGTCGATTTCGGTTTCGCCGGCGGATTGCGGGATACCGTGCTGACGCTGCGCGTGCGCCTGCTGCACCTGACGGATTCGGTCGCCGTGCCGAGGTATGCGGTGCGCTACACGATCCTGCACCCGGCGCCGTACGACAATACGGACTCGACGAACGTGCAGCTCGTGAAAAACGGGACCGTCGCCCAGCTGGTGGACACGACGGACGCGACCGGCAGCACCAACCTGGGGCTCAAGCTCACACCGTTCACGCATCCGTTCAACGATTCGCTCGTCGTGCAGGTGAGCGCGACGGCTCCGGGCGGCCTCCCGGCGGGCAGTCCCGTGACGTACGTTAGGCGCATCAACGTCCACTGAGCGGCGGCCCCTGTGGGCGGGGCGCGCACGCCGCGACGACCGAGGTGGTCATGACCGTGACGGCCGAGCCGAACGCAACGACGACGCGCGACCCGCGCCTGGCGCCGACGACGCTCACGCGTCTCTTCTTCGACGCGGTCGCCGGCTACGACCGGCCTAACGCAATGCAGGTGAAGGTGGGCGGCACGTACCAGCCGATCTCCCACCGGACGCTGGCGACGCGCGTCCGGCATGCCGCCCTCGGCCTCCGCGCCCTCGGCGTGCCCGACGGCGCGGTGATCGCGATCCTGTCCGAGAACCGACCCGAGTGGGCGATCGCCGACTACGCGTGCCTGACGGCACGCTATCTCGACGTCCCGATCTATCCGACGCTGCCCGACGAGCAGATCGCGTACATCCTGCAGGACTCGGGCACGGTGGCCATCTTCGTGTCCTCAACCGGGCAGGCGCAGAAAGTTGCGGCGGTGCGCGGCTCCCTGCCCGCCCTCAAGTGGGTGATCGCGTTCGACGACGTGAGCGGCACCGGCATCGACATGACGCTCGCGGCGCTCGAAGCGCGCGGCGCGGCGGCCGAGACACCGGATGCGGCCGCGCGCTATCGGGGGGACGCAATGGCGGTTGCGCCGGACCAGGTGGCGACCATCGTCTACACGTCGGGCACGACGGGCGAGCCCAAAGGCGCGATGCTGACGCACGGCAACCTGGCATCGAACGTTGCCGCCGTCGCGAAGGTCATTCCGATCACGGACCAGGATGCATCGCTGAGCTTCCTGCCATTGTCGCACGTGCTGCAGCGGCACTTCGACTTCCTCATGTTCGCCACCGGCGTGTCCATCGCGTACGTCGAGTCAATGGACACGATCACCGTGAACATGACCGAGATCCGCCCAACGCTGGTCGTGGCGGTGCCGCGCGTGTACGAGAAGATCTACGCGCGGGTGCTGGAGAACGCATTGGCGAGCGGCGCGTTCAAGAAGCGGGTGTTCTTCTGGGCGCGCGCCGTGGGCGAGCGGTGGGCGGACGTGCGACTGGCCGGCCGGGCGCCCGATCCGCTGCTCGCCGCGCAGTACGCGATCGCCAGGAAACTCGTGTTCTCAAAGCTGCGCGAGCGGGTGGGCGGCCGGCTCAGGTACTTCGTGTCGGGCGGCGCGCCGCTGGCGCCGGCGATCAACCGGTTCTTCTACGCCGCCGGGCTGGTGATCCTCGAGGGCTACGGCCTAACGGAGACGTCGCCGGTGATCTCCGTGAACAGGCCGGAGCAGTACCGCATCGGCACCGTTGGGCCGCCGATCTCCGGCGTCGAGGTGGCCATCGCGCCGGACGGCGAGATTTTGTGCCGGGGGCCAAACGTGATGAAGGGCTACTACAAGAAGCCCGAGGCGACCCACGAGGTCATCGATGACGCCGGGTGGTTCCACACCGGCGACATCGGCGTGCTCGAGGATGGCTTTCTGCGCATCACCGATCGCAAGAAGGACCTCATCGTCACCGCCGGCGGCAAGAAGATCGCGCCGCAGCCGATCGAGAATCACATCAAGCTCAACAAGTATGTCTCGCAGGCAGTGATGGTCGGCGACCAGCGCAAATTCCCGATCGTGCTGGTGGTGCCGAACTTCGAGCAGCTGGAGAAGTGGGCCAAGCTCAAGAATCTGCTCTACGGCGATTACAAGCAGCTCCTCGCCCAACCGATGGTCAAGGCGAAGATGGAAAAGGAAGTGTTGGGCAAGCTGACGGGCCTGGCGCACTTCGAAAGCCCCAAGAAGATGGTGTTGTTGGACCGCGACTTCACGGTGGACGCGGGCGAGCTCACGCCGACGCTCAAGGTGCGGCGGCGGGTGATCGACAAGAAGTTCAAGGCGCTCATCGATCGGATCTACGCGGAGAGCGACACCGCGACCGACGCGTGACGTCAGGCACGCGGCGCGCGCGCGAGGCCGGTGAGGTCGTGTTTCTCGCCTAACCAGTCGTGCGCGTCGCGCGCCCGCTCGACGATACCCCGGGGGATGGATGTGCCGGCGGGCGCGAGCAGCCGGCCCGCGGGTTTGAGCGCCGCCACGCTCGTCTCGAGAAACAGTGCGGCGGCGTGCGCGTCGTCCAGCGCGATGGCGCGGACGGACTCGGGGCGCATGGGCAGCATGTCGGGCGCGCGCGCCACCGACACGCCGAAGCCGCTCGCGACTGCGCCTAACGGATCGACCGCCAGCACGTGGATGCCCTCGACGAGCGCGGCGACTTCGTGGGCGGCATCGCCCCACGCGCCGGCGAGCACCACCAGACCGCCCGGTTCCGTGAGCCCTAAGAGCGCGGCCGCCCGCATCGCTCGGTTAGGCACATC
>JAICLH010000197.1 GCA_025927495.1 Gemmatimonadaceae bacterium
CACCCCCCAGGCGGCGTCGCCGCCGCTTCCCCCAGCGCAGCGCTTCCCCAAGCGAGCGCCAGCGAGCGCTTCCCCATTCCCTGACTGCTATCCCAACCTCAGACGCGGTCCACTAGTACCTCACTTCTTGATCGGGAGCTGCTCTGGAATCGCCGCGCCATCGTGCCGCGGATCGCTGGCGCCGTAGTGCACACCCCCGGCCGTACCCATCACCGCCTGTCCCCACCCGAAATGGCCTGTGCGCGGACCGTACAGCGTCAGGTCGTAGCCCATCGCCGAGAGCGAGTCGCGCACCGCCTGCGGAATTCGCGACTCGATGTCGAAGTTGCACCCCGAGAACCCGGGCTTGGTGAATCGCCCCGCCTCGAGCGCCTGCTGGATGCTCATGCCATAGTCGGCAACGTTCGACACGAACTGCGCGTGCGCCTGCGCCTGGTTCCACCCGCCCATGATCCCGAACCCGATGCGCACGCTGTCCTTCTGCATGAACCCGGGCATCAGCGTGTGCAGCGGTCGCTTGTGCGGTGCCAACGTGTTGGTCCTGCCCGTATCGAGCGTGAACAACGCGCCGCGGTCCTGCAGCACGAATCCCGTGCCCGCGGGCACGAGTCCCGAACCGAACTCGTCGTAGTTGCTCTGGATGAGCGAGACGATGTTGCCGTCCGCATCGATGACCGTGAGATAGATCGTGTCGCCGCCCTTCTTGTCGGTGACGGACGAAAACTCGGAGGGCGCCGCACTGCACACGGCGCGGGTCGAGTCGATCAGGCCGGCGCGCTCGGCCGCGTGCGCGGAGTCGAGCATCTGCGCGACGGGGACATTGCCTAACCGTGGATCGCCCACGTAGCGCAACACGTCGGCGTAGGCGAGCTGCTTGGCTTCCATGGTGACGTGCAGCGATTGCGTGGCGTGAAATCCGTACGCACCCATCGGGTAGTGCGACATCATCTGCAGCATCATCAGGGCGCCGATCCCTTGACTGTTAGGCGGCAATTCGTACACCGTCCACCCCCGATAGTCGACGTGCAGCGGCGTCACCCATTCTGGCTGGAAGTCCGCGAGGTCTTCGGCCGTCATCGTGCCGCCGAGTTGCCGTTCGGTCGCGAGAATGGCGTCGGCCGTGGCGCCCTTGTAGAACCCGTCGCGGCCATGTTTCGCGATCAGCGACAGCGTGCGCGCGAGATCGGCATTACGAAAGATTTCCCCCTCGCGCGGCGTGTGGCCGTCGATGAGATAAGTTTTGGCGGCGTCCGGTGTATCGCCGAGCGTCTTCAGGTACTCGGCCCACGTCTCAGCGATCACCTGCGATACCGGAAAACCTTCGTTCGCGTAGCGAATGGCGGGCGCGAGAACGGTCGAGAACGGCAGCTTCCCGAACTTGTCGTGCAGCGCCTGCCACCCGGCTACGGCGCCGGGAACCGTCACGCTCCAGATGCCGCGAATCGGAATGCGGTCGAGGTTCTTGGATTTGAGCAGGTCCGGCGTCATTCCGGTCGCCGCCCATCCGCTCGAGTTGAGGCCGTAGATTTGCCCCGTCTTGGCGATGTAGACGATGGCGAAGAGATCGCCGCCCACGCCGTTCATCGCCGGTTCCATGAGTCCGTTGGCGGCATTGGCCGCGATGGCGGCGTCGACGGCGTTGCCGCCCAACTCCAGCATGTGCACGCCGGCGCTGGCCGCGAGCGGCTGACTCGCCGCCACGATGCCGTATCGCGTGATGACCATCGAGCGCCCCGGAATCGGCAGCGGTTGGCCGTTAGGCGGCTTTACAGGGACGCCGTGTTGGGCGGCGGCGGGATGCGGGAGCGTGCTCGCGAACAGGGCGGCGGCGATCGCGACGAAGCGACTGCGGCAAGTTGGCATGAGACGCCTGGTTTGATTTCAGGAATTCAATTGCGACCGCCTCAAGTAAGAGCGCGGGCGCGGCCGGCGCCACTCACCGCACGACCAGCACGCGGTTCCTGCGACCGCTCATTCGGAGGCCGTTCGAGTCGAGGGGCACGAGACGCCCGTTGAGATAATACCTTGCACCCGGCGCCGCATCGCCCTTCAACACGAAGGTCCATCCATCGTCCCTCGCCTCGATGTCGTACACGATCCCCGCGGCCGTGCGCCTGCGTGAGAAAGCAATCCGCGTCGCGCCGACACGGACGTCTCGAATCGCCATGTCCTTCCACGCCGTGGGCGGGTGCGGGTCGAGGACCACCGTGTGCTCGGGCGCGTCAGGCACGATGCCGAAGAAGTGCTCGACTAACGGCACCACGATGCCGTAGCTGGTCCAGGCGATCACGAAATTGCCGTAGTCGGGCATCATCTCCGAGATCGTACCCGGCGACCGCAGCCCGAACGTCTCCGCGATCTTCTCCATGTACCACAGCGCATCATCGCTGCGGCCGTAACGCGCCTCGGCCTCTGCCTCCACACCGGTCGAGATCGTCATCATGGCCTGCCGCTCGACCGCCGACAGGTATGGTCCGTACGCGCCGACGTTCTGTCGGCGGATCCGGTCGAGTAGTCGGATCGCCCGCGCTCGCGGGGCGATCCCCATTTCCATCGGCGTCGCGATCACCCAGTTCTCGTTCGTGATCCATGCACGACTCGTGTCCGGCATCGCCGCAAAGCGACGCCCGAGCTGCTCGTAGTATGAGATGAGCTGCGTATCGCGCGGTGTGAGAGTATCTTCGCCTAACTTGATCTGCTTGATCGCGCCGTGAGCGGCGTTCACCGCCTGTGCTCTCGTGCCGTAGAAGTCGGCGTACGACGCGCGGTCCTCGAGCCAGATGCGATCGTTGATCTTGTCCTCGAGAACCGACGCCAGTGAATCGTATCGCGCGGCCGCCGCGGAGTCGCGCAGGAGCGCGGCAACCTGCCCCGTCTGCTCCAGCGCCTGCTGCGTGTACACCGCCGCATCGATCAATTCGGCGTTGAGGCCGAGCACCTCCATGATCCCGTAGCCTTCTGGAAACAGATCGCCATTCGTATCAGCGTCGCTCAGGAGCCAGTGGAGACTCTTCCGCATCACCGGGTACATCTCGCGCGCGAATGCCGTATCGCCTGTCCACGTAATGAGCTGGCCGACAGTCATCACATACTGCGCGGTCTCCTGCGTGTTGCCGTGGTTGGACACGAAGCCGTTCGTCGTCACCTCGTGCACGATGCGGCCGTTGCCGTTCGCCTTCAGCGACTGGCGCCACAGCAGCCGCAGCGTCTCCTTGGCGAGATCGAACTCGCCCGTCGCGATGAGCGCCTGCACGGTGTACATGTCCGGGAACCACCACGGGTATTCCGGAAGGCCGCCCCCGACGCCTCGGCCCATCCCCGGGACGTCGCGGATGAGCCACTCGTTGTCGATCCGCACCCAATCGTAAACCTGCTGCAGCCGCTGGTCGGGAATGCTGATCCTCGCCTCCGTTAGGAGCGCCGCGTAGCGGGCCTTCTTGCGCGCGAGCAGCTGCGCGTGGGTCTTCGCGACGCGCGCAAACGTGAGCAGCGCGGACGCCTCATCGGTGGGTGATCCCGCGATGACGAACGTCAGCGTCGCGCTGCCGTGCGGGGCGACGGCGAGCGCATAGCGCGATGCTGCTGTGACACCTAGCCCGGCGGTGCGCAGCGAATCTGGATGAACGACGCGCTGCGCGGTCCGTGCAGTCGCGCCCCAGACGCAGAACCACGGATTGCGCGTATCGCGCGCGACGAACAGGCGTCGCGACGGCTGCCACGCGACCGTGTCCGGCGCGTCGTGAATACCCAAGCTGTCCGACATCCAGACCGGCAGCAGGTCGGTTTTCACTGCGAGCTGAAAGCTCAACCGCCTGGGGCGTGCGCTGGCGTTGCGGACCGTGTAGGCGACCACCATTGCGTTCTGACCGTCGGGGCCGAACTCGAACCGGTCGACCGTGATGCTATCGAGCACCGGCGCATAGTCGAAACGACTCCCATACGGGAACGCCACGAAGCGGGCGGCCTCGGCCAGCACCGTGTCACGACGACTAACGACGTCCGTTAGGCTCGCCACGAAGCCGTCGATCAGTTTGATGGGGTGCAGCCAGAGGCCGCCCATCTCGCCGCGTACGTGACCGCCCTGATCGGGGAAATTGCCGTCCTGCGTGCCGATCAGGTACGTCCTGTCGCCGGCGGTGACGTAGGGCTCGTGCTTGTTCCGTCGGTGATTGCTCAGGCCGGCGAGCGGGGACACGCCGACGGCGTTCTGGCAAGGCGCGGCAACCGCGACCGCGGACATGAACGCAATTGCCAGGCGGTAAGCAGCGCGGGCGCCAAATGTGATCTGTGGCCCGTGCGCTCGCGCGGAGAGAAGTGCTGCGGTCCCGTAGAGCGTGCATCTCCGCGCCACGTTCAACCTATAGCGTCACACGGGACTTGCGGCAAGACCCACGTCCTGCGGTAGACTCGCGGGCCGAAAAATGGACGTCGAAAAGGGAGGCAGGTGTTGATGAAAGAACATGCAGTAGTGATTGCGGGAGGGGGGCCGACCGGGTTGATGTTGGCAGCTGAGTTGGCGCTGGCGGGCGTCGACGTCGCCGTTGTCGAACGCCGCGCCAGCCAGGAACTCCTCGGTTCGCGCGCGAAAGGCCTGCACTCCCGCACGATCGAAGTGCTCGATCAGCGAGGAATCGCCGATCGGTTCGTCTCTCGAGGGCAAACGTATCCGGTCGTGCACTTCCAGGTCGCGTTGGACATCAGCGATCTTCCAACGCGACACAACTACGTCCTCGGCCTGTCGCAGAATCACATCGAGCGCATTCTCGCCGAGTGGGTCGCCGAGCTGCCGGTGCAGTTCTATCGCGAACGCGAAGTGGCCGGCTTTACGCAGGACGACGCCGGCGTCATCGTCGAGCTGGCAGACGGCGCGTGCCTAACCGCCGAATACCTCGTCGGATGCGACGGCGCGCGCAGCGTCGTCCGGAAGGCCGCCGGCATTGCGTTCCCAGGGTGGGACCCGTCCACGAGCTGGTTGATCGCCGAAGCCGAGATGTCCGAGGAGCCGGAATGGGGGTTTCGGCACGACGCCGCCGGCACCCACGCCATCGGCCACGCGGAGGGCGGTCCACGGCGCGTGGGGATGGTGCTAACGGAAGCGCAGGTCGGACGCGACGGCGAACCGACGTTCGATGACGTGCGGGCCGCGCTGGTCGCGGCGTACGGAACCGATTTCGGCATCCACAGCCCGACCTGGGTTTCCAGGTTCACGGACATGACGCGGCAGGCCGCGGCCTACCGCGACCGCCGCGTGCTGTTGGCCGGCGATGCCGCGCACGTGCACGCCCCGATCGGCGGCCAGGGCCTCAATCTGGGCGTGCAGGATGCGGTGAACCTGGGATGGAAGCTGGCCCAGGTCGTTAGGCAGACATCGCCCGCGATGCTCCTCGATACTTATCACGCGGAGCGCCACGCCGTCGCCGCTCGCGCGATGCGCGGCACCATGGCGGCGACCGCGCTGCGCCGGCCGGACGAGCGAACCAAGGCGTTGGGCGAGTACGTCGCACAGTTCCTCGGCATGGACGAGCCGCGCAAGCGAATGGCCGCAGAGTTGTCCGGTCTGGACATTCACTACGACCTCGGCGAAGGTCACCCGCTGTTGGGCCGCCGAATGCCGGATGTCGATGTGGCCACGGCCGACGGTCCGCTGCGGGTCTTCACGGTGCTCCACAAGGCGCGGCCGGTGCTGCTCAACCTCGGCGAGCCCCGCCGCTTCGATCTCGCCGGATGGTCGGATCGAGTGCAGTTGATCGACGCGGAGTACGCGGGCAGATGGGATCTTCCGGCGCTGGGTGCCGTCAGTCCGCCTAACGGCGTGCTGATCCGGCCCGACGGATATGTCGCGTGGGTGGGCGACCGAACGGAGGCGGGGCTCGCCGAGGCGCTAACGACGTGGTTCGGACCGCCGCGCGCGGTGTAGCGGAACTCAAACGTCGATCCGCGCGTGGGGGGTGACGGCCCAATCGGAAACCTCGGTGTTCGACGACCTCATCCGCGGCGTCCGCCACGCGCTGCGGCTATTCGTCGTGGCGATCCTGGCGACGGCGGGACCCGCGCGGCGAGCCGCGCGCGCGGACCCGATGGCGGCGCTGCGGAGCGAGTAACGATGCTGCGCCGGCTTACTGCCTCGTCAGCGTCATGCTCGCGTTGTTGAATCCCGAACCGTTGAGTGTCCCGGTAATCGTGCCATGGGACAGTGATCCCGTGTAACTCGTCGGCTGAAACCCGTCCGAAGACAACGTCAGCGACAGGTCGGGCGCGACATACGTGCCGCTGGCCGTCAATGGAATCGTGTTGCCGCCCCCGCTGATCGAACCGGTCCCGGAAACCGTTGTCCCGGTCTGTGAAAGCGTAAGGCTCATGGTGACGCCTGACCCCGATCCCGACCACGACCCATTCACGTTTGACTTGGGCGACGTGCTGCCGCCGCATCCGGCAATGGCAAGTGCAAGGAAGAGCGAGAGGAATGACCGGCGCATGGGACGTCCCTGGTGGCGGGTGGGTGCGCGAACCGCGGTAGCGGGCTGTGCCGACCGCGACCTTTGCAGGCAGACGACTAACGGTGAGCAGCGCCACAAAGGGACGTTTGTGCGCTTCCCAAGCCCGTGCGAGAGGTCGCGTTAGTCGGTGTGCGCGATTACGCCTCGGCTACCTTGGCGAGCCGGCGAGGTGGGGCATCCGCCCTCGCCACCAAGGTCGCCGCCGCGAGGTCGCCCGTCACATTGAGGGCCGTCGCGAACGTATCCGGCAGCGCATCGACGGCGATCAAGATGCCAATGCCATCCGCGGGCAGCCCGATGGCCAGGAACAAGGGCGTGAGCATGATGAACGCTCCGCGCGGCACGCCCGGCGCCACGAACGCGAGGAAGACCGAGGCGAAGGCGACCGTCGCCAGCTCGCGCGCATGCAGCGGGACGCCGTAGAACCACCCGACGAACAACGCGCCAATCGTCCACGATACCGGTGCGCCGATCTTGAACACCGACACGGCGAGCGGCAATACGAAGCCGGTGATGCGACTCGGCAGTCCGAGCCCGCGCTCGCCGCTCTCGATCAGCGCCGGCAGGGACGCGATCGACGAGCTCGAGCTGAACGCGATGAGTTGCGCCGGAAGCGCGGCCCGCGCAAATCGGCTGAGCGGTATCCCGCCGAGGACCGCAACCACCGGGTAGAGGAGCAGCATGACCACGATGCTCCCGAGCGAGTACGCCGCGATATACAGGCCGATCGCGCCGGCCACCGCGCCCCCCAGGTGCGCGGCAAGCGGCAGCACGAGCGCGAACACGCCGATCGGCGCAAC
>JAICLH010000022.1 GCA_025927495.1 Gemmatimonadaceae bacterium
CGAATGATCTCGCGATTCTCGCGCACCGACTGCTCGATCAGTCCGAGCGCATCGTCGAGCAGATCCTGGTGACGGCTGTCGGCGGTGATGAACGAGAGGACGGAACCGAGCACCGGCGCCACGCGCGTGGCGTGCACACGCGCGGCGAGACCGTCTCCGATCAAGCGGCGCGCGTCATCGTCGGGCAGCGCTTCGGCGGAGCGCGCGAGTCCTAAGGCCACCTGACGCGCGATGAGGCGCGCGTTGTCGGGCTCCGACAGCCACGTCACCGCGCGGTCGGCGATGCGCATGGACGCGAGCCGCCGCGCCACGACGTCTCGCGCCAGGAAGTTGAACTGGACGAAATTGCCTAACGTCCGCCCGATGCGGTCCTTGCGCGCGGCGACGATGGCCGTATGCGGAATCGGCAGGCCGAGTGGATGGCGGAAAAGCGCCGTCACGGCGAACCAGTCGGCGAGCCCGCCGACCATGGCGGCTTCAGCCGTGGCTCGAATGAACCCAAGCCACGGGAAACGGCTCTCATACCATCGGGTAACGCCGAATATCGCAGTAGCCACGACCAGCAGACCCGTGGCCCGCCGCTTCATGCGGTCGAGCTGGGCCTGCCGGTCGGCGTCGTCGGGCCGCGCCAGCGGCATCGAAACGGGGGCGATCTGCTCGGTCACTAATCGAAATCAGTGGCCTTGGCGCCCGCGCGGCAAGCTTGCGGTTTGCGGGCGCGCACTGCGCCGGCGTCAGCGCACGATGTAGCCCGCCGCGAATCGAACGGTCGTCACGTCGGCCGGCTGCGAGTACACTTGCGCCGACAACTCCAATGCGTGCGTCACGTGCGCCGTCACGCCGCCAAAGACCACCGCGCGCGTGAGGTCGACTTCCACGCGCGTGGAGTCCGTGAAACCGTTGCCGTCCGTGAACCCCGTCTGGAACCGAGGCTTGAGCCAGTTGACGCCGCCCCCGGCCCAGAACGCCCACCGCTGATCGTGCGTCGTGAGCGAGAGCGTGCCTTCGCCGCCCACCATATACGGGTGAAAGGTGTCGTTCGACGGCGAGGTCCCGAAGCACGGCGCCGCGGGATCGCCGGTCTGGAGACCTTTCCTCGGGCACGTGATCGGTCCCTGCACCTGTCCGACGGTACCATGCGCACGCAGCAGCAGCGTGAGCGCGCCGCCCCACGCCGACGGCAATTGTTGGGCACGCGACAAGGCGAAGCTCCCGACGTTGGGCTTGGCGTCGTACAACTGGATCGGCGGAACGTAGCTGCCCTCGAAGATGAATCCGGCCGGCAGGCCGATCATGATGCGCGGGCGTCCGAAGATCGGCGACAACCGCGTATTGTCCGACTTGCTCGCGAAGCAGATGTGCGTCTGCTGGATCGCCGGGTTAGGCGTGGGCATGGGCTCGACCTCGAGCGACACGCGGACGGCGCCCCGCGCGAGGCGCTCGGGCGCCGCGTCCACGCCGAAGGCGATGGGCGCTTCGTAGAACGCGAGGAGCTTGGCCTCGTTACTGTTTTCGGGCACCCGGCATTGGGCGGCCGCCGGCCGCCCGGCGAGCACGAGTCCCAGAACGGCGGCGCTGCACATGCGCGCTCTGCTCGGGCGAACGAATCGCGCGTGGTGGGATGCGACCGCGTTCACTCGCGTCGGAACAAGCATGCGCGCTCCACGTGTTGAGGGGACGTGCTGAACGGTGATCGAGCCGGACCTGGACGACACGTGCATGAATGGGCAGTGGTACGCATAGGTTCCTGCGGACGCGTTGCCTCACAGACTCTGCCGCAGGAATCGCTGGACCTGTGGGCGGTGGCTGCGTCCGGACGTGAGGCGCGTGCCGTCGCCCAGAATCAGCACGAAGTCGCCGCCGAACCACGGTTGGGCTTCGACGACGCGATTCACGTTCACGAGCGTCGAGCGGTGAATGCGCAGGAAGCGTCCGGCGGCGAGGCGGCGCTCGAGATTCGTGAGCGTGCCGCGCACCACGTGCGTGCGGGTGCCCAAGTGGAGCCGCACGTGGTTGTCCATCGCTTCGACCCAGTCGATATCGGCGATGCGCAAGAAGATGATGCGTCCATCGACGCGGATGGCCAGGCGCTCGGGGTCGGAGCCTTCGACGTTCGGCGGCGTCGCCGTATCCGTTAGGCGCATGCCCGCGTCGTCGCGCAGTGCCGGCGGCTGGATCGACTTGACGCGCGCCAGCGCCGCCTGCAGCTGCTCCGGCTGGATGGGCTTGAGCAGATAGCCCACCGCGAACACGCCGAACGCGTCGAGCGCATACGCATCGTGCGCGGTGACGAAAATCACCGCCGGCATCGAGGATGGTCCGATCTCGCGAACCACGTCGAGTCCGCTCAACTCCGGCATCTGAATGTCGAGCATCACGAGTGACGGCTCCAGGTCGCGCACCATCTTCACGGCGTCGCGTCCGTTGCCGCATTCGCCCGTGATGTGCACGTCGGGGTGCGCCGAGAGCAGCTCGCGGAGGTGCGTCCGCGCCAGGGGCTCGTCGTCCACGATCAGGGTGTCGAGACGCATCGTCATGCTACAACCTCCAGAATGGCCGGTGATGTGGACTCCGCGGCGTCGCGGAACGGGATTTCAATGTGGACCTCGAACCCGCCTTCAGGTCGTGCGCCTGCCTCGAACCGGTGCGCGTCGCCGTACAGGTGGCGGAGCCGCGCCCGCGTGTTGCCTAACCCAACACCGCCCCCCGATGCCCCGCTCACGCCGTCCCCGCTCCGGCGCGAGCGGCCGACGGCTCCCGCCCCAATCCCATCATCGGTGACGGTCAACAGCACGGTGTCGCCCTCGCGCTCGATGAGCACGCGCACCGATCCACCCGACGCGCGCGGCGCGATGCCGTGGTGGATGGAGTTCTCGACTAACGGCTGCAAGAGGAAGCTCGGCACCAGGGCGCGTCGCGCGCGCGGATCGACCGACAGATCCACCCGGAGGCGATCCGAAAAACGGAATTGCTGGATCTCGACGTACCGCCTGAGCAGCTCCAGCTCGCGCTCGAGCGACACCTGCTGTTCTTTCGCGCCCCGCAGCGAGAACCGCAGGAGCTCGCTCAGACCGGCCACCACGCGTTCGGCGGCGCGCGCGTCGGAGCGCAGCAGCGCCGTGATCGTGTTGAGCGTGTTGAACAGGAAATGCGGGTGCAGCTGCAGTTCGAGGCTCCGGAGCTGCGCGCGCGCGAGCGCGCTCTCGAGCAGTTCGCGATGGCGGGCCTGCTCGTGATAGCTGCGGAGCAACCGCGCCTGCCACGCCGTGGCATACACGGCAATGCATCCCGATACCGCGAGCAGCAGCACCTTGGCACATTCGTCGAGCGGCGAGAGACCGTGGCCCACCGCTGCGTCGACGGGACTCGCCGCAATCACGGTTTCGCTGGACAGCAGCAGGCCTAACGATAGCGCCGCGTATTCGCCCACCGCCAGCGCGGCCGTTGTCGCCGCCAGACGCGTCGACGACGTGATGGGCCGCGACGCGAGCACCGCGAAATACGCGAGGAACATCGGCGAGCGCAGGCCGAGCTCGACGCGCCCCGCGAGTGCGTAGCCGCCCATGAGTAGCGTGATCCACGTGACGTCGATGAGCGGATTGGCCACCGTGAGCCAACGCGGGAGCTGCGCGCGTCCACGGAATGCAATCCACTGCCCGATCGTCCACGCGAAAATCGGAACGAGCAGCAACACGTTGACCCGATTGACCGCCGCGGGCAACTCCTTCGAGTAAAACGCGCCGGTCGCCGCGAGCAGCAGCAGCACCACCGCGCGCATGCCGTTGAGCAGCCGCTCGGCTTCGGAGCGATGCTGATCGAGGAGCGGCTGAATCGAAAGGTCTTCTTTCGCGGCCATGCTCGAATGGGATCCGGATGTTCGGCGCACTTTGAATAATCCGACAATGGGGCGAACAGTTCGCACGGCGTGGCGGATCGACGGCTGTTCGCACGACACACCACCCGACATCGAGCCACGTCCCGCCGTTACCCCGCACTAATCGCGCTTCGCCTGAGCGACTTTGTTGTCTGCCCCGCCTTCCTCCAACTCGACCCGCACCGTTGTGCCGCTGTGCTGATCGCTCGCTATCTCGATCTCGCCGCCCCAGCTCTCGACCAACTGCCGGCTGATCGCGAGACCCAAGCCGCTGCCCGACGTGCGCGTCGAAAAGTGCGGCTCGAAGATACGAGGCAACACCGCGGCGGGAATCCCCTGGCCGTTGTCCCCCACCTCGATCACCACGCGTCCATCGTTCCGGGCCAGTCTCACGAGCACACGCGTCGCCGATGCAAGTCGCGCGTTCTCGAGGACGTTGAGCAGCACTTCGCGCAGCTCCTCGGTGCGCGCCTTGGCCAGGAGCGGCTCTTCGGCCCCGTCGAGGCGCCACTCGATGACGCCGCTGCCGCTGCCCATGCGCTCGAGGTCGAGCACATCGCGCGTCACGGCCGCGACGTCCACGGGCTCCGGCGGCTGGCGTTCGGCAGGAGCGGTGCCGTAGCGGCTGAACGCGCGCGCGATTTCGTCGAGGCGGTCGATCTCCGAGAGGATGCGGCTGGCGTTCTGCTCGAGGACGCGATCGAAGTCGCCGCGCGCGTCGGCGTACGCGCGCCTGAGGTGTTGTACGCCTAACCGAATCGGCGTGAGCGGGTTCTTGATCTCGTGGGCCACTTGCCGCGCCATCTCGCCCCAGGCGAGCACGCGTTGGGCGCGCGCGACATCGGTGACGTCGTCGAGCGTGAGCACCACGCCGCCGCCGCCCGTGAGGCGGGTCAGGCGCGCCTGGAGTTGACGGCCGTTCACCTCCAGCTCGAACTCCTCCTCGTCCGCGCTGCGCGCGAGGAACGCGCGCAGCCGGGTCGCGATCTCGGGCGCTGCGCGGTCGAGCGTTGGCCCCGCGGGCCACGCGCGGCCGAGCAGCGCCACGGCGCGGGGGTTGGAGAGGAGCACCGTCCCCGGCGCGGTGAAGGCGACAACTCCGCTGGCTACGTTGCGCAGCACCTGCGACGTGCGCCGCTGCGCGGATTCGAGCGCGGCGCGGCTTGCGCCCAAGTCGGCCGCCATGCGCCGGAACGCGCTGAACACCGGCTCGAATTCCTCCGGCGGGGCGCCGCTCAGCGGCGGCTCGCGCTCTTCGGCTGCGATCGCGAGCGCCGCCGCGCGCAGTTGTCCGATCGGTTTGGCCAGCGACCGCGAGGCGACGCGACTCAGCAACAGCGCGGCGATGGCGCCGAGAACGGTGGCGAACATGACGAGGACGCCGAGGTCGCGGCGGCGCTGGTCGAGCAGCTGTTCGCTGGTGCGCGCCGGCGCCGCGATGACTAACGGAGCGCCCGGGCCGCTCTGCACCGTGAGATACCCGAAGAGCGCGCGCGTACTGCCGATGCGCATCGACCGCGCCACGTAGACCTCGTGACCGTCGCGCAGGTCGGCGTACACTTCGGACGGCATGAACCGGCCGGTAGGCGCGAGTGCGTCGAGCATCGGCTCGCTCGCCTCGCGCAGTTGGCCCGCCGCGTACGTGAGGAGCGGCGTGTCGAGGCGGCCGCCGGCAATGGCCAGCGACTGCGGATCGCCGCCTCCCGCGTACGCGTGGAGCGTGGCGCGCACGAGCAGCTCACGCGCCTGCTGGTCCTCGAGCTGCAGGCGCTGATAGCTCCACAGCGCGAACGCCACCGCCGGCAGCACGAAGAAGGCGAACAACCCGATTGTGAGGCGCGCGCGGTAGCTGCGGCGCCAGCGACGCGCGCGGCCACGGAGGAGGCGCCACAGCGCGCGCTCCGGGAACACGCTGGCCAGCCACAGCACCGAGAGGAGGATGAGGTCCACGAGCACGATCAGCGTTCCGCCCTGGACGAGGATCCCCTGCGAACGCAGGTCGATCTCGATGTGCGCGCGCATCTCGCCCGATCCCGTGCGCACCAGATGGTCGCCGTGCAGCTCGTCGGCGGCGCGGTACCAGCGCGTGTGGGCGGGCGACAAGCCTAACGCGGGATCCGCGTCCACCAGCGACACGGTGTACGGCGGTTGGCCGCGCTCCCGTTCCTCGATGCCTAACAGCGCGTGGAACGGGTCCTCGGGAATGAGGCGTGTGCGCGGCGCCACGATGACCGCGGTCACCGCGTTGCTCGGGTGCGGCACGGCAAGCACCGCGTAGCGACCGGGCATGCCCAACACGGTGCGCAGCACGGTCGTGCACGTGACGCGCGCCTCGTCCACCGCGGCGCGCACGCCCGAGTCGGGCGGCATCACGGGATCCAGGCGCACGGCGGCCTGCAGCGTGTCGCCGGCCGTCCAACTCTGCATCGCCGCCGGATAGCCGGAGCCGAGGAGATCGGACTGCATGTACGCGCGCACGAGGTCCGCCTGGGTGCGCGGCTCGGGCGCGTCGGCGAGTGCGTCGCCGAAGCGGCGGAGCGCGGCCGTGACGTCGGTCTGCACCACGTCGAGCGACGACACGTCGCGGTTGGCGAGCGCGATGCGGCCGCGCACGCCGGCGTTCCAGGTGAGCGTGGTCGCGCCTAACGCAGCCACCGCGCCCGCCGCGAGCACCAGGCGGCGGTGCGGCCGCGACAGCACGAGGCACACCACCGCCGCAATCCATAGCCCGAGATACCACGTGGGCCACACGCCCGGCGACTCGAGCGCGGCGGGCGCGAGCAGCGCCGCGACGATCGCGACGACCGGCGCCACGACCGGCGGCAGCGCCACGCGACGCCCGCGAACCGCTATCGCGCCGACCGCGCCGGTGATGGCGATGAGCAACGTCGCCGTCACGAGGAAGAGCGATGCTTCCCACGCCAGCCAGACCGTGTCGCTCACGCCACCGGGCGGCGGCGTCACCCCGTCCGCGAGGGCGCGGAGCAGGAACGGGCCGAGCGCCGCCACCCCGAGCAGCACGATGAGCCGCGCCCGCCGCGGCACGGCGAGCGCGCGTCCCCGGCGGCGCTGGAGGAGCAGCAGACCCAGCAGCACGGCGGCGGCGGCGATGCCTAACGCACCGACCGTGCCGGTGAGCGGACCGCCCACGGGCGCGTAGTAGACGGTCGGGTCGAACAGCGTCGAGTCGCTGGACAACGCGCTGAGCGGCGCCAGCGCGACGGCGATGAGCCACACGCCTAACGGAGCGAGCCGCCACGCGAACGTCCGCTCCTCGCGCCACACGGCGGCCAGAAAACAGAGCAGCGCGATCGCGAGCGTCACCGTGCCGCCCGTCCGCGCCGCCTCCATCACCCCCAGCCGCGCTTCCTCCCGCTCGGGAGGCACCGGCCGCGCCGCCAGCAACGTGTCCTGTGCCGGCGCGAACACCAGCGCCGCCTGTTGGGCCGCGCCCGTGTCCGCCGCGGCATGCGCGCGCGGATCCACATCCACCACGAACCCATTGAGCCCGACGCGGCTCGCGACACGATCCGCCACCGCCGACACCAGACTGTCGCCCGGCGACTCGGCGTGAATCACCGCGCTCGCCACCGCGCGCGTCTCACCGCGCGCCGCCGCCGCGTACAGCGTCACGTAGAACGGCGACTGCACCACGCCGACCGGAGCGACCAGCGTGTCGGTGCTCACCACATTGGTGCCTGCCCACGCCGCTGGCCGGCCCTTCCGATACAACACCACACCCAATCCAGGCATGTGGTGCACGTTCTGTCGCAGCGCCGCGAATGCATCCGTTTCGCCGGCCGGCGCACTCAGCGCGTCCGTGGCAGTCGCCCGAATGCGCCGCGTCACCGACTCCAGCTCGTGCTCCAGTTCGAGCGATCCGCGACGCACCAGGTCCGTACGGAATGACGCCCAATTGTCATCGATGCGGCCCAACTGTCGCTGCGTGCGGATGGCCAGCACGCAAAACACCAGCGCCGCCGTCACGGCCGCGTATGCCCAAGCGCGCGAGCGGCGGGGGAGTCCCAGCGCGATGAGGAGGGCAACCCCTGTGGCGGCGACGCTGGCCAACAAGTACCGTATGCCCGGATTGCGGAGCCATGACGCGTCCGCGACGAGTGCAACGCCCGCACTGAGCGTCCACACGTGGGCGGCCACGCTCCGGATCGCCGGCCATCGCGTCACCGGCTTCACTTCACCGCCTTTCGCAATGCCCCTTCCGCCTCCCGCCGCGGACGCCAAGCCGCGACGACTCAAAGAAATGGGACCGGCTCAAGTGGCCGCGATCATCGCCGCGGACCCGCGCTTGATCATCCCGGTCGGCACCTGCGAGCAGCACGGCCCGCACCTTCCGTTGGGCTGCGCCACCATCATTGCCCAACGATTGGCGGATGATCTCTCCGCCGCCACTGGCGTCATCGTCGCCCCGACGGTCGAGTATGGAGTGAATGGCAACGCCGACGTTGTGTTCCCCGGCAACGCATCGCTGCGCAAGAAGACCCTGCACCGCATGCTCAACGATCTCTTGGACTCCTGGGAGGCGACAGGGTTCCGGGAATTTATCCTGCTCACCGCGCACGACTACGACGCGCACCAAGAAGCGCTCGACACCGTCATCACCCGCTCGGCGCGCGTCCGCGTGGTGGATCTGTATGCCGTGAACGTGAGCGACATCCTCGAAGGGCAAAGCGAACACCTGCACGGCGGCGAGGCCGACACGTCGCTCATGCTCTACCTGGCGCCGGAGCTGGTCCGTATGGAGTGGGCGCGCGACTTCATTCCGTCCGATTCGAAACGTTACCGCCGTGGCAAATTGCGCGTCACGAAAGACAGTGCGGGATCTGTCGGCCGGCCCACGCTCGCCACCGCCGAAAAGGGTAAAGCCCTCTACGAGCGGCTCCGCGACCGGATCGGGGATCGTATCTTCCTCGTTCCCGCCCCCGACGCTTGAACCCTCCTCCCGCCTTCGGGGTATTCTGTTGTGACAATGCGCATCCTCGGCTTGTTGTGCATGACCGTGTTCGCCGTGCCGCTCCCTTCGGGCGCGACCGCTCAGGTGTCAGTGGTCGACGAAGGCAGTTTCACCATCACGCGGAACGGCGCCAAGAGCGGCAGAGAAACGTTCACCATCCGCAAGACGGGTGTCGGCGCCGCCGACGCATACGTCGCTAACGGGACCACGGATCTGGATGGGCGCCGTCTCGTGCCGGCGTTGCAGGCCGACGCCGATTTCGGACCCATCAAGTACCAGCTCGAGATTCGCCGCGGCGACGACGTCGTCGAGCGCCTCAAGGGCATGGCGGGACGCGACCGGTTCAGCATGCAGGTGCGCACATCGAAGGGTGAGTCGACGCGGGAATTCATCGCGTCCGACGATGCGGTGCTGTTGGACGACGACGTGTTCCACCAGTATTACTTCGTCGCGCAGCGCGCGCAGAAGTTGGGCGCCGCGGGCGGATCGATTGCGGTGGTCACGCCGCAGCGCGCGGAGCAGCGGGTGCTGAGTGCGAAGTGGGCGCCAGACGAGACGCTGGTCATCGCGGGGCACTCCTTGTCGGCAAAGCACCTCGTGTTGACGGACGCCGGCGGCGGGTCCGAGAGCGTTTGGGTCGACGCGACGGGTCACGTGCTCAAGGTGTCGCTCGACGGCCGTGGCCTGCTCATTCAGCGCGACGAGTTGCCCCACTAGATTCGAGGGTGCGCACATCGGTTGGCGCTGCGAGCGCCCCGTGCTATGCGGGGCGCTCATCGTTCGTGCACCTGAAACCCACATATCCGGCGTCCCGTAGGACAGCCAGACACCGCTCAAACAGGATTCTTACGATGCAATTCAGCAAGCTCGTCGCGGCGGCGCTCTGCGCGGCCATCCCGGCGCTCACATCGCACGCCGCGAATGCACAGACCGCCGACTCGACGAGCGGGCCGGTCCTCACCGTCGAACAAGCCGTCAACCTGGCGGTACACCACAATCCCACCCACTTGTCGGTGGTGAACGATCGATCGAGCGCGACGGCGCTCCGGAAGGAGGCGTACGGACAGTTGCTGCCGCGCTTCGATGCCGTACTTCAAGGCAACTACACCAAAGCCGGTCAAGCGCCGATCAACTCGGTCCAGTTCGCAACTACGTCGGACGTGTATCAGTCCTTCTACCAACTCGGCCTTACATACAACCTGAGTTGGTCGACCTTCGTGAATCCAAAGCGGCAGAACACCAATGTGCGCGCGGCCGAAGCCGACATCGTTGGCTCGCAGATCAGTGTCCAGACCACGGTGACCCAGGATTACCTCACCGTGCTCCAAGACCAAGCAAAAGTGGCCCTGCAGGACACGCTTATCGCCCAGGCACAGCTGCAGCTCGACCTGGCGAAGGCGAAACTGGCGGTTGGATCGGGCACCCAGCTGGATGTTTCGAAGGCGCAGGTGACGCTCGGACAGGCGCAAGTCGCGGGGATCACCGCTCGCAACCAGGTGGACGTCGACAAGCTGCGCCTCTTCCAGGAAATGGGCGTGCCGGAACCTCAGAACGTGCAGCTCACGTCTCAGTTCACCGTCGAGGCGCCGAAGTTCTCGCTCGACTCGGTGATGGCGCTTGCTCGCTTGCAGAATCCGACTCTCAACGCGCTCAAAGTGCGCACGCAGGTCGCGTCGCTTGACGTTAGCTCAGCCCGCGGCACGTACTTCCCGACCCTTCAGGTTCAGACGGGAATCTCCGGGTTCACTGCCCAGCTGGCAGATCCCAACGTGCTGATCGGCTCGGCAATTCAGGGCGCCGCCAGTTGCTTCACAGAAGACTCGATTCGACAGGGGGCTGGACTCCCGGGGATCACGTCCGTTTGCCAGCAGCGCGTGGTCACGCCGCAAACAGCCGCGCAGATCCGCGCCCAGAACAGCCAGTTCCCGTTCAACTTTACGAAGCAGCCGCTGTCGGTGACCGCGACGTTGTCGCTCCCGATCTTCAACAACTTCACGCGCGAGCGCCAGGTCGAACAGGCGGAAGCCACGCGAAACGACGCAGACTATAAAGCGAAAGCCCAGGAGCTCCAGCTCACCGCCGATGTCACGGCCGCGTACCTAACGCTGCAATCGCAGGCGCAAACGGTCACGTTGCAGGAGCAGAACGCGGCGCAGGCCCGGCAGCAGCTCGATCTGGCCGAGGTCAAGTACAAGGCGGGGGCGGCGACGTACCTCGACATCGCTGATGCCCAGGCCACGTACTCGACCGCCGAGAACGATCGCATCAATGCGATCTATCAGTTTCATAAAGCGTTCGCCGCGCTCGAGGGCGCGGTGGGCCACCCACTGCGTTAACAGGAACACCCATGTCTAAAGGGGCGAAGTTAGGCGTTGCCGGCGTCCTCGTCGCGATCGTGGCCGGCGTGCTCGTGCTCGCCGCGGCGACGCGCGGGAACAAGCCGACCGACGTGCGCGAAGAGCAGGTCCAACGGCGCGACCTCGTTGCGTCCGTGACGGCGAGCGGCCAGGTGGAACCGAAAACCAAGGCCGACATCTCCTCCGACGTGAGCGGCCGCATCGTCAAGCTCGCGGTGAAGGAAGGCGACGTCGTGAAGAAGGGTCAGTTCTTGTTGCAGATCGACCCGGCCACCTATCAAGCGGCGGTGCAGCAGCAAGCGGCCGCCGTCGCCAGCTCTCGAGCGGACCTCATGCGCGCCAAGGCGAATTTGGAGCAGTCGCAGAGCGCGCTGCGCCGGTCGCAGGAGATCAGGAAGACGAATCCGACGTTCGTGTCCGACGACCAGATGGAGCAGCTGAGCACCACGGTGGACGTCAATCAGGCGCTCTACAACTCCGCGCAACACGCCGTGGACCAGGCGGAAGCGAGCCTCAAGAACGCACAGGCGAGTCTGGCCAAGACGACCATCATCGCGCCGATGAGCGGCCAGGTGACGCGCCTCAACGTCCAACAGGGCGAGACCGCCATCCAGGGCGAATTCAACAAGGACGCGGCGCTGTTGCTAACGATCAGCGACATGAAGGCGCTCGAGACCAAGGTGAAGGTGGACGAGACCGACGTCGCGCGCATTCAAGTGGGCGATTCGGCGCAGGTCGAGATCGACGCGTTCCCCGACACGACGTTCGTCGGCAGGGTGGTCGAGATCGCCAACAGCTCGCTCACGGACCCGACCGCAACGGCGACGGCCAACACCACGGGCGACCAAGCCGTTGATTATTACGTGAAGGTGCAGCTGCTCAATCCGCCGCCCGACACGCGTCCGGACTTTTCGGCGACGGCCAAGATCGTGACCGACACGCGCAAGAACGTGTTGAGCATTCCAATCATCGCGCTCACGGTGCGCGAGCACCAGGCCGCTCCGTTAGGCGACACCGCACAGGTCGCGATGGGCGGCCGGCAGCCCGTGAAGCAGGTGGGCAAGCAGGACGTCGAAGGCGTGTTCGTGATCGGAAAGGACAACAAGGTCACGTTCCGGCCGGTGAAGGTGGGCGTGGCGGGCGAGGAGTACTTCGAGGTGCTGAGCGGCGTCAATCAGGGCGAAAACATCGTCGCGGGCAGCTACCAGGCCATTCGCGACCTCAAGGAGGGCATGTTGGTGCGCGAGACCAAGACGGATTCGACGACGAAGAAGAAGGAGAGTGGTGCGTGAGCGCTGACGTACGGGAGATCCCGCTCAGCACCACCGGTGAACGGCAGGCGGTGGTCGGCAATGTGGGCGCGGTCCCGGGGCAGGATTGGGTCATCGTCACCCGCGGCATCACCCGCGACTACGACATGGGCGGCGAAGTGGTCAGAGCCCTGCGCGGAGTCGACCTGGCGGTGCGCCGCAACGAGTACGTGGCCATCATGGGCCCGTCGGGCTCGGGCAAGTCGACGCTCATGAACCTCGTGGGCTGTCTCGACACGCCTACGTCCGGCGAGTACTGGCTCAACGGCTCGCTCGTCTCCGACATGAAGGACGACGCGCTGGCGCGCGTACGCAATCGCGAAATCGGTTTCGTGTTCCAGACGTTCAATCTGCTGCCGCGCGCGACGGCGCTCCACAACGTGGAGCTGCCGCTCGTGTACGCGGGCGTCGGGTCCGCCGAGCGGAAGAAGCGCGCCGTGGAGGCGCTCGAGCGGGTGCAGCTGGCGGACCGGATGGACCACCGGCCTAACGAACTGTCCGGCGGTCAACGGCAGCGTGTGGCCATCGCCCGCGCGCTGGTGAACCGTCCCGCCATCCTCCTGGCCGACGAGCCCACCGGCAACCTCGACTCGGGGACGTCGGAAGAAATCATGCGCGTGTTCGAGGAGCTGGCCGACGCGGGGCAGACAGTGATCATGGTCACCCACGAGTCCGACATCGCGGCGCACGCCCGGCGCATCGTGGTCCTGCGCGACGGCCGCATCTCGTCCGACGAGCGCCGCGAGAAATTCGTCCAGAAGCTGGAGACGTAGCGCGTGCCGTTGGTCGAAGCGATTCGTCTCGCCCTGGCGCAGATCCGGGTGCAGAAGCTCAAGAGCTTTTTCACTCTGTTAGGCGTGACGATCGGCGTGATGTTCCTCATCGCGGTGGTGTCGATCGTCCAGGGCATGTCGAACTACGTGACCACAGCGGTCGCCGGCAAGTTTCTGGGCGTGAACACGGCCACGCTGCGCAAATTCCCGAATTTCCAGACCGGCAACGTGACGGACGCGCAGTGGCACCTCTGGATGCGGCGTCCACCGATCACCATCGCCGACGCCTACGCCGTCCGCGATGCCTTGCCGGCGGGCGCGGGGTGGGCGATCGACGACGAGAAGTGGGTGAACGCGGAAAGCAAGTACACGAACGGTGGACCGCAGCTGTTGGCGCATGCGACAACGCCGCAACTGTTCAAGATCAAGAGCCTCGTCGTCACACAAGGGCGCGTGTTCAATGAGGAGGAGGAGCAGTTAGGCCTCCCCGTCGCCGTGATCGGAGTCGAGACGCAGCAGTACTACTTTCCGGGGGTCGACCCGATCGGGCGCGAGATCAAGGTGGGCGGACTGCCCTTCCGCGTGATCGGGATCCTCGAGAAACAGGGCACGCTGTTCGGACAACCCCTCGACCGCGTGATCTACGCGCCGTTCAATTCGCCGATGCAGCGGTTCACGGGCGCGCGCATCAATCTCGCCGGCGTCATCGTGCAGGCGCCGTCGCCCGCCGCGATGACCGATGTCCAGGAAACCGTCACCGAGCTCATGCGGCAGCGGCACAAGCTGCATCCGGCGCAGGACAACGACTTCGTCGTCGAGACGTCCGCGTCGGCGTTGAGTGCCTGGGACAAGATCAGGGGCTACCTCGTGGGCGCGGGCATCTTTCTGCCGGCGATCGGCCTCGTGGTGGGCGGCATCGTGATCATGAACATCATGCTCGTGGCCGTGGCCGAGCGAACGCGCGAGATCGGCATTCGCAAGTCGTTAGGCGCGCGCCGGCGCGACGTCATGGCCCAGTTCCTGGCCGAAGCCACCACATTGAGCATCCTCGGCGCCGCGTTCGGCATCGGACTCGGCTTTGGCCTGTCCAAGCTCTTGTCGTCGGCATTCAACCTGCCCTCGGGCGTCGCCCCGTGGTCGATCGTCGTTGCGCTCGGGTTAGGCGGCGGCGTCGGGATCGCGGCCGGGATCTACCCGGCCAGCCGTGCCTCGCGGCTCGATCCGATCGTCGCGCTGCGCGCGGAGTGATGCCATGACGATCCTCGACCGGCTCAAGATGCTCTCCGAAGGCGTGACGATCGCCTTCGATTCGATCCGCGCGAACAAGGCGCGCGCCGCGCTGACGATTCTCGGCGTCACCGTGGGCGTCTTCGTGGTGACGGGCATGTCCGCCACCGTGCAGGGCATCAACGCGGGCGTGTCCGCCAGCCTCGCCGCCGCCGGCCCAACGACGTTCTTCGTGACCCGCTGGCCCGTGGCAATCAATTCGTGCAATGGCTCGGCGGACAGTTGCCCGTGGCGCCATAACGCGCCGCTCTCGCTCGACGACGCGCACGTCATCCTCCGACAGCCGGGCATTCAAAGCGTCATCGTGCACGTCGGGAACTCCGCGCAAGTGAAATTCCGCGGCAACAACATCCCATCGGCGAGCGTCGATGCCTACACCGCAGATTGGACCGACGTGAACGACGGCGACATGGTTGCAGGCCGAAACTTTACAGAAGGCGAGAACACGGACGCGTCATCGGTCGTCGTGATCAACGTTGCGCTGCGCAAGCAGCTCTTTCCGGACTTGCAGGACGAACAGGCGGTCGGCAAGGAGATCATGGTCGCGGCCAATCCGTTCCGCGTGATCGGCATCTGGGACCAGACGGGCAGCCTGTTCGACAACGCCGATGAGCCCAAGGCGACGGTGCCATTCGAGACCGCGTACCGCAAACTGAACTTCGGCATTCGCTGGTTGGATCTCACGGTCAAGCCGCGCGACGGAGTGACGCAGGACGTCGCCATGGATCAGGCGATTGCCGCATTGCGCATTCGCCGCCAGCTCAAGCCGTCGCAGGACAACACCTTCTTCGTGAGCACGCCGGAGAAGGTGATGGAGCTCTACAACGACATCGTCGGCAAGTTCTTCGTGTTCATGATCGGCTTGTCGGCCATCGGCCTCATGGTGGGCGGGGTCGG
Source organism: Gemmatimonadaceae bacterium (assembly GCA_025927495.1). GTDB lineage: Bacteria > Gemmatimonadota > Gemmatimonadetes > Gemmatimonadales > Gemmatimonadaceae > JADGGM01. The sequence continues at coordinate 15,471 of JAICLH010000022.1, forward strand.
CGTGATCGCGATCATGATGATCAGCGTGACCGAGCGCACCCGGGAGATCGGCGTACGCAAAGCGTTAGGCGCGACGCGCGCCACGATTCTCTGGCAGTTTCTCGTCGAGGCGGCCACCCTGACCATGATCGGCGCGATAACCGGTCTCGTGATCGGCGGCGCGCTCACGTACGTGATCCGGTCCAACACGTCGATCAAAGCGTCGATCCCGCCGCTGGCCATTGTGGCGGCGCTCCTCGCGGCCGCGTTCACGGGGATTCTGTTCGGCCTGTTCCCGGCCTACCGCGCCGCCAAGCTCGACCCGGTGGAAGCCCTCCGCTACGAGTGACACTGCCTGATCCTTCCGGTGCAGGCACTACCGTTGCACGCGGAATGGTCCGGCACTGTCCGGCACTGTCTTGCTCTGTCTGCTCTACGGTCGTCGCGAGCGGCCCATTAGCACGGTCGTTGGTTTCCCGGGCGTCGAAATCACCATCACCGTGCGCTCGCCGTGCACGCCGTCGTCGGGGAGCTGCCACCCATCGATGCGCGAGCCCGCTCCTGCGGTGTCTGCGGCTGGTGCGGGCGTGGTGTCGGGTGTCACTGGCCGGGACCCGGTCGCCGCGCCGAGCATCTTCATGATGTTCTTTGTCGAGAGCTGGCCGGCCAACTGGCGCAGCTGATTCACGTCGGCGTTCGTCTCCCGCGCGCCCGCCGGCATGTGCGACCTGTACCACGCCGTGACGCTGTCGTACGAGTCGCTGCTCGAGAACACCGCGGCAGTGCCGGTGTCGGCCGGTTTGTCCGTGCGCATCGACACGCTGCTGAACGCTTGCGTCACGTTCATCGGATACCGAGGCAAAGCGGTCGCGTCGAGGCTGAAATCGTCGGCGGTTTTCGTTTTCAGGCGCACGTCGGGCGCAGACCCGAGCGGCGTTTTCTGGCCCGTTGCAAGGTCGCCCGAAAAGTGCGCGACAAATCCGCTGCTGAGCGTGTCCACCAGCTTGGGAGGTTTTTTTAGACTGTCGCCGGTCACAGGGTTCTCTCCTCCATTGCCGTGACCGCCGCCTGCGTCCACCACGCCGCTGCCCGATGCATTCAGGTCGCCGCCCACCGTGTCGGTGTCGGCACCCGTATGGGCGTTCCCGCCTCCGTTCAGCTTGTTCTTTCCCTGACCCGAGCCGGGCCTGAGGCGCGCCTGGCTTCCGCCCCCGGTCGCGTGGCCTCCCCCCACGACCTGCCCCGCGTCGCTCGTCGCCGACCCGTTCGCTTGACAGAATTTCCGGCCGAGGAAGAATCCGATGATGAAGGCGAGGATGACGCTCACCGCCCACAGCAGGCGGCGCTTTCGCTGGCCGGCGGCCGGTTTCTGGGCCGACTCGTTAGGCACGGACGCGGCGGTCATCGGTCCGCCACCGCGATGTCCGACGCGTGGCAGTGATACGGTGTGGGCATGGAACCCCGCTGAATGGTGTGGACGTATGGTTCGCCACGACATTCAGCGGGTCCCGTGACCCGCGCGTTTGTCCGCCGTTACCTGCGCCGCCGCGGCGGGCCGGAGACCGCTACTCGTTTCGAATCGCGATCACCGGATCCACGCGCGCGGCGCGGCGCGCCGGGACCAGCGCAGCCACGATGGCGACGACGCCGAGCACGAGCGCGACTCCGACGAACGTCGCCGGATCGTTAGGCCCGACCTCGTACCACATCGAGCGGGCCAGCCGCGCCAGCCCAAACGCGACCGCCAGTCCGACTGCGAGGCCGGCGCACACCATGGGCGCCGTCTCGCCGGCGACCAGTCGTCGCACGTCCCTCGGCCGTGCGCCGAGCGCCAACCGGATGCCCATCTCGCGGGTGCGCTGCGCCACGGCGTACGACAACACGCCGAACACCCCGATCGCGGCGAGCACCAGCGCAAGGCTGGCAAAGGTCGCCAGGAGAATCGCCACCAGGCTGTCGCCGGCCATGGAGCGGCTCATCGCCTCGTCCATCGTGACGACGTCGGCGAGCGCGATGTTCGGATCGAGCGCGTGCAGCTCGCGGCGCACCACGCCGAGCGCGTTCACGCCGCCGCCCCGCGCGCGCACGGTGATGATGCCCTGGTGCCATGCGTTGTGCTGCGCGTACGGCACCCACACGAGCGCGCGGCTCGAGTCCGCGGCGGCGTAATATTTCACGTCGCCCACGACGCCGATGATCTCGCGCTCCACCTTTTCGTCGCGCGACGACATCGCGCGCCGGCCGATGGGATTCTCCGCGCCGAACATCCGCGTGGCGAACGTCTGGTTGACGATCATCACCGGCGGGGCCGCGGTGTCGTCCGTTAGGCGAAAGTCGCGGCCGGCCATCAGCGGCACGCCGAGCGCCGCGAAGTAGCCCGGCGTGGCCACGTTCCAGTTGATCGACACCTCGTTGGCCGGCGACGGATCGCGCCCCTCCGCCACCATCTCACGGCCGAGGTAGAAGCCGCCCGCGCCTAACGGACTGGCGCTGGCGATGCCGGCGGCCTGGATGCCGGGCGCCGCCGCCAGGCGGTCGCGCAACTGATACATGAAGGCGACCACCTGTGCCGGCGTGTCGTATTTGATGCCCGGCAGCGAGATCGACGCGGTGAGCACGTTGCGCCGGTCGAACCCCGTGTCCACGCGGCGCAGCCGCGTGATGCTGCGTACGGCGAGGCCGGCGCCGACGAGCAGCACCACCGACAGCGCGAGCTCGACCGTGACCAGGATACGGCGCGTCCGCGCGCCGCGACGGCCGACGCTCGCGCGCGCGCCGCCCTCTCCCATGGCGAGATGGTCACGCTGCCGCACCGCGTGCACGGCCGGGGCGAGACCGAACAGCAGCGACACACCCATCGAGATCACGAGACCAAAGCCTAACGCCCATCGGTCGAGCGAGGCGGTCGCGATGCGCGGCACGTCCTGCGGCGCGATGGCCACGATGCCCTTCACCAGCCAGATGGCGATCGCGATGCCCAACAGTCCCCCTGCCAGGCCGAGCGCGCTGCTTTCGACCAGGCTCTGCCGCACGAGGCGCCAGCGGCTGGCGCCGAGAGCGACCCGCACCGCGATCTCGCGCTCCCGCGCGGCCGCGCGCGCCAGCTGGAGGTTGGCCACGTTGACGCACCCGATGAGCAGCAGCAGTGTCACGGCGCCGAGGAGCAGCCACAGCGCGCGCGGCGTGGTGGACCCGAGCATGGCCTGGACCACCGGCATCGGGAACGTCGTGACGCCGCCGCGAATGTCGGGGTGCTCGGCCGCGACGCGCGCGGCGAGCGTCGCCATCTCGGCTCCCGTGCTCGCGAGCGTCGCACCGGGCTCGAGCCGCGCGATCGCCCCGAAGACGAAGTTGTCGCGACGCTGCAAGTCGGGGTCGAGTTCGCTCGCGATGCGCAGCGGCACCCAGAGATCGACGTCGATCGGCCAGCGCGCGTCCGCCGGCATCACGCCGACGATCGTCCGCTTGATCGCGTTGATCTCCACCACATGCCCAACGATGTCGGGGCGGGCGCCGAACTGGCTCCGCCACAGGCGATCGGAGATGACCGCGGCGTACCCGGCGTCGAGCGCGTAGTCGGCGGCCTGCAGCGGTCGGCCCAAGTGCTGCCTGACGCCGAGCGCGCCGAAGAACTGCGGGCTCACCGCGGCCGCGGACACGCGTACCGGCTCCGTGGGACCGGTGAGGTCCATGTTCGCCGGCTGATAGACCGCGACCTGCGAGAACACGTGCTGGTCGCGCCAATCCATGAAGTCCGCATACGTCACCGACGACGTTTCGTTGGTCCCGATCTTCCGCGAGTCGGGTTCCACCACCCGGTCGGCGTCGGGGAACGGCAACGGCGCGAGCAGCACCGAGCGCACGACGCTGAAGATCGCGGTCGTCGACCCGATGCCTAACGCAAGCGTGACGATGGCCGCCCCGGTGAACGCGACGCTCCGGCGCAGCGAGCGGACGGCCTGCGCGGCCTCCTGCACGATGATCGACATCCGGTCCTCCGCGGAGAGCCGCGGTGTGGGTGAAGAAACGGTCCGCACCGATGGACGCGCGGCCAACGCGTGCCACCATTCGACCACCGCCAGCGCGAGCAGATCCGCGCACACCCGGCGCCCGACGCGAAGTCGCGACTCGCCCGAACGACGCGCTTCGGCGAGCCGATCGCGGTGGAACTGGGCGAGGCCCACGCCGTAGCGCGCGCGAAAATCGCGAGGGAGGAGGCGGGCGAGCGCGCGCCACGCGAGCGGCACGCGGACCGCATCGCGCGGCGGCCGGCGCGGCGTCACGCGCGCCCCGGCGCGATGATCTGTCGCGACACGGCCAGCCGCACGAGCGCGCGCAGCCTGAGCATCTCGGCGGCCAGCACGCGGTGTCCGAACGGCGTCAATCGGTGGTAGATGCGCCGCTCGTCATCCACGGCGTCGTGTCGCTGCGGCGCTTCCTCGATCAGCCCTTTCGATTCGAGGCGCCGCATGTGCCGATACAGGTTGCCGGCTTCGAGCTCGATTTTGCCGTCGCTGTGGGCGAGGATATCCTGGCGGATGCCATAGCCGTGTCGGTCGCCCGCGGCGAGCATCGTGAGGATGAGCGTATCGACCGATTTGAGCGGCAGCAGCGTCTCGGGCGCTGGCCAGGCGGATTTCGGCATGGGCGGCATGGGTCGTCCTCGATATAGGCAAAACGACTATAGCACTTTGACACCCAGTTGGCGAGAATGGTTTGGCGGGCGCTACGGACGAGGCCGGTGTCGGCGTCGGCGGGCCACGATGCCGGCGCCGGGGCTGTTCCGCCGCGCGGCGCGGCATGCTATGATAGAGCGCCTGACTAACCCGGTTGGGCATCACCGATGGTGGAAATTTTTCGGGAGGTTCCATGCGCGCTCGCGCGGTCGTCTGCGGTCTCGTCTTCGCGCTGTCCGCCTGCGCAACGGCGGGCGGTCCCCACAGCGGCGGAGGTCACGACCCGAACGCAATCACCGCCGAAGAGGTCGACGGTAGTCACGAGAGCAACGCGTACGATGTGGTCCGTGCGCTCCGCCCGAACATGCTGACGAGACACGGACAGTCGACGATCCTGGGCTCGGACCCGGGCATCGTCGTGTTCGTCAATGGCACGCAGTATGGCGATGTCCAGTCACTCCGTCGGATTCCCTCCAAGGATATCGACCAGATCCATTTCTACTCCGCCAGCGAGGCAAGCATGCGCCATGGAACGGGGTACCCCGATGGCGTGATCGAAGTGACGATGAAATAGGAACGCGTTATGTTGCATCGGTGAGTTTCGCCGATGTCCTGCGCACCGCGCTCGGGCAGATCCGGGCGAACAAGCTGCGGTCGTTCTTCACCCTGTTAGGCATCATCGTGTCCGTCGGCTTTCTCGTGGCCGTGGTCGCGATCATACAGGGGATGAATGCGTACGTGAAAGAGAACGTGGCCGACGCCATCGTCGGCGTGAACACGTTCCAGGTGCGCCGCATTCCGATCAAGATCGGGCTCTTCACCGACGACGAGCTGCGCGCGATCGAGAAGCGGCCCAAGATTTCCATGGCCGATGCGCAGGTGGTGGCGCGCGCCGTGCCCGGCGCCGACGCCGTCGCCCTCCAGAGCGGATTCCCCACCCCGACGGCGCAGCTCGCGTGGCACGGCCACACGCTCGAGAACGTGTTCGTCTTCGGCGTCACCGCGCCGTATCAAACCGTCCAGGACTACCGCTTCCGCGGCGGCAGCCCGATCACCGACGTGGATGTGCGCGAGCGGCGCCAGGTGATCGCCATAGGCGCGGACGTGGCCGACAAGGTGTTCGGCGACGCCGACCCGATCGGCCACACCGTGCGCATCATGGGGGCGCGGTTCACGATCATCGGCGTCATTGCGCCCAAGGGGCGCGTGCTCGGGCAATCGTTCGACTCGTTCGTGATCATGCCGATCACGAGCTTCGAGCTGTTGTACGGGCGCCGCGCCACGACTACGATCTCGGTCAAGATGCCTAACGCGGAGTCGATCCCGTCGGGCATGGCGTCCGCCGAGGAGGCCATGCGGATCGCGCACCGCCTGCGCCCCGCGCAGGCCGACGACTTCACCGTCGAAACCGCCGACGCGCTGGTCGACTTCTGGAAGAATCTGACCCGCGTCCTGTTCAGCGTGATTCCGGCCGTGGTGGCGATCGGCATCGTGGTGGGCGGCATCGTGATCATGAACATCATGCTCATGGCCGTCAACGAGCGGACGCACGAGATCGGGATCCGGAAGTCGGTGGGCGCGCGCCAGCGCGACATCCGGCGGCAGTTCCTGGCCGAAGCCGTCGCCCTGGCCACGTTAGGCGGCCTGCTCGGCGTCGCGTCGGGGTGGACGCTGGCGCTCGCCATCTCGAGCGCGTCGCCGCTCCCGGCGCGGGTCACGGCGTGGTCGGTGGGCGTCGCCATTGCGTTAGGCGCAGGGATCGGCGTCCTGTTCGGCGTCTATCCCGCCAGCCGCGCCGCCCGGCTCGACCCCATCAACGCCCTGCGCGCCGAATGAGAGCCGCCGAGCGCGTCAGCGAGAACATCGGCATCGCGATCGACACGCTGCGCGTGAGCAAGCTGCGCAGCGGCCTCACGATCCTGGGCGTCGTCATCGGCGTCGCCACGGTCATGGCCATGGCCGCGATCGTCCAGGGCGTGCGCCAGCAGATCGTCCACACGATCGAGATCGCCGGACCCACGACCTTCTACGTCACCCGCTCGGCGACGCCGGTGAATCCGGGCAATCCGCCGCCGGAGATTCGCGATCGCCCCGAGATCACAGCCGACGAGGCCGACCGCGTCCGCCTGCTGCCCGACATCGCATACGCCGGCATATGGGGACAGGCGCAGGCGCGCATGGACTACCAGGGCACACGCACGCAGCAGGTTGCGATCTTCGGCGCCGACAACCGGTTCACCGACATCCAGGGCGGCGACCTGTCCGAGGGTCGATGGTTCACGCATCCCGAGCTCGTGAGCGGCAGCGCCGTCGCCGTGATCGATCAGGACGTCGCGCACACGTTGTTCGGCCGCGTCGACCCGCTCGGCAAGGTCGTCGGCATCGGCGGCCGCGCCGCGCGCGTGATCGGCGTCTACGTCGCACCCGGCAACATCTTCAGTCCGCCCGGGCAGTCGACCGGGGCGATCGTCCCCTACGCGATGCTCGACCACCAGCTGCCGTTCGATCGCACGAACGCACTCTGGATCGTCGTCAAGCCTCGGCCTAACGTAACGGTCGCGGACGCCGAGGAAGCCGTGATGGTGACGCTCAGGCGGATGCGGCACTTGCGCCCCTCCCAGCCCAACTCGTTCGACCTGCTCACGCAGGATCAGATCCTCGACACGTTCAACAAGCTCACCGGCGTCTTCTTCCTCGTCATGATCGTGCTGTCGGCCGTCGCGCTGCTGGTGGGCGGCATCGGCGTGATGGCGATCATGATGGTGTCCGTCACCGACCGCACGCGCGAGATCGGCGTCCGCAAGGCGCTTGGCGCCACGCGACTGGACATTTTGCTCCAGTTTCTCGTCGAGGCGGCGACGCTGACCGGTATCGGCGGGCTCATCGGCATCCTGCTCGGGTTAGGCTTCGGCCGCCTGGCGACGGCGGCCATGCGGATCGAGGCCACCACCCCGGTCGTGTACACGTTCGTGGCGGTCGTCGTGTCGGTCGGCATCGGCGTCGTGTTCGGGCTGCTGCCGGCCAATCGAGCGGCGCGCCTCGATCCCGTCGAGGCGCTCCGGTACGAATGACCGCCGGCCGCCGGACGGCCGACGCGTCTAACGTAACGCGGACCGGGCGCTTCTAACGGAGCTTGCAACCTTCGAGGCCGGTCGCGAGTATAAGGACAGAGACCGTCCCGGGGAGGAGATGTGCGCTGCACGACCGTGGGTGCGTTCGTCGCTGTCGTTCTCGCCGCGTGCATGCACCCCGCGCCGCGCGAAGCGGCCGCGCCCCCTCCTCCATTGGACGTCACGCTGCTCCGCGCCCTCGCGGCGAACACGGTCGTGCCGTCGCTCACGTTCGCGCTCAATCGACCGGCCTACGTGGCGGCGTTCGAGGTCATCCCCGGCCGGGGCGTCCGCCTCCTCTACCCGTATGCGCCCGAGTCCGGGCCCCGTCCCGCCGGCGTGAGCCTCGTCACCGAGACGCCGGCGTTCTACGATGACTATCTCCGGTCTCCGTTAGGCGCGCCCTACGGCGGCGAGATGTATATCTACCTCGTGGCCTCGGATGCACCACTTACGTTAGGCACCTTCACCCGGCCCGCGGGACTGCGGAACTACTTCGGCGAGAACCGGTTTGCCTCGTACCGCGCGTCGACGTTCATCGACGCGGTCACCACCGCCGTGGTCCCCGCCGATGCCCCCGATGGCTCGTGGTCCTCCGACATCGTGGTCGACTGGTCCAACGCGCCGGTCAGTGCGTTCGCCCACGCGATGACGAGCATCACCTGCGCCAACGGCCGGATCATCGTGGTGCCGGCCGCATACGGATCCACGCTGTGTCCACTCGATGCCGTTCGCGCGATGCGCGCGTCCATGGCGCAGAACACCCAGCAGCGAGCACCGTCGTCCATCCACGCGCCCGGAACCATCGTGACGGCCGAGCACCCCGCGGTGCACCCCACGGAGCCGCGCCGCAGGCCATGGTGGGCGGGCAACCCCGGCAATGCATGGATCGGGTCGATCTCGCCAGCTCTGATGTCGCCGGTCGAAGTGGCCGCGGAACCGAACGCGCACTCGGCGTCTGTGCGAACCGCAACCGCACCGGCGTCCGCTCCGGCGCGTGAGTCTGCGCAGGCGCGGACCGTCACACGGACCGCGCCCGCGCCCGACCCGTCGCCACCACGCCAGGAAACCACGAAGAAGCTGACGCCTCGCGCCTAGTGGACCGCGTCTGAGGTTGGGATAGCAATCAGGGAATGGGGAAGCGCTCGCTGTCGCTCGCTTCGGGAAGCGCTGCGCTGCGGGAAGCGGTGGCGACGCCGCCTGGGGGGTGGAACAACATCAATGGCCTGCACGACGTGAGTGCCATGCGCGCGAGCCTCGGCGATTCGAGACTCTCCACCCAGGGA
>JAICLH010000012.1 GCA_025927495.1 Gemmatimonadaceae bacterium
CACGTGCATCGCGGGTAGCCCCAAGATCGAACAGACGCCACTCGCGAACAACGACAGTACGTACACGCAATTCGGAAACGTGTCGTTCCAGGATCTTGCGTCGACTGCGGACGCGAACCACACCTACTCAGGCGGCACCCTCAATGGAATGGGGCCGCAGACATCTGGTACGACATGCGTGACGAGCTCCAACAACTGGGGCGACCCGATTCGCTCGGTGCCGGCGACGGCCTACTGCAGCAACTATTATCCGGTCATCTATTCGAACGGTGACTTATCGGTTACCGGTGGTGTTGGTCAGGGCATGCTGCTGGTGAATGGCGACCTGTCCGTCGCCGGCGGTTTCCAGTTCTTTGGCATCGTCATCGTGACAGGCCACCTCAAGACCACCGGTACTGGTGGTCACTTCACCGGCGGCGTGCTCGCTCAGAACGTCGATCTCGAGCAGAATACCGTGCTCGGTAACGCCGTCATCACCTACTCCAGCTGCGCGTCGAGCTACGCGATGAAGGCGATCGCCTCGCCGCAGTTGGCGGCTGGTCGCTCGTGGGTGGACCTGTACTGAGCGAACTCGACACCACATCGACCGCGAACGCGGCGAAGATTCGATTCGACGAGCGCGCTTCGGCTGATACGATCCAGCCGGAGCGCGCTTTCTTTGGCACGTCCACTCCTGACGGAGGTGTTGGCCGTGACCAAGCATACACACTGTCGCCGAAATGGTATCAGTCTGATCGAAGCGCTCGCTGCGATCGCCCTCTTGAGCATCGGCGCGCTCGGCATCGCAGCCACAGGCGTCGCCAGCTTGCGCCTGGAAACCGCCGGCGACCGACGGTCGCACGCGGCGTCAATCGTTAGCAACAGACTCGAGCTACTGCATCGAGACGGCTGCGTCGCATCCTCGGGCACTGACAGCGCACTGAGTGTATCCGCGGCGTGGTACACCGTTGCCACGGACAGCATTCAGGAAATCGTCGACAGCGTTTCTATCGTCGATCGACTCGCCGGTCGGCCACGCACGGAGGTCATCCAATCGGCGGCGCCATGTTGACCGCGCATCGGCCGCACGCGGGCTTCACACTCGTGGAGCTCATGCTCGGTTTGACCGTCGCCACGATCGTCGGTATGGCGGCGATCACGATCGCGGTGCGCCACGAACACCTCGCCTTCGCGCTCGAGCAAATCATGGAATCACGTCGCGCGCTTCGCGAAGGCGCCGACGTGCTGCGATACGATCTGCGTTCCACCGCGCCGCAGCAGGATGCCATCTACTCCATGGGCGCCAGCTTTGTCGAATTTCGGATGGCGACAGGATTTTCGATCCTGTGCGGTCTCGACTCGACGCGAACAGTGCTGGTATTCCCAGCGCGCACGTCATCGGGGACTAACGTAACGTCGTGGATCGTCGCACCGGAGCCGGGCGACACCGTGATGGTGTTTGCTGCGTCCGGCGATTCGTCGCGATGGGACACGCACGCGGTCGCATCGACTCCGACGTCCGGTCGCGCGTGCTCGCCCACCTTCGTCGCAACAGGCGCTGGTGCGCCGCCGATCGCGGTTCGAATCGCCACGCCGGTTGCGAGCGACCTACAGCCCGGCGCGGTGCTGCGGTTCGCTCGGCGAGCGCGCTACGAGCTGTATCGCGCTGCGGACGGCGCATGGTATCTCGGATTTCGCGACTGTCTCTCGACGCGTGCGACGCCGTGCGCAACCGTGCAGCCCGTGAGCGGTCCGTATGCCCGGGGCGGTTTACAGTTTCATTTTCTCGACAGCGCGAACACGCCTACCGCTGATCCGCATCGCGTCGCTCGCATCGACGTCGTGCTGCGCGCTGAAAGCGCCATGGGCCTGCACCTCCCAGGGATCGCGTCGGGCGCGTTCGCCGACTCAGTGTTGTTCACCATCCGACCTCGCCGCTGATCATGCGATTCGCACATCGTGCTATGCCTCGCCCTCGACGCGGCGCAACGCTCATCCTCGTATTGGTGATCGTCGCCGTCCTCGGCGTGCTCGCTGCGGGTTCGTTCTTCGCGGCGTTGCACGAAGAGCAAATTGGCAGCGCGGCGATCGTGCGCGCTCGGGCGCTCGCGGCTGCCGAGCACGCTGCGTACGCGACCTTGTCGGCGCAGCGCTGGCGCTCAGCCTGGATCACGGGGCCTCCGGTTAGGCAAGTCGCCTCGGAGAGCGAGCAGCTCGCAGGCCGCGCGACCGCAACGACACACGTGTGGGCACTGACGCCGTTCAGCGCGCTCGTCGTTGCCGAAGGCGTCGCTGGCCTTCCGCCACGCGACGCACGGCGCCGCGTATCGCTGCTGGTCTCGCTGAAGCAGCCGCGCATGCCGGCTGCAGCCGCTATCGCCGTCGACGGCCTTTCCGTCGTCAGTGGGTCGTCGATCACCGGCGGACTCGGCGCCGGCGTGGGGGATTGCCTAACGCCAGATTCCGATATTGCCGCCGTTAGCGTGCCGCCCGGCGTGGCCATCGATACCGCTGGCTGTACGCCGCTGTCGTGTTTGCGCGCTGCTCGCGTCGTCCGCGATACGGTGCTCGCTGCTCGAGCAGAAACGTCCGACGAGTTCGGTCAGGTGGACCGCTCATTTCTTGCCACCGTTGGGCGCAGTTTCGTACCCGGTAGCGACCTCTCGCCCGCGCCGGTCATCGACGCGTCCGGTGCGTGCGATGCTAACGCGCCCGCGAACTTCGGCGACCCGCTGCGCGTCTTGGGCCCGGACTCGCCGTGCGCCGCGTTCTTTCCGCTCGTGCATGCCGAAGGAGATCTGCGGCTGACAGGCGGTGCGGGGCAGGGGATGCTGGTCGTCGATGGGAACCTGACGCTCCTTGCGGGCGCGCGATTTACGGGCGTGCTGCTCGTGCGCGGCAACGTGCGCTTCGAGGACCGCGCGCGACTCGATGGGATCGTTGTGGCCAATCGCGTGTCGCTCGCCGGTGCATCGGAAATCCATTACTCGGCGTGCGTAGTCGATCTGGCATCGCGCTCCGGCGCGCGACCGCTTCTTGAAGCGACACACTCATGGGCCGAGATGTTCTGACAACCGGCCCGTCTTCCCGGTCGATGGCTACGACGTGTTTCACTGCCGGTTCAGAAGTTACCTCCGCCCTATCGGGTCGTGTGACTGGTAACCGAGCGGACCGCATCCGCAATGGTGCGCACGCCCGTAACTCGGCTGGCACTGCAGCTTGTTTCACGCGCGCTCACTCCATTCACCGTACGATCTCCCCATGGGTCTCTTCGGTCGCAAGAAGACATCGATCGGTCTCGACATCGGCTCTGGCCTCGTGAAGGTCGCCGTGATCGAACATGGCAAAGGCGAGCCCGAGCTGACGAAGGTGGCGATCGCTCCACTCCTTGCCGACGCCATCGTCGAAGGTGAGGTGATGGATCCCGGCATCGTCGCCGAAGCAGCGCGCAACGCGCTTTCGGCAGCGGGCATCAGCGGCCGACCCGTCATCACCGCGGTCGGTGGTCGCGACGTGATCATCAAGAAGATCCAGATCGATCGCGTCAAAGAACAACAAGCACGTGAGCTGATTCGCTGGGAAGCGGAGCAGCATGTGCCGTTCGACATGGAGTCCGTCGAGCTCGACTTCCAGATCCTCGATCCGGATGCGGAAGGCCTCGAGATGAACGTCCTCCTCGTCGCCGCCAAGCGGGACTTGATCGAGAACAAGCTTCGTCTCCTAACCGACGCCGAAGTTGCGCCCAGCGTCGTCGATGTGGACGCGTTCGCACTGCACAACGCGTTCGAGGTGAACTATCCCGAAGCGATGAGCGGCGTCGTCTGTCTCGTGAACATCGGCCACGAAGTGACGAACATCAACATCATGGAAGATGGCGTCCCTCTCCTAACGCGCGACATTGCCGTTGGCACGCGTCGGTTCCGCGAGGACCTGCAGCGCGAGCGCGGCCTGAGCGCCGAGGAAGCGGATGGACTGCTGCAGGGCTATGATCGGTCGCCGCACCTCCAAACCGTGACGGACACGCGCGGTGAAGAGATCGCGACCGGCATCGAGCGTGCCGCGGCGTTCCTGGCCAGCTCTTCACGCGTGACCAACAAGTTGCGCGGGGCGTACACGAGCGGCGGCGGATCCCGCGTTCCCGGCCTAACGGACGCCCTGGCGGCACGACTTCGCATTCCCGTCGAGCAAGCCAACCCACTGCAGCGCTTGCGAGTACGTGACGGTGCTTTCGATTCGCTCGTCATCGACGATGTCGCTCCGCTCCTCATGCTTCCCATCGGGCTGGCGCTTCGCCAGGTCGCCTGATCCATCGCGAAGGCCGCGTAATGATCCAAATCAATCTGAATCCGGGTAGCGCGAAGAAGTCGCGCAGCCGCGGTGCCGGCGTGAACCTGGCCGGCATTGCAGCCGGAGCGGTCTCCCGAGTGAAGGATCCATACTTGCTCGCCGCCGCGGGATCTGCCCTCCTGGCCGTCGCCGTCGTGGGCCTCATGTACTGGCACCAGAACGCGCGCGCATCTGATCTGGACGCGCAGCTGCAGACGGCTCAGCAGGACTCCATTCGATTCACTGCGGTCATCGTGCAGAAGCGAAAAGCCGAAACGCAACGTGACTCGGTGGTCCGGCAGGTCGACCTGATCAAGTCGTTCGACAACAAGCGCTACGTGTGGCCGCATCTCCTGGATGAGATCAGCCGCGCGCTGCCGCCGGAGACATGGCTCACGTCGGTGGTACAGAGCAACTCGAGCAGCGCCGCGCAGCAGGAAGAGGCGCCGCCAACTGCCAAAGGCAAGAAGGCCGCGGCACCCAAAGGTCCGCCCCCGGTCGACACGACCAGCATACCTGTGGTCAAGGCGCACATCGTCGGTCAGACGATCGACATCCAAGCGCTCACGCGATTCATGAAGCTGCTCGAGGCCTCGCCGTTCATTCAGAACGTCACGCTCGTCAAGTCATCGATCGTCATTGCCGACGGAAAGGAAGTGACGGAATTCCAGTTGGAAGCCTCGTACCAGGCACCCGATCCTTCCGCGATCAAGACCGTTCCTGTCTCGCTTTCGGTGAGGTGAGCGATGCCTGGGTTGCCTAAAGGACAGCGAGAACAGTCGCTCGTGCTCGTGTGTGTGCTCGCGATCGCGGCGATCGGTCTCTACTGGTACATGGTCTATTCGCCGCGATCGGACGCGCTGACGAAGCAGCAAGATCACATCGAAGCGCTCATCACGATGAACCAGCGCGCCAAGTCCGAGATGAGCAAGGGCAACTTGAGCGAACTGCGCGCCCAACTGGCGACGTACCAGCAGAACCTCTCGCTGATTCGCACACTGGTACCGGCCGGCAACGAGGTGCCCGCTCTGCTCGAGCAGGTCTCAACCGCGGCGCGGCGCGCAGGACTCGACCTCGCCTCTGTCGACCCGCAGCCGGTACAGGAAGGCAGCAACTACGACACCTACCGCTATGGCATGGCCATGGTTGGTGGCTACCACCAGTTGGCCGAGTTCTTCGCGAACGTCGGCTCGCTGCAGCGCATCGTGCTGCCGGTCAATGTCCAACTCGTGCTTTCCACGAACGCCAACGCCAAGGCATCGCACACCCAGGCGGGTCAGGCCGTGATCGAAGCGCACTTCCAACTGCAAACGTTCGTGACGCACAACCCCGCGGAAGACGCAAACGACCAGCCTCCCGCGAAGAAGGGGGCGAAATCATGACGATGCGTACACTCACGCTCGCGCCGCTCGTCGCAGCCTGCCTCGGGCTCGGCGCCGCGTCGTTAGGCGCGCAGCAGATCCCGGGCACGGCCGCGAAGAATGCCGCGCGGCGCGTCGTCGCCGCGACCAACGCGCATATCAGCGCGATGCAGAATACGGATGGCCCGGCTGCGAGGCCGGCGCCGCCGCAGGCCTCCGCCGCGCCGACGCGCGTCGCCGATGCAAGTCGCAGCCCGCGGCTGCCGGACCATCCGAGCACGGCGGCGGTGCCCGCTGCCGCCGCGCCAGCGACTGCGCGCGGTCACGCGCCCGCAGATCGTGCAGCCCACGCGGCTGCCAGGGGTCGTGATACGGTCACCATCACCGGTCAGCAAGGGCCGAATGGGGACGGCACGACCTCGATCTCGGAACGTGGCGGGAAGAACGAAATCGCGCTCATGCGTGAATCGTTCACCTACGACGCCGATGGCCGTCGCGACCCGTTTGTGTCGTTGATCGCCTCGGGCGAGCTCCGCCCGATGATCTCGGATCTCAAGCTCGTGGTCGTCATCTACGACCCGGCTGGCCGCTCCGTCGCCATTCTGCGCGACGTGTCGACGAAGGAGCAGTACCGCGTCAAAACGGGGCAGACGTTAGGCCGGATGCGCGTGGCGCGCATCGACCTCAAGTCCGTCACGTTCACCCTGGAAGAATTCGGATACAGCCGGCAAGAGACGCTGGCGCTCAACGATTCCACGAGAGCGAGGTCGCAATGAGGCGGGTCTGTGCGCTGATCGGAATGACGTTCGCCGCGCTCGCTGCGCAGGCGTCCGTCGCCCGCGCCGCGACGGTTGGCAAGTTAGGCGGCGGTGAGGTGACGTCCCTCAGCGTCGTGCCGGCAGCCGGGCGCGCCGAGGTCGTCGTCGCCGTCGACGGCTCGGTCGACGTCGATGATTTCTCGCTGGCCAGTCCGCCTCGCATCGTCCTCGACCTCCGCGGCGCCAAGCTCGCCGCCGCCGGTCGCCTGTACGATCGCATCGCGCGCGGCGGCATCACGAACGTGCGCGTCGCACAATACCGCGACAACATCGTCCGCTTGGTGATTGACCTCGACGGACAACACAGCTACACCGTCAACCGCACACTGAACGAAGTCCACGTCGTACTCGATCCGAACGGCACGACGAAAACGTCCTTCACCGCGTGGAGTGCGTCGGCGCGCAACGCCGACTCGTTCGACGCGGCCGCAGACGCCCCGCCGTCGGATCGCGCGTCCGATACGCCGCGTCACAGCACGGTGATGCTCACGTCGCACGATCGCTCGAGCGCGATGTCGTCGCAGCCCAAGATCACCGTCACCTATCAGGACACCGACATTAAAGATGTGATCGCCGGCTTCGCCGTATTCTCGGGCCGCACGATCGTCGCCGGGAAGGGCGTGACGGGCACCGTCTCGGCCGAAGTTCGCGATCAACCCTGGGACGTCGCCTTACGCGCGATCTTGTCGTCGCAAGGCTACGCCGCCAAGGAAGACGCCGACGGCATCATTTCAGTCGACAGCTACGAGAACATCGCCAAGCAACAGGCCACCGAGCCGGTGCAGACCCGCATCATCTCGGTGAACTATGCTCGCGCGAGCTCGCTCGTGTCGACGGTCAAGAGCCTGCTGTCGAAAGATTGCCCCGCCGGCGCAGCTGGTCCGAACGGCGCCGCCAGCGGCGCGGAGTGCAAGACGCGCGGTGACGTGAGCGCAGACTCCGGGACCAACCGCCTGCTCGTGACCGACGTTCCGTCGCGTCTCGAAGAGATCGCCAACTACGTGAAGGACCTGGACGTCCGCACGCCGCAGGTCTCGATCAAGACCAAGATCATTCTCGTCGATCGCACGAACATTCAGGACATCGGCGTCAGCTACGACCTGGGCGACAACGGCACGTTCTTCAACAAGCTCGTCCAGCGCACCGATCCGAGCACCTTCAAGCCGATCGACTCGAATGGTGATGGCGTCCCCGACGCCGTCGTCGGTACGCCGTTCCCATCGAACACGCAAGTCATCAACATCGGCGGCAACTCGCTCGCGGCGATCTCGAATGCCACGCAGCGCGTGGTCGACCCCGCGTTGTCCCTCATCTTCTCTACCGCGTTAGGCAAATTCAACCTCACCGCGTTCCTCGACGGACTGCAGGAAGTCCGGCTCTCGGACGTCGAGGCCGAACCGAGCATCGTCACGCTCGACAACCGCGAAGCGCAGATACTTTCCGGTGAAGAGACCCCGATCCGTATCGTCGACCTGGGCTCGCTGAGCCAAGGCGGTGCAAGCACCGCGCCTCGCGCGACGGTCCAGTTCAAGGAGACCGGTATCATCCTCAAGGTGACGCCGCACATTACCAACAACCGTAAAATCCTCATGACGCTGCACGCGGAGCGCTCGCAGCTCCAGCCAGCGGCGTCCGACCTCGGCTACACCTTCCTCAAGCAGAGCGCGGACAACGAGCTGCTGGTCGGCGACGGGGAGACCGCGGTCATTGGTGGCCTAACGACCACGCAGGTCCAGCAGTCCAAGTCCGGTATTCCGCTCCTGGTCGATCTCCCGTTCATCGGCAAGCTGTTCGGTGAGACGCGAACCCAGGAAGACAAAACCGATCTCCTGATTCTCGTCACCCCACACATCGTCGACGACGGTGACGCCATCGGCGCGCCTGGCGCCGACCGCTGACCGAGAGCGACCTATGACGCGGAACCTGGCGCGCGTGGCGCGCATTATTCACCTCGCGCACGCCGGCACCCCGGCGCGCGCGGGCCGCCTCACAGGCGGTGTGTTTGCTCTGGCCGCGATCGTGTTCGCAGCGGCTTGCGTCGAAGGGAACGGTGCCGGTGGCGGCGTCCTCGCGGACACCACGCCGCCCGTCGTCACGATCACGGCAGCCGCGCCGTCGTCCGATTCCGTCGTCGCCTTCAATGTCGTCGCAACCGACAACCTCGGCTTGCTCGATGTGCGCGTGAGCGTCGCCGGCCCTGGCATCAGCGGCACGTTCGACACCACGTTCACCAGTGCGGTGACTAACGTGACGCTGCCGTACACCGTTCCGGTTCCGGCCAGCGTGCCGCCCGGCACCACGGTGACGATCATTGCGTCGGCGATCGACGGTGCGCACAACGTGTCCAGGCCCGACACCGCGTTCGTCGGCACCGGCAATCAATCGCCGTCAATTGCTGTCATTACGAACCCGAAATCGACCGACACCGCCGTCGTCGGATTCACGATGGCGGTGTCGCTCAGCGGCAAGAGCCCGAGCATGGTGAAGGCGCTCGGCTTCATTGCCAGCGGCGTGTTCGCTACGCCCGTCACCGACTCGGTGCTCTACACGTCGCCGCTCAAGGACTCAGTGGCCGTCGACACGTCCGTGAGTCTCGTCGGCGCCACGACCGGAACGCTGACGCTCACGCCGTTCCTGTTGGACTCGCTCAAGCGCCGCGTCCTCGGTGTACCGGTGAACGTGGTCGTCGCCAACTCCGCGGCCGGCAACAGCGTGCCGGTCGTCGACTTCGGCATCACACCGCGCATCGAAGTGACGGATACGATGCACGTCAGCGCGCACGATCGCGCCGGCGTGCGGTGGCTTGGCTACGAAGTGCGCAACCTGCCGAGCGATGGCGCGACCTTCTTCGCCGCCGACTCGTTCCAGGTGAACGGCAACGTCAGCTCCGCGCTCCACACGTTCAAGCTTGGACTCAACATCTCGACCTTCCCGAAACAAGTGCAGGTGTTCGGTTTCGCGCGCAACAACAATGGGACGCGAGCCTACGCGCTGCTCAGCGACGGTGTCACGCAACGTGGTGACACGGTCGATGTGGTCGCCGGCCTAACGCGCAACCTGCCGGCCGGAGGCGTCATTGCGGACGCGCTGTATCACAAGCCGACCAATCGTCTCTACTTGAGCAATATCGAGCGGGACGAGCTCGAAGTCTTCGACCTGGCCGACTCCACGTTCCACACGCCGATCGCCGTGGGATCGCGCCCGTGGGGTATCGCGGCGTGGCCGGCGAATCGTGACGGCACGATGGGCGACACGCTCCTCGTCGCCAACTCGGGCGGCACGAACATCAGCTACGTGAACGTGAACGGCAACGCCGACCAGGAAGTGTTCCGGTATCCTCTGCCTGCGATCATCGTGTTCACAGTTACGTCGCAGACGTCGCAGACGACGGGCCAGGTCATCGAGAACAAGACGGAGCACGATTTCAGCGAGCGTCCGCAGTTCCTCGGTGCCACCTGCACCGGAGCCGTCAGTGGGCCAGCGCCGTGTGGCGACATCATTCTGCTGTATTCCACCACTCCGACGCTGGGACAGACGCAGCCGTTCCAGAACGCTGGAACGGTGCGGTGGGAGAATCTGACGAAGCGCACGTCGCACTTTTTCTTCGAGCAGGCGATGGGGCAGACGTCGGGCCGCAGCGACACGCTCGAGGTGGATCGCAACGCAGCGCAAGGCGTCGGAAGCGACTCCGTGCTTGTTCCGTTCCGTCAGTTCGGCAGTGCGACCGACTCGCTCGGCCTCTCGATCGTTGTCCGAATCGATCAGCTCGCATTCCGCGACACCACGTTCGTTCGCAACTCGGGCAACTTCCGTCGCGCGATCATCGCGGAGGGCGGCGCCATTCAAGGCAGCCGGGCGATCATGTACGACGACAGCGCCGGCTTCCAGACGACGTTCACTAACGCGTTCGGAACCTTTACCGCTCCGACTCCAGTCGTCGACAATGGCATCTCGCGTCCCGTCGACGTGTCCGACTTCATCGCCAACACCTTCGCACGTGTCGGGGGCGCCGCCATCAACTTCGATGGTGCGCTCGGTGCCATCCGCGGCGACTCGACGTACATCATCGATCGCACGCTGCGCCTGCAGGGCCTGTTGCAGACATCGGCTGGCAACTCCGGCTTCGACTTCCACCCGGATAACGCGGGTATCGGGCCTAACACATCGCCCGCCGGCACACGACTCAGTTTCGCCGCGTCCTCCTCGCCGCAAATCGAGGTGTACGACACGTATCGCTACAACCGATGCATGATCTTGCCGACGCGCGATCCGGTGATTGGGCCAATCAAGGCGGCGAAGGATCCCTCAGGGAATGTGGTGCTCGTCGCGGCAACTCAGTTCGGCGTTGTCATCGTGACGGTCACCCAAGCCCAACTGCTCGCCAGCTGTCCCCCGTAAGCGTCGAACGTCGTATGGAATGGCAATGACTACGTCGCGGTCCAGTTGCCAGTCTCACCGAACCTTTTGATTGCGCGGAAACCCGAGGGCGTGGTAGCATTGGATGCTGCCACGCCTTTGCGTTGCTGGCGTGTATTTTCTGGGATCGTTTCCAACGTCGACTCACTCATACCGCAGCGTCGTCCGCGCTTTTGTCTCTTCTACGCTTTACCACTGCCGGCGAGTCACACGGACCAGCTCTCGTCTGCATTCTCGAGGGCATGCCCGCGGGCCTCCCGATGTCCGCTGAGGACGTCAACGTCGATCTCGCGCGTCGACAGCAAGGCTATGGCCGCGGCCGACGGATGCAAATCGAAAAGGACGCGGCCGAGATTCTGTCCGGCGTGCGTGCTGGCACGACGATCGGCTCCCCAATCGCGATGCTCATCACGAACCGCGATTGGAAGAATTGGCAGGAGGTAATGGATCCGGCTGTACGCGACGGCGATCCAGCGCCAAGGAAGCGAGTCGTCACCAGGCCTCGACCAGGTCATGCCGACCTGTCGGGCATGCTCAAATACGACCGCGGCGATGCACGCGATATTCTCGAGCGCGCGTCCGCACGCGAGACCACAGCACGCGTTGCCGCGGGAGCAATCTGTCGCATCTTCCTGCGCGAGTTCGGTGTGCGCATTGCCAGCCACGTCGTTCACCTGGGCGGCATCGATGCCCAACGCCCGAATCCGTTTCCGGATGACATCAACGCAGTAGCCGATCGATCTCCGTTGCGCACGCTCGATCCTGCGGCAGCGGATCGCATGATCGAGCGCATCGATGCGGTGAAGCGCGAAGGAAACACGCTCGGTGGAATCTGCGAGGTAGTGTGTGACGGAATTCCGGTGGGGCTCGGCTCACACGTTTCGTGGGATCGGAAACTCGACGGACGGCTCGCGGGCGCGATGATGTCGATCCCAGCCGTGAAAGCCGTCGAAATCGGACTCGGCTTCGAGACGGCGCATCGCACTGGTGCCGAGTCGCACGATGAGATCGAACTGGCGGCGCCGCCGGGGCTTCCGCGCGCAGGCAACGTGCATCGCCTAACGAACCGCGCCGGCGGACTCGAGGGAGGCATCACGACGGGCGAGCCGTTGATCATCCGCGTCGGCATGAAACCGATCAGCACGCTGATGCGCCCACTCCAAACCATCGACGTCGCCACCGGCGAGTCCGCGCAGGCCGTAGCGGAGCGATCCGACGTCACCGCCGTCCCGGCGATGGGTGTGATCGCGGAAGGCATGTCGGCTTTCATTCTCGCGCAGGCCTTTCTCGAGAAGTTCGGCGGTGATTCGTTAGGCGAAGTGCGTCGCAACTACGATGGATACGTGGCGGGTATCGCTTCGCGCATCGTGAGGACGCGCGCGTGACCCGGCGAAAGCGCCGGGGCCGAAACCAGAGCGCCGGCCGGTGATCGCCCATGTCATTCTCGTCGGGTTGCCTGGGGCCGGTAAATCATCGGTCGGACGAAAGGTGGCGTCCCGATTGGGGCGGCCGTTTCTCGACTTCGACGAGGAACTCGAGCGACGGACCACAATGACGGTGAGCGAGATATTTCGCACCCAGGGCGAGCGATACTTCCGCCGCCTGGAGCTCGATCTCACACGGGAGCTTGCTAGGTCTCAAGGTGCCATTTTGGCGCCCGGAGGCGGTTGGGTTACTGTTCCAGGGGCTTTGGCACTATTGCGCCCGCCGGCGCGTATGATTTACCTCCGGGTCGCCCCCGAAGTCGCAATACTAAGGATTGGAAAGGGTCGCAGGCAAAGGCCGCTTCTGGAGACCCCTGAGCCAGTTGAGACTCTACGAAGACTGGCTGAGGAGCGAGAGCCGGCCTACAGCCAGGCTGACTATGTTATTGACACCGATGTCGTTGATGTTGAATCACTTGCGGTCCAAATTGCCCGCCTCGTCGACCCTTCCAGTGGATCGCGTGTATAGCGCGAGGACGGATCGAATACGAATGATTCTGCTCGCGCAACAAGAGGATTCACCTCGCTGGATTTCGACACAGCATCAGCCGGTGACCGGCCCGATCTTGCTTCTTAGGTGGGCGACGAGTTCTCCGATCCGGTACAACGAACAATGACTTTTCGCGTGCTCGGGCCTCATGAACGGGGCCGCTTTACCCCCGATGCATGGGGGCACCTCATATCGATGAGCGGCGCCGGCATGCTCAACGCGATGGAGCTCGAACATGTCATCGAGCGGGCTCTTAGCCAGATTGATGGCCGAATCGCCCTGGACGACTTGCGCGTCCTGATGGAGGGCGCGGGCTACATGGACGATGGCCTGGGCGGCGAAAACGTGACCATACACTGATTTCCATGGCTGCCAAGAAGACTTCGAAGAAGACGCGCCAAGGCGCGAAGAAAGACAATAGAAAGGAAGCCGCAGGCGCGACGTCTCTCGGGACGCGCCGTTCCTCGAACGGCGCATCAGCAGTGACCGAGCCGGCGCCGCGCGCTTCGCGCGCTCGCGGTAACGGCCGCCGCACGTCACGACGAGCCGTTGAAGAGCCTCTCGATCTGGCAACGATCGCGGGTAAGTCACTCGTCATCGTCGAGTCGCCCGCGAAGGCCCGGACCATCGGGAAGTACCTCGGCCCTTCGTACCGGGTACGCGCGACGGTTGGGCATGTTCGCGACTTGCCCGAAAAGGGGTTGGGCATCGACGTCGAGCATGGATTCACGCCGACCTATGTCACCGTACCGGGCAAGGAAAAGACTCTGTCTGAATTGAAGAGCGCCGCGAAAATCGCTGACCGCGTCTTTCTCGCAACGGACCCGGACCGCGAAGGCGAAGCTATCGCCTGGCACGTTGCCGAAACTATTAAACACAAGGGCGCGGGGCCCGTCCGCCGGGTCATGTTCCACGAAATCACGCGCGATGCGGTTCAAAACGCGATCCGTAACGCGACGTCCATCGATGAGCGTAAGGTCGAGGCCCAACAGGCACGACGCGTCCTCGATCGTCTCGTCGGTTACAAGGCCAGCCCGCTGTTGTGGAAGACGGTCAAGAAAGGCCTGTCCGCTGGCCGCGTTCAAACGGTGGCGCTGCGACTCATCGTCGAGCGCGAGCGCGAGATTCGGGCGTTCAAACCAGTCGAGTACTGGTCCATAGAGGCGCTGCTCGCGAAGGACGAACAGCGCTTCACGGCCAAGCTGCATCAACTGGATGGCAAGAAGCCCGAGATTGCGAGCGAAAAAGCAGCGCGCGCGATCCTCGCCGATTTGGAGAACCGCAAGACGTTCACGGTTACGAACGTCCGCCGGCGCGAACGTCGAAAGAATTCGGCGCCGCCCTTCACGACGAGCACGTTGCAGCAGGAAGCCGCCAAGAAACTCGGCTTCGGCTCCAAGCGGACGATGCGCGTCGCGCAAGATCTCTACGAAGGCATCGAACTGGGACCCGAAGGCGCGGTCGGTCTCATCACATACATGCGTACCGACTCCACTCGCGTCGCCGAGAGCTCCGCGCTCCAGGCGCGCGACGTCCTAACGGGGCTGTTCGGCAAAGATCATCTCGCTGGGGCACCGCAACTGTATGGCAAGGCCCAACAGGCGAACGCGCAGGACGCGCACGAGGCGGTCCGACCCACCGATCCATCGCGTCGCCCCGATCAGGTCCGAAAGTTTCTGACGGGCGACCAGTTCAAGCTCTACGAGCTGGTGTGGAAGCGATTCATGGCATCGCAGATGGCTCCGGCCGTTTTCGATACCACGACGGTCGATTTCGACCTCGGTCGATGCCTGTTCCGCTCCACGGGAAGCGTGATCAAGTTCGACGGGTTCCTGGCGTTGTACCGCGAAACGCATGAGGAAGGCGAAGGCCGCGCGCTCGAGGACGAGCAGGCGCTGCCGGTGCTCGAGCTCAACGAGAACGTCCCCGTGCGGGAAATCACGCCGCACCAGCACTTCACCGAACCGCCACCGCGCTTCAGCGAGGCGAGTTTGGTCAAGGAGCTGGAGCGTCTGGGTATCGGCCGCCCGTCCACCTACGCGTCCATCATTTCCGTGCTCGCCGACCGTCACTACGTGACGCTCGAGCAGCGGCGGTTCACGCCCACGCCGTTAGGCGAGACCGTCGCCAAGATCATGGTCCACCAGTTCCCCGACATCTTCAACGTCGCCTTCACGTCGAACATGGAAGGCGAGCTCGACAAGATCGAAGAAGGCGAGATGGGTTGGCGTCGCGTGCTGGAAGAGTTCTATGGTCCGTTCTCCCAGTCGCTCGACAAGGCGAACATCGAGGACCTCATTGCGCGGGCGCACGATCTGTCCGTCCTTGAAAAGGAGCGCTGTCCCAAGGACGGCGGACGACTCGTGCCGAAGGGCGGCATCTTCGGTCCGTACCTGGCGTGCGAAAACCGACCAGACTGCGACTACACCAAGCCTCTCGGCCGTGATCGCAAGCCGGCGGTCCTAACGGATGAGATCTGCCACGAATGCGGCGCGCGAATGGTGATTCGCCACGGCCGGTCCGGTGAGTTCTTGGGTTGTAGCAGATTCCCGAAGTGCCGCGGTACACGCGCGTTGCCAACGGGTGTGAAATGCCCCAAGGACGGCGGCGACATCATCCAATTGCGCTCCAAGCGGGGGGGTCGCGCGTTTTATGGCTGTGTGAACCACCCCAATTGCGATTTCGTCGCCTGGAACAAGCCGACGTTGGAACAGTGCCCGGACTGCGGTTTCGTGGGCGCTGAAATGAAGTCGACGAAGGCGCGCGGCGAATACCGGAAGTGCCTCAAGTGCGGCAACGAGTGGGACGTAGCACCCGTTGCGGAGCCGGCCGCCGCCGCAGGCTAGACTGCGGTACCTCGCCGCCCCCGATGGCCAGCGTTAGTTTCTGGCCATGATCACCGTCGTCGGCGGCGGCCTCGCCGGATCCGAAGCAGCCTGGCAACTCGCCGAGCGCGGCCACGATGTCGCGCTCGTCGAGATGCGCCCGATAGTCGGCACGCCCGCCCACAAGACCGACCGTTTGGCCGAGCTCGTGTGCTCGAACACGTTCAAGAGCACGGAGGAGACCAACGCGCACGGGCTCCTCAAGCGCGAGATGCGGAGCCTCGGCTCACTCATCTTATGGGCAGCGGACCAAGCCCGTGTGCCCGGTGGGTCTGCGCTCGCGGTCGATCGGGACGTCTTCTCGACCGCGGTTACCGAACGCCTCTCTTCCCATCCGCGGATATCGATTGAACGCCGGGAAGCAACGGAGCTTCCGACGCCAGCCATCATCGCGACCGGCCCACTCACCTCGGGCGCGCTCGCACAATCCATTCGTGCACGGCTCGGCGTCCAGGCACTCGCGTTCTACGATGCGATCGCGCCGGTAGTCGATCGGGACTCGATCGATCACGAGGTGGTATTTCGCGCGTCGCGGTATGGCAAGGAAACAATGCGCGATGCCGCGCCGGACGGCGCGTATCTCAACTGCCCTCTAGATCGGCATCAATACTCGGACTTCATCGACGCGCTCCTCGCGGCGGATCAATACAGCGCACACGAATTCGACGCGGTGCCGTACTTCGAGGGCTGCATGCCGATCGAGGAGATGGCGCGGCGCGGACGCGATACGCTCCGATTCGGGCCGCTCAAACCTGTCGGGCTTCGCGATCCGCGTACGTCGCGCGAGCCCTACGCGGTTGTCCAGTTGCGTCAGGAAGACCGCGGCGCGCGTATGTGGAACATCGTAGGCTTTCAGACGCGTCTTCGGACCGGTGACCAGCAGCGCGTATTCCGCATGATTCCCGGGCTCGGGAACAGCGAGTTTTTGCGGTTTGGATCGATTCATCGGAATTCATATCTGAATACGCCCGCCGCGTTGTCGACACATCTCGCATTGCGCGACGACCCGCGCGTGTTGTTCGCCGGTCAGATTACCGGCGTGGAAGGGTATACGGAGAGCACGGCCACGGGTCTCATCGCGGGATTGAATCTTGCCCGCCTAACGGAAGGACTCGACCCCGTCGTGCCGCCGCCCACCACCATGATCGGCGCGCTCTACCGCTATCTGCGCGAGGCGAGGCCGGAGCACTTCCAGCCGATGAACGCGAACTTCGCGTTGCTCGACGAGCTGGACTCGCCCGCGCGGGACAAGTGGCGAAAGCGCCAGCAATTCGCCGCACGGGCTGTGGCCGCGATCGAGACATGGCGCGCCGAGTCGAGTCCGAGCCCGGTGCTCCCGTGAGCGACCCGGCACCGGAGTCATCGCTCCCCGACGAGGTCGCCGACTTTCTCGAGCATCTGGAGAAAGAGCGCAACGATTCGCCTAACACGGTGCGAGCCTACGGCCGCGATCTCCGCGGCTTCGTCGCGTTCCTGGCGACCTATTACGGCACGCTGGCGTGGACGTGGGAGGGTGTGGATCGCCTCGCGATCCGCGGCTTCATGGGTCATCTCACGCGCCGCGGGCTGTCGAAACGCTCGGTCGCGCGGGCGTTGTCGGCGGTGCGAAGCTTTTATCGGTTCATGCATCGCAACGAACAGGTGACCGCGAATCCCGCGCGCGGCGTTGGCTCCCCCAAGCTCGACAAGCGTCTTCCCGGTTACCTCGATCGCGCGCAGATCGACCTCCTGTTTCAGCAGGCCGAGACGCGTGCCTGGAGCGGAACATTCACCGACGTTCGCAACCTCGCCATCCTCGAAGTGTTCTACTCGACCGGGATGCGTCTATCCGAGCTCGCGGGCATCGATTTGCGCGATCTCGATCTCGTCTCGCAGCAAGTGAAGGTGCGCGGCAAGGGCCGAAAAGAGCGCATCATTCCGTTAGGCGATCACGCGGTGCTTGCGCTGCGCAACTACGAGCTCAAGCGCGAGCAGTTGCGTCGCGGCTTGGAAGGCGCCGTCGACCGGTCGGCGCTCTTCCTCTCCAAGACCGGCAAACGCATCGGCGTGCGCATGGTCCAATCGATCGTCGGCGCCCTCTTGCGTCAGATTGACGAAGACGCGGGTCTCTCCGTGCACTCGCTTCGCCATACGTTCGCCACGCATCTGCTCGACGCCGGCGCCGACCTGCGCGCCGTGCAGGAGCTGCTCGGCCATGCGTCCATTTCTACCACGCAGATCTACACGCATACCAGCGTCGAGCGACTCAAAGCTGTATACACCAAGGCGCACCCACGAGCGTAGTCGCGTAGTTCGGCGAACGTGGGACGGCTCCTTTCTTGCACCCGGATGACAGCATGAGTTGGATGGAAGTCATTCCATTTCTGGGCGGATTGCTTGCCGCTATTGCCGGTGGGGCACTGGTCGCCGACGCAGCGCTCATCGACGAGCCGTTCGGCTCCGAGCGTCGAAAAACGCCACGGCCCCAACGCAATCGCGTGGGCCAGGGCTGCCTCGGCGGAAGCCTCGTGTGCACGGCCTTGGTTCTACTGAGCGGCGGCACGTCACCGTTTGCGATCGCCGCGACGTTCGTCGGTATCGCGCTGCTCGCGGCCGGCGTCGTGCTCAACTGGCACTATCTGGTCGACCTCATCAACGGTCCAACGAGTCGCGTGCAGCGGGCGTCGGCGACAGACAGCTCGCATCGATCCGATGACTACGACGGCAGGCAGGCCCCGGCCTACGGCTGGCCAGTACACAGCGACGATTAGCTTGCGCTAGCGCCGACCTACGATGGTCGGCCCGGGCAGCACCTGACATGGCTTCGGGCTATCTTTCCGGCCATGACAGGTTTGCCGACCATCCACGCCACTACAATTCTCGGAGTGCGCCTCGACGGCAAGGTTGCGCTCGGCGGCGACGGTCAAGTGACCGTTGGCGAGACGGTGATGAAAGCGAATGCCCAGAAGGTGCGCACGTTGCGCGGCGGTAAAGTGCTGGCGGGATTCGCAGGAGCAGCGGCCGACGCATTCACGCTCTTCGAGAAGTTCGAGGAAAAACTCGACCGATTCCCGGAGAACCTTCCACGCGCGGCAGTCGAGTTGGCCAAGGAGTGGCGCAGCGATCGCGTCCTGCGACGCCTCGAAGCGCTGCTCGCCGTCGTGGATCGTCAGCACGGCTTCATCGTATCCGGAACCGGCGAGATCATTGAACCCGAGGATGGCATTCTCGCAATCGGATCGGGAGGCTCCTATGCACTGGCCGCGGCGCGCGCGCTCGTTGCGCAGGCCACCCTCGCTCCGGCGCCAATCGTGCGGCAGAGCCTCGAGATCGCCGCCGACATCTGCATCTATACGAACCGCAACATCACCATTTTGGAGTTGTGATCCGTTTCCGAATCACCGGACTCCACGCGATACATGCCTTCCAAGCACACGCAGCAAGCAGTAGCGAGACTCGCCGATCTCACGCCGCGCCAGATCGTGGCCGAGCTCGACCGGTACATTGTTGGGCAAGACGAAGCGAAGAAGGCAGTGGCGATTGCACTCCGTAACCGCTGGCGGCGGCAGCAGGCGCCGGAGGGTATCCGCGACGAGATCTCGCCTAACAACATCATCCTCATCGGACCGACTGGTGTCGGCAAGACCGAGATCGCGCGTCGACTCGCGCGCCTCGCGGGCGCACCATTCAGCAAGGTGGAAGCGTCGAAGTTCACCGAAGTCGGCTATGTCGGTCGCGATGTGGAGTCGATGGTTCGCGATCTGGTCGAGAGCGCGATCGACATGGTGCGTACAGAACGCGAGAACGAGGTCGAAGATCTCGCGTACGAGCACGTCGACGAGCGGCTGCTCGATCTCCTCTTGCCGCGGCCGAGTGAAGCGACAGCGGAAGGCCAGCGCGGCTCGGCGTCGGCCGCCGCGGGTGGGGCCGGGACGGGCCCGTCACTGTTCGTCGTTTCCTCCGGCGGCGAGGTTGCGCGCGAGGGCTCGAGCCCCGAAGCCGCAACGGATCGCTACAATCGCACGCGCGACAAACTGCGGCAGCTTCTCCGCGACGGACAACTCGAAGATCGCGAGGTCGAAGTCGAAGTCACGCAGCAGGGCGCACCGATGTTCGACATGCTCGTCCCGCAGGGCGCGCCGGAGGGCGTCGAGAATTTCACGGAGATGCTGCAGGACATGATGCCCAAGCGGCGCAAGAAGCGTACGGTGAAAGTGTCGGAGGCGCGCCGCATCTTGCTCGACCAGGAGCTCGAAAAGCTGGTCGACATGGAGGATGTCACATCGGACGCACTGGAGCGCGTCGAAAAGATGGGCATCATCTTCCTCGATGAGATCGACAAAATCGCGGGCGAGCGCTCGCAGATGGGTGGGCCGGATGTCTCCCGCGAGGGCGTGCAGCGCGATTTGCTGCCGATCGTCGAAGGGTCTAACGTGCAGACCAAGTACGGCATGGTGAAGACGGATCACGTCCTGTTCATCGCCGCCGGCGCGTTTCACGTGTCGAAGCCGAGTGATCTCATTCCAGAGCTTCAGGGACGCTTCCCCATCCGCGTCGAGCTCAAGCCGCTCACCGAGCAGGACTTCGTGCGCATCATGACCGAGCCGGAAAACGCGCTCACGAAGCAGTACGCGGCACTCGTGTCAGCAGAAGGCGCGCTGCTCACGTTCACCGACGACGCGATCGCGGAGCTGGCGCGCATCGCGACCGGCGTGAACGAGCGCATGGAGAACATCGGCGCCCGGCGGCTGCACACGGTGATGTCGTCGCTGCTCGAGGACGTGCTGTACGACTTGCCGGACCGCGGCACGAAGCCCATCACCATCGACGGCGCAACCGTACGCGACCGGCTCAAGGCGATCGTCGATGACGAAGATCTGCGCCGTTACATTCTGTGACCACGCCTAACGAGCTACTTCCTCACCTTGATCCGCATGCACCGCGACTTTCTGGCCATCCCGGACTTCTCGGCACAAGAACTACGTGAGCTGTTTCAGTTGGCGGACGCCATGCGTGCAGGCACGTTCGTTGGGCATCCGCTGGCCGGCAAGTCGCTGGCGATGATCTTCATGAAGTCCTCCACGCGGACGAGAGTCTCGTTCGAAGTCGGCATGTGGCAGCTCGGCGGCCACGCGTTGTTCCTGTCGCCCCGCGACATCCAGCTCGGCCGCGGCGAGCCGATCGCCGACACCGCACGGGTGCTCTCGCGCTACGTGGACGGCATCATGATCCGCACGTTCGCGCACGCCGAAGTGGAGCAGCTCGCGAAGTACGCCGATGTCCCGGTGATCAACGGCCTCACTGATCTCCTGCACCCGTGCCAGGTGTTGGCCGACGTGCTAACGGTTAGGCAGCATCTGGGCGGCTGGGAGGGAAAGCGCATTGCCTGGATCGGCGACGGCAACAACATGGCGAACTCCTGGATCAACGCCGCATATCGCCTCGGGTTCGATCTGACGCTCGCCTGTCCCGAAGGCTACGATCCGGATCCGACGATTCTGGCCCGCGGGCAGACCACGGCGATGATTCGGGTGGTGCGCGATCCGGCGGAAGCCGTCGATGGCGCGGACGTCGTGAACACCGATGTGTGGGCATCGATGGGCCAGGAAGAAGAACAGGAACGGCGCGCACGCGCGTTCGCCGGCTTCACGGTTACCTCCGCCCTCATGGCGAAGGCCAAACGCAGCGCCATTTTTCTGCACTGCCTACCGGCGCATCGCGGCGAAGAAGTCGCTGCCGACGTGATCGACGGCCCGCAAAGCCGCGTGTGGGACGAAGCCGAGAACCGATTGCACGCGCAGAAAGCCGTGATGGCCACGCTGATGGAGGATACGGCGCAGGACTAACGTTAGCCGGTCGCCTGAGACCGGCGCGATTTTGGTTTGCGTTACAAGAGGCACGCAACTTTGTAGCGCGTAAGCGAGTGTTTGCGTACCCTTCGGCCGTCGCGCCAGAGCTGTAAATCATTACATAACAACATGTTAGTAGCGGGGCACGGGTCGCGCACCCGACCAGGGCTGCGCGTGGCGCGCCTGCTGGCGTGCCTGCGCCGCCGTCCAGGACTGGCCGGACCGTGTCGGCCCGGCGCCAGGGAGCCTCCAGACCCGTGTGAGAGTACATGCGCACCACGCGACGCCAAGGTTGGTCCGACCGAGCAGTCCCGGTCCGGCAGAGTCCTAAGCGTTCGGCGTTCACCGTAATCGAATTGATGATCGTAATCGCGATCATCGGTATCATCGCCGGGTTCGCCTACCCGAGAGTGAACTTCACGCAGTTTCGCGTGGACGCAGCCGCCCGCACGGTGCGTGTGGCGCTGCAGAACGCAGAACGCCTGGCCGTGACGCGGCAGTACGACGTCGTGGTGAGCTTCGACACGACCAACCGGCGCCTCCGGATCCTCGAAGACAACAACAACAACGCGACTGTGGATGCGGGCGAGCACGTCATCTACGCGCAGCTCGAGGACTCCGTCCACTTCGCCGTCCCGCCCGCCGGTGTATCGGGTGCCGCGAGCAGCTCGGTCAACGGGAGCAGCATCCGGATCATCGACAACATGCCAACGCTCATTTTCCATCGCGACGGAGCGGCGAGCAGCGATGCCGACATCTACATCACGTCGAAGCGCGCCATCGACGATGACTTTCGTTGCATTCGCGTGATTCAATCCACCGGGCGCACGCTCTGGTGGCGCTACCTCAATGGTGCGTGGGAGCAGGCGAGCTTATGACCAATGCGATGCGTGCCCGGAAGGGCCTGACTCTCATCGAGACGTTGATCGCGCTCACGATTCTCACCGGTGCGATGCTCGGCATGGGAACGTTCGTCGCGAAGCTGTCGCACGGATCCGGAACCGGCTACGAGATGTCGATGGCCGGTGACCTGGCTGTCGCCCGGATCGAACAAGTCAAAGCGTATCCGGTCTACTCGTCGCTCGAGGCGAAGTTCGTGGGTACCGAGACGGGAATCGTCGGCTATCCGGGCTTTACGCGCCGCACGTACATCACGCACACGTCCACCTCGCGCGCCGACTACAAGACCGTAACCGTTGTCGTGACGGCGGCCCCGTTGTCGAGCCCGATGAAGAAGACCACCATCATCGCCGCCTTCTGAGGACGCCGAGTCATGAAGACAACTCTCAAGCCCCGCGTGCGTCGCGGCGTCACGCTGATCGAAATGATGATCGCGTTGACGTTGTTCGTCGCGGTGTTCGGTCTTGCTGTACCGTTTTTCAAGATGCAGGCGCGGTCGCTCAGTGCGAGCGCGGGTCGACTGGATGCCCAACAGAACGCGCGGTTCGCGCAGAACACCGTGGATCGTGATCTTCGCCTCGCGGGCACCGGCGTATTGTCGAACCAGCCCATGATCGTGCAGGCTGACCAGTTCGCG
This sequence comes from Gemmatimonadaceae bacterium, assembly GCA_025927495.1. Lineage (GTDB taxonomy): Bacteria > Gemmatimonadota > Gemmatimonadetes > Gemmatimonadales > Gemmatimonadaceae > JADGGM01. The sequence continues at coordinate 23,125 of JAICLH010000012.1, forward strand.
CTGACCTTCAACGCGGACATCGTGACGCGCGACCAGAACGACCTGAACGCCGCCTACTATGATCCCGACGTCGATTCGATGTCGGCGGCGAGCATGCTCGCCTCGCAACAGATCACGCTGCCGCGCAGCGCGGTGATTTATCCGCAAATGAACTACTTGCAGAGCGGTGTTCCGGGCGCGGCTGAGACGATTTCGTACTGGGCGTCGGTGGATAGCACAGTGAGCGACGGCAATCAGTACGTGCTCTTTCGCCGGGTGAACGACGGCACGCCGAAAGTCGTGGCGAGCGGCATCATCTGGAACAGCGGCGATCCGCCGATTTTCACGTACTACAAGCCGGACTCCACCGGCAACCTCGTCGCCATTCCGATGTCGAAGCTTCCACTCTATCACAACGCGGCGGCTCATGGCTCGGTCGCTGACACGGGCACGTTCGCGTGGGTGGACAGCATCCGGATGGTGAACGTTCGCGTCGCAGGGACGTACAATGATCCGCAGAAGGGTCTGGTGACGCGCGTCGTGCAAACCTCGACGCAGTTGCTGAACGCCGGCATGCTGCACAGCACAGTGTGCGGTACTCCGCCGATTGCGCCGACGTCATTCACTGCCGTCTATGACACCACCACGCCGGCAAAGGTGATTCTGACGTGGAACGAGTCGCTCGACCAGGACGCGGGTGAGAAGGACATCGAGCGCTATCTGATTTATCGCCGAGCTGTGGGCGATGTGAATTGGCAGAATGTCGTGACGAGCGTGGCGGCGTCGTCTGCGACGTACACCTACGACGAGATCGACCCGCCGTCAGGAAGCTGGGAGTACGGAGTGGTGGCGCAGGACTGTTCGCCATCGAACTCGCCCATCGTGTCGGCGGGCGCCGTCACCGTCCCATGAGCATCACGAGGAGAATGCATATGCCGCGCGCATCGCTGCTGTGGAATCGGCGGACGAAACGCCGTGGTTCCGCGCTGATTCTCGTTCTTCTGTTGACCGTCACGCTGGCGGCAATCGCGCTGTCCGCGATTTTGCTCACCGGCAGCTCGACGATCCTGAGTCACTCGTTCGACCGCGAGCGCGATTATCGCTACGCGGCCGAAGCGGGACTCGCGATGGGAAAGGCGAGCCTCGGCAGGGATACGAGCATTCACCTGCCCGACAGCGGCTACGTGACGCTGATTTCTAACGGAACGGTGACGGGGGCCGATGGTCAGGTCATCCCGAGTCTTCATGTCAATGTGTATGTCGGTCTGTCGGGTAACGTGACGGGCGAGTTCGGCAATTACGCGAGCATCGTCTCGGAGGCCTTCGATTCCAGCGGGACGCGCTACGTGCGCCGGCTCGAGCTAGCCGCGGAGAACTTCGCACGCTACGCGATGTTCACCAACACGTTCCCGGCGGGATTGTGCTACTCCACCGGTGAATTCATTCGCGGGCGCGCTCACAGTAATCAGGGTTGGTATTCGTGCGGCACGCCGACGTATTACGACACCGTATCAGCCGTGGGCAATGTTTCGGGTGGTTCGCCGACTTTCGAGAAGGGGAAGATCAGCGGCGCGTCGGTGATTCCGATTCCGCCGGTTTCGAAGCTGGCGGTGCTGCAGACTAACGCGGCAGCGGCGAACCTCGACGTCGTCTCGCAGGGCACGAGCCTGAGCAACGTTCGCACGCGCATCGAGTTCGTGGCGATCGACCTCAATAACGACGGCGACGTCAACGACAACAACGAAGGGTTCTTCCGCGTGTACCAGGCCAACGCGGCATACGCGGGCCGGGTTCGCGTGAAGGATTCGGTCATCAATAGCCAGAACGTGCCGCCGGATTCACTGTGCGGCGACTGGCACGTCGAGAATGGTACTCTAAAGTTCTTTCCGACCTTCGTTCACGGTGAAACCTGGTTCAAGAACGAAATCGCTGCGGGCACGCTCATCGCGAGCTCGCCGTCAGACGTCGTTGCCAGTGCCGGGTCCGTCACGACGAATGAGCGCAATACGATCATGGGTCACACCGGCTTCCGCTGTTATCCGGCCGGCGATCCGCATCTCGTGTCCTCCGAGCGCCGCCACGCTCTTCCGGCCGCAGGGAGTCCTACGTCCTGGCAAAAAGGTGGAGAGGACACGACCTTCACCGACAGCACGGTATATGGGTACTGGCAAAGGTGGGGTGGCAACAACACGCCAGTGGTGACCGCCTTCGCCGGAATTGCATCGACGTCGCCGTACTATGGCTATCAGCACCAGGCGGACAACGCGCGCCTATGGCCGCTCGACCGTACGCTCAATCCGAACTCGAAGGGCGTGATTCATACGCACGGTCCGGTGGCGCTCAACGGCGTGCTGCGAGGCTGGGTGACCATGTACGCACAGACTTATGGCTCCGCACAGGGCACCTTGCTATTGATCGACGACCTCGTGTACGCCCAGGATCCGGCGTCTGTACTATGCGCGAACTTGTTCGGCCTCATCGCCGACACGAGCATCATGATTGCCGACAACGGCATCAATTCGCCGCTCCGTTCCGGGAAGAATGGCTCGGTCTATCGGTGGACGGACGGCAACGACAACGGGATGCTGACGGCCAACAACTTCGTGTTCCACGGGGTGACGATGAGTCGCACCGGAACGGTCGGCGTTGAGAACTACGATCAGCATCCTGAAGGATCGGCGACGTTCGGCAACTGTAACACGGCCCACACCGGTCGCGGGTGCATTCAGCAAGCGGGCGGAGTGATCGAAAACTTCATCAGCGCGACGTACAGCGACAACTACGACGGCTTCGGTGAGAACCGGAGCGTCGACCAGTGTTTGAATACACAATCACCCCCGTACTTCCCGACGACGGGCCGCTATCTCAACAATCGCTTCTCCGAGATTGACCCGGCGCGGTTCGACGTCGCGACTTTGTTCAGAAAGCTGCAGTCGGGCAACTGAGTCAGAGATCGTCGAAAACTTCGAACGAGCCTGCGTCCTCCTTTGGATGCGGGCTCGTTTGACATCGTGCGCCGGGCTGGCAGTTGAATGTCCGTGCAGCCATTTTTGCAGGAGGTCCCCCCGTGGAGCTCCTTCAATGGCTCAGGCCGCAGTCCAGCAAACACTCAAGCGCACACCGTTTTACGACATCCACGTCGCATTGGGCGCCAAAATGGTCCCGTTTGCCGGGTACGAGATGCCTGTGCAGTACCCGACGGGAATCACGGCGGAACACCGAGCCGTACGCGAGCATTGCGGGCTCTTCGACGTGAGCCATATGGGGGAATTCGAGGTCGCCGGCGCGGATGCTGTCGCCTTCGCCACGCAGGTCACCTCGAACGACGTCGCGTCGCTCCAGGTCGGGCAGGTGCAGTACTCGACGATCTTGAACGATCGTGGAACCATCGAGGACGACTGTCTCGTGTACCGATTCGCGGACCGTTTGATGCTCGTGGTCAACGCCTCGAACAAGGACAAAGACCTGGCGCACATCCGGCGCTATGCGGGGCAGCTGCAGTGTAGCGTCGCGGACGTGAGCGACGACACCGCGCTCCTGGCGCTGCAAGGGCCTAACGCAGAGCGCGTGCTGCAGCCGCACGTGTCCGTCGACTTGTCGGCGATCGCGTATTATCACTTCGCCGTGGGCGAGGTGGAGGGCGCGCCGGCCGTGATCTCCCGGACCGGATATACGGGTGAGGATGGATTCGAGCTCTATTTCTCTCCGCGCCACGCCCAGCGCGTGTGGGCGGCGCTCACGCCGGACGGTGTGACGCCGGCAGGACTAGGCTGCCGGGACACGCTGCGCCTCGAGATGGGAATGGCGCTCTACGGCAACGACATCGACGACACCACGACGCCGCTGGAAGCGGGACTCGGCTGGGTGGTGAAGTTAGGCAAGGGCGACTTTGTCGGCCGGGATGCGCTCGTCGCGCAGAAGGAAGGCGGGGTGTCGCGCCGTCTGGTCGGGTTCACGACGGCCGAGCGCAGCTTCCCGAGGCACGGGTATCCGGTGTTCGCGAACGGCCAGGCGTCCGGCACCGTTTGCAGCGGCACCATGAGTCCGTCGCTCGGCGTGCCCATCGGCACCTGTTACGTACCGACGGCCTCGGCGAATCCGGGGACGTCGATCGAGATCGAGATTCGCGGGCAGCGCGTGGCGGCGGAGGTAGTTCGTACGCCGTTCTACACGCGCGGTACGCATCACTAGTGAGCTGCGTCAGAGATTCTGATAGCGGTTATGGGGAATGGGGAAGCGCTCGCTGTCGCTCGCTTGGGGAAGCGCTGCGCTGGGGGAAGCGGCGGCGACGCCGCCTGAGGGGTGGAACAACATCAATGGTCTCCACGACGTGAGTGCCATGCGCGCGAGCCTCGGCGATTCGAGACTCTCCACCCAGGGACACCTGATGTCCTTCCACCCCTCAGGCGGCGTCGCCGCCGCTTCCCTCAGCGTTAGCGCTTCCCCAAGCGAGCGCCGCGAGCGCTTCCCCATTCCCCTTGACTGCTATCCGAACCTCAGACGCGCCCCACTAGTCGTTCGGCGGGGTGTGATGTCGCGGCGCTCGTCGCGCCCGGCCGCATCCGCTGTCCCGTCTCCCGCCTAACGATCGAGGCGCGCGCATGCGGATTGCAATCCTGACCGTATCGGATGCCGGCTCGAAGGGAGAGCGCGCCGATCTGTCGGGCGATACCATCGCGGGTTGGGCGACGCAGCGTGGCGCGACGATCGCTGCACGTGCGATCGTCCCCGATGACACGGCCCGCATCGTGGCCGTGCTCGTGGCGTGGTGCGATGCCGGCGATGCGGACGTGGTGCTGACGACGGGCGGCACCGGTCTCGCCCTGCGGGACGTGACGCCAGAGGCGACGATGGCCGTCATCGAGCGCGGGGCGCCGGGCATCGCGGAGCGCATCCGATCGTTGTCGCTCGAGCGATTTCCGCGGGCGGCCCTGTCGCGCGGCGTGGCTGGAACGCGCGCGCGCACGTTGATCGTGAACCTGCCGGGATCGCCGGGCGGCGTGCGCGATGGATTGGCAGCCCTCGACGTGATCATCGACCACGCGGTGGACATTCTTCGCGGGACTGTGACCGAACACCGCGCTCCGAGCGGCGGATCCGCGGCATGAAGGTGCTGCTGACGTTGGCGGACGTCGAACCCGCCGTGCGACTCAACGCGCTGCTCGAGCGCGCGGGCTACCAGACGGCGCTCGTATCTCCCATCGACGATGTGCCGAGCGCGATCCGCCGGGAAAAGCCGGACGTGATCGTGCTAACGGGGGCGTTGACCGATGTCGCCAACATTCAGTTAGTCAAACGCCAGCAGTGGGACGGCGCCGCGGTCGTGGGCCTGGCCGACCTGAACGACCCGACGGTTCACGACCGGCTCCGGGCAGTGGGCTACGTGGAGGTCTACGCAAAACCGGTGGATCTCGACGAAGTGTTTGCCGGCATTCGGCGCATTCTCGACCGGCGCCGGCTGTCGCTCGACACGGGGCTCATCGGCGAGAGCGAAGCGATCCGCGAGGTGATGGTCAAGATCGAGCAGATGGCGCCGGTATCGAGCACGGTGCTGATCGAGGGGGAGAGCGGGACCGGGAAGGAGCTGGTCGCGCGCGCGATTCACCGGCTGAGCCCGCGGCGCGGCAAGCCCTTCATCGCGGTAAACATCGGCGCGTTGCCGGAGACGCTGATGGACAGCGAGCTGTTCGGGCACGAGAAGGGGTCCTTCACCGGCGCCGCCGAACGGCGGTTAGGCCGATTCGAGCTGGCGAACGGCGGTACGTTGTTTCTCGACGAGGTCGGCGAGGCGCCGCTGTCGACGCAGGTCAAGCTGTTGCGCGTGCTCGAGCAACGAGAGGTGACGCGCGTGGGCGGGGCGCAGCCCTTCCGCGTGGATGTCCGCGTGTTGGCGGCGACCAACCGGCCACTCCGAGAGCACGTCGAAGGCGGTGAGTTTCGCGCCGATCTGTACTATCGGCTCAACGTTCTCACCATCTATTTGCCGCCGCTGCGCGACCGGCGTGAGGACATCCCGTTGCTCGTCCGTCAGTTCGTGCAGGAGTTCGCCGCCCAACACGACCGGCCGTTTCCCGGCATCTCGGCGGACGCGATGCAGCGGTTAGCCGAGTACTCGTGGCCGGGAAACATTCGCCAGCTTCGAAATCTCGTCGAGAGCATGGTCGTGTTGTCGCCGGGACATGAAATCACGGCCGAGGACATTCCGCGTGAGATTCGCGACGGGGCCGCACGCTTTCTGCCTGTTCCCGTTGGGCGGACGGCCGCGGGCTCCGGGCGCGTGGAGGAGCCGGCGATGGGTGGCCGCGAGCTGGAGTTCATCATTCGCAGCCTCGTCGAGCTCAAACTCCAGGTCGAGGAACTGCGGCGCCGCGTCGGTGAGGATCGCGTTGGCGCGGCGTTGGGAACCGGGCCGTCGCGGGATGTGCTGGTGGGCGAAGTGGTGTCCAGCGCGCCGCCGGTGGCGGCGGCTATCGAGCCCAAGGATCAACCGCCCGCGCCTAACGTGATCAGCATCCGTCCCGGAATGAGCATGGCGGAGATCGAACGAGCCGCGATCGAGCTGGCGTTGCGGGAGACGCGTGGTAACCGAAGAAAAGCCGCAGACATGTTGGGCATCGGCGAGCGCACGCTGTACCGAAAGTTAAAGGAGTATAACCTGCCCGAATATTCCTAGCGTCACCGTCGCTTGCATTTAGGCACTGTTGTTGGAATATTGTCTCACCACAATTTCGCCGTGAAACACGCCGTATCCTCCCCGCCCGGTCGGAGTGACGGCGCCTGTGTTAGTCCCCGTTCGTACCCGCCGCACTTTTCTCCCGCGCTCGCCAAGTCAGGTACTTGTGTCTGTGCCGCTCAACGCGCCGACTCCGTCGTCGCAGCCCGTGTCACCGATCGCCGGCAGTGTCTTGCCGCTGCGGCGCGCCGAGGAGTTGTTGGTCACGCTGCCGGGCGTGTTGGCGGCGCGCATCGTCGCGAGCGAGAGCGGCGCGGTGAGCGAGGTGCACCTGCTGACGAGTGCCGACGTCAATCCAAAGCAGACGGTGCGCAACGTGGAGAGTGCGTTGTTGGCGCACCTCGGTATGCGCGTGGATCATCGAAAGATTTCCGTCGCGACGACGGTAGATCCGCAGAAGACGGTCGAGGCGAAGGGCCTCTCGGAGAGCGCGGCGGCGGAAGCCGCCGCGGCCGCGGTGCGTCGGCGGTTCTATTTCGAGGACGTCGAGGTCCGTCGGTCGCGGAGCCGGGGCGTGACGTGTCGAGTGACGCTGCGCAAGGCGGAGCAGTCCTACATCGGTGAAGCGGAGGGTTCAGAATCCGAACGCTCGCGGGCCGAGTTGGCCGCGCGAGCCGCTGTCGTCGCGATCAGCCAGGCGGAAGGGGACACGCACGCGTTGACGTTCGACGGGTCCCGTTTGATCGACGCGTTCGAGCGGGAGTTCGTCTTCGTCGGCATCACGGTGCGCGTTGGGCGCGAAACGATGCTCCTGACGGGCACGTGCGAGATCAAGGAGAGTCCCGAGACGGCGAGCGTGCTCGCGGTGCTCGACGCGACGAATCGTTGGATCGGGCGGGAGCGGTGAGGCGTGTAATCGCAGGACCCGGCCGATCCCGGGTGCCTGCGATGTAGCATCGTCGGTAGTAGGGACGGCTGTCGGTGGTGCTTTCATTCCTGCTGTACGACTCTCAACCGTCAGAACAACACGATCGATCAATACGACTAACAACCCCCGATCCTCGGCCTGAGCGAAGCTGAGCGGGCAGGGCCATGTAGTTGAGCGGAGCCGACCTTCAGCACAACTGGCGGGTGCCAGGTGTGACTTCACGAAAGGGAGGTGACGCGAAATGTCGTTCTTGACCCAGCTCGTTACGTCGATGTACGCGGTCGTTGCGTCTGACACCGCACACTGGTGGTAAGACCCGGGGACGGGGGTTCCTCTTTTTCGCAAGCGGTGCGAATGAACCGGGTGCGACTCTACGTGTCGGGTGTGGCGTTGGGCGCAGTGGCTGCTGCCATCTGCGTCTATTTGGTCGCGCCGGTGGTCGATGCGGGGTCCATCCGCGCCGCACTCTGGATGTCCGGCTTGTCGGTGTTCGCGCTGCTGCTGGTGTACCAGCTGCCGGCCGGCGCCGGGGGGTCGATCGGGTTCATCCCGTTCACGGCCACGGCGCTCCTCTCGCCTAACTGGATCGCGGTGTTCGCCGTCGCGGTGACCAACATCATCACCGAGATCATCAGCGAGCGCGACGGCGTCAAGAAAGTCTTCAACGTGGTCCAGATGTCGCTGGCGACGTCGCTGGCGGTGCTGTCGTACGTGCTGTTGGGCGGCAAACCGTTGCTGCAGTACAGCGGGATGAGCGCACCGCAGGCCCTGGCGACGGTGGGCGTGCCGTTCTCGGTGATGGTCATCGTGTTCGTGGCCGTGAACACCGTGGCGGTGAGTGGCGCGATCGCGACCAACGACAGCAAGAACCTGTTGAAGGTCTGGCGCCAGAATCACCTGGGCAGCCTGGCGTACGACGTGCTCGCGAGTCCGGTGGCGTTCCTGCTCGCGTGGTGCTACGCGCGCTTCGGCGCCTTCGGCGCGTTGGTACTCGCGCTGCCGCTGTTGGGCGTGCGACAGTTGTACAAGACGAACCGGCAGCTCGAGCGGGTCAACCAGGAGCTGCTCGAGTTGATGGTCAAGGCGATCGAAGCGCGCGATCCGTACACCTCCGGTCACTCGCGGCGCGTGTCGCACTATGCGAAGCTCATCGCTCGTGCGTTAGGCCTGTCGTCGCGCGA
>JAICLH010000176.1 GCA_025927495.1 Gemmatimonadaceae bacterium
CTGTTCAACTCCAGCCTCGAGGGCAACACGCGGCGCGCCATCGATTTTCACGAGGCCGAGAAGATCGACGTGAAGGCATTCAAGTCGCTCATTCGCGCGGCGGTGAAGGTGAACACGTCCCGCGCCAAAGGCTGATCGCGATCCGATAGGAGGCGTCCGATGACTTCACCAACCACCACCCAGGCGCAACTCGGGTTCGTCGCCCCGTTTTTCATCGTGCGCGACGTGCTGCAATCGATTGCATTCTACAAAGATCGCCTCGGCTTCGAGGTCCTGTTCCTCGGCCCCGATGACGACCCGTATTGGGCGATGCTACAGCGGGATGGCGTTAGGCTGATGCTCAAGGCGATCACGCCCGAAGTGCAGCCGATGCCCAATCCGAGCCGGCATCCCTGGGCGAGGTGGGACGCGTACATCTATACCGCGGATCCCGATGCGCTGGCCGAGGAGTTTGCGTCGCGCGGGGTTGCATTTCACAAACCGCTCCACGTCAACAGCGACAAACTGCGCGGTTTCGAGGTGATGGACGCGGACGGCTACGTGCTGTACGTTGGGCGACCGGGCTGACGCTATGGTTCGACGTTAGGCGGCAGAGCAGCCGTGGCCCGCGCTCGCACCGCTGCTCTTGTGAAACAGGGTGTGAAACCATGACGTAGTGTCTCCCACCCTCCTGGCCCTTGCGCCTCCACTCCATGTCCACATCGTCGGTCGGTGCCCTCCCCTCACTCGACGCGCAGTACGCCGCCTTCCTCGACAGCCGCATGCTCGCGATGCCCATTGCCGGCGCCATCGCGTGGACCGGCATCGGGATCGCGGGCTACTTGCTGCCGCTCAACCTCGCCGTATGGGCCGTGTTCATCGGCGCGGGCATGATCTTTTACGTCGCCCTCGGCGTTGCCCGCCTAACGGGCGAGGACCTCCTGGGACGAGAGCGGAAGGGGAACTTCTTCGATCAGCTCTTTCTCTGCTGCATCGGCCAGGCGCTGCTGGTGTACGCGATCGCGATTCCATTTTTCCTCATCGAGCCCACCTCCTTGCCGCTGTCGGTTGGCGTGCTGAGCGGGCTCATGTGGCTGCCCTTCTCCGGGCTGATTCGACACTGGGTCGGGCTCTTTCACGGCATCGTGCGCACAGCGCTTGTGGTGGCAGCGTGGTACCTCTTCCCGCACGCGCGCTTCGTGGCCGTGCCCGCGGTGATCGTCGCGGTCTATCTCGTGACCATTCTGATGCTCGCGCGGCGGGGCGCCAAGCAGACAGGAGCCGGGATGCGTCGCGTCGCGACCTGACCGACGTCAGGGCCTAACGCCGCGACGCGGTCGATTGGCTCATCGTCGCGCCGGTTGCACCAAACTTGCGGCGACCGGCGAGCTATGCCATTACCGGAGCCAATCATGCTGCAGCGTTCCCCGATGTACGCCTACATCCCCGTCGCGGACCTTTCGCGGGCCCGCACGTTCTACGAGCAGAAACTCGGATTCGTGCCGACGAGCGAGGAGGCCGGCGGCGTGATCTACCAATGCGGCGAGCACACCGCGTGCTTCATGTACCCGTCGACGTTTGCCGGCACCTCGAGAGCGAGCCAGGCCTTCTGGCAAGTCGACGATGTCGAACGTGAAGTCGCCGAGCTCAAGAAGAAGGGCGTGACGTTCGAGGACTACGACATGCCGAATCTCAAGACGAAGGACGGCATCGCGACGGGCGGCGGCGCAAAAACCGCCTGGTTCAAGGATTCGGAAGGCAACACGATGGCGATCGTCCAGAGCGTCTAACGCAGCTCGGCATCACCGGTACCGACACCCGGTTTCGATTGCGCCTCGCCATATGGCAGTATATATTACGCCATATGGCAATGCTTGGAGGGACCGGTGGCACGGAGCGTGGCGCACATGACGGCCGACATCGCCGAGCTGTGGAAGCATGCCCGATCCGGGCGCCGCGAGGGACACTACTACGTGTCCCTCTTCGGATTGCGTCGGTACGACACCCTGCACGTCGTCGCAACCATCCACCGCGGTCTCACCTATTCCGCGTTTGCGAGGTTTCAGCGCAACAGCGAGCTGCCATTCGCCGTGCTGGCGCAAGCGGTCGAGGTCCCGGAACGGACGCTGGCGCGCCGGAAAAAGAGCGGGCGATTCGAACCGGCAGAGACCGATCGCCTCGTGCGCCTCGCGCGCATCGTCGCTCGTGCAATTGAGTTGTTCGAGGGGAATGCAAATGCCGCGCGCGATTGGCTGACCAATTCGGTCATCGCGTTGGGCGGCCGCACGCCCATCGAATTTGCCACCACCGAGGTCGGGGCCATCGAAATCGAGAATCTCATTGGCCGGCTCGCCCACGGCATCCCGACGTAAGCGATGCAGGTCTGGCGCCTGACGAAGACGCGGCGCGCCTCCACCGCCTTCGATGGCGAAGGCGCACGCGTCAATGGCGCGAGGTGGAACAGCCGCGGCACGCGCGTCGCCTATGCGTCCGGCAACTCGGCCTTGGCGGTGCTGGAGGTGCTCGTGCACATGACGGGCGGCGGCATCTTGCCGGGCTACTCGCTCATTGCTGCCACGTTGGACGACACGGTGATCGAAGATCTTCCTGCGTCGGCTTTGCCGAAGGACTGGAATGTCTCGCCGATACCGCCGGATGTGCAGGCCGTCGGCGACGCCTGGATACGATCGCGGCGCTCGCTCGCCCTGCGGGTGCCGAGTGCGATCGTTGCCGGCGGGTTCAATATCCTGATCAACCCGGATCATCCGGACTTCAGGCGCCTGACCGTCGACTCGATCGCACCGTACGCGTTCGACCCGAGGCTCGTCCGTTAGGCAGGCAGGCATCGGTCATGCGATCGACTCTTTGCCGAGATGGCCGACTATCCTTGAGATCGGGTCGTAAGCGCGCCGGTCAGGAGGGCTGGTAGTGTCCCCACGCGGACGATAGTGCATCAGAAATCTCGCCCAGCGTCGCTCGCGCCCGAACCGCGGCGACGATGGTCGGCACGACAGGCGACTGAAACGCTCCGTTCGCATAGCTCGCCGCGTCGCGCAATGCGCCTAACGCCCGCGTCACGGCCGCATCGTCACGCGCCGCTCGCGCTGCCCGGAGCCGCTCCACCTGCTCCCGCTCCAGCGCCGAGTAGTCCGGCGCCGGCATCACCGGCGGCTCCTGGTCGTCCGTGAACTTGTTCACGCCCACAATCACGGACTCGCCACGCTCGATGCGCAGTTGGAGCGCGTACGCGCTCTTACCTATCTCCTCCTGGAAGAAGCCGCGCGCGATCGCCTGCTCCGCCCCGCCCATCTCATCCACGGTCTTCAACAGCGCCTCCGCCCGCTGCTCGAGCTCATCCGTGAGGCGCTCCACATAGTAGCTGCCGGCGAGGGGATCCACGGTCGCCGTCGCCCCGGACTCGTACGCCACGATCTGCTGTGTGCGCAGCGCCAGCGTCGCGGCTTCTGCCGTCGGCAACGCCAACGCCTCGTCATACCCATTCGTGTGCAACGACTGCGTCCCGCCTAACACCGCCGCCATCGTCTGCACCGCCACCCGCACCACGTTGTTGAGCGGCTGCTGCGCCGTCAGCGTCACCCCGCCCGTCTGCGTGTGAAACCGGAGACGTGCGCTCGCGTCGGTGGCGTGGAACCGATCCCGCATGATCCGCGCGTACATCCGCCGCGCCGCGCGAAACTTCGCCGCCTCCTCGAACAGATCACTGTGCGCCGCGAAAAAGAACGACAGCCGCGGCGCGAACACGTCCACCGACAACCCGGCCTTCACCGCCCGCGACACATACTCCACCGTGTTCGCAAACGTGAACGCCAGCTCCTGCACGGCCGTCGCGCCCGCCTCGCGGATGTGATATCCCGAAATGGAAATCGGATTCCATTGCGGCACTTGCTCGGCGCAAAACGCGAACAGCTCCGTGATCAGCGCGAGACTGGGCCCCGGCGGATAGATGTACGTTCCGCGCGCGATGTACTCCTTCAGGATGTCGTTCTGGATCGTCCCGCTCACCTTGGTCCACGGCACGCCGCGCTCCTCGGCCACCACCAGATACATCGCCAGCAGCGTCGCCGCGGTGGCGTTGATCGTCATCGACGTCGACACGGTGTCGAGCGGCAAATCGGCCAACAGCCGGTGCATGTCATCCACGGTGTCGATCGCCACGCCCACCCGCCCCACTTCGCCTGACGCGCGCGGCGAGTCGGAGTCGAAGCCCATCTGCGTCGGGAGATCGAACGCCACCGACAGTCCGGTCTGGCCGGCCTCGAGGAGCAGCTTGAACCGCCGGTTGGTCTCGTCCGCGGTCCCGAAGCCGGCGTACTGCCGCATGGTCCACAAGCGCGACCGGTACATCGTGGATTGGACGCCGCGCGTGAACGGGTACGCGCCGGGCTCGCCCAGGTCCGTGGGGTAGTCGACCGGCGCGTCGTCGGGATGGTACACGGGCGCCACGGGGATGCCGGACGGCGTGGCGCGGTCGGGGACGGTCGATGCCATGTGGCGGGACGCCAACCTAACTCAGTTAGACGGCGCCGGCCACGCTCCCCAACATCTCGCTCGCCAGCTCCACTTCCGCGCGGCTGCCCATGTACAGCGGCGATCGCTGGTGCAGCTCGACCGGCGAAATATCCATGATGCGCCCCGTCCCGTCCGTCGCCGCGCCGCCCGCCTGCTCGGCCACGAACGCCAGGGGATTGCACTCGTACAGCAGCCGCAACTTGCCGCGCGGACTCCGCGCGTTGGCCGGATAACAGAACACGCCGCCGCCTAACAGATTGCGGTGGAAGTCGGCCACCAAGCTGCCCACGTAGCGGACATTGAGCGCCTTGTGGTCGCCGTCCAGCCCGCGATACCGGCGCATCAGCGCGCGCACGTGGTCGTCCCAGTGCTGCTCGTACGAATCATTCACGGACAGATAGCGCGCCGTGTGCGGAATGCGAATGTTGGGATGCGAGAGCAGGAACTCGCCGATCGATGGATCGAGGGTGAACCCGTGCACGCCCTGCCCGGTGGTATACACCAGCATCGTGCTCGAGCCGTAGATCACGTAGCCCGCGGCCACCTGACGACGACCCGGCTGCAACAGATCTTCCATCTCCGCGCGGGTGCCGCGCGTGATCTTGCGGACCACCGAGAAAATGGTGCCCACCGGCACGTTCACGTCGATGTTGGACGAGCCGTCGAGCGGGTCGAAGAGCAACACATATTTCCCGCACTTGAACCCTTCGGGAATCTGGATGATGTCCGGCTCTTCCTCGGACGCCATCCCGCACAGCCGCCCGCCGTGATCCATCGCCTTCACGATGATCTCGTTGGCCAGCACGTCCAATTTCTGCTGGACCTCGCCCTGAACGTTGGTCATGTCCGTGGCGCCCAGGATGTCGGCCAAGCCCGCCATACGGACTTTGGTCGCGATCATCTTGGCCGCGAGCGCCAGATCGTACAGGATGCCCGACAGCTCTCCCGTCGCCTCGGGGTGCAATCGCTCCTGCTCGATGATGAACCGCTCGATCGTGACGACCGACGTCGGCGTGTGCTGAACCACGTTACACCTCTTCTCTCGGCGGGTCGGAGCGGGAATCGCGAACGCGATGCGCCGCGAAAGTGCGGGCGTCTGCCTCGTAGCGGTTGTGGTGATACCCGCGGCGGAGACTCTCCCAGAGATACAGGATCGGGAACGCGGAACTGCCTTGAAACTGGTGCACATGCCGTAGTTCGTGCAAGAGGAGTTCCGCGTCCAAGCGCGCGTCCGGCGCGGCGAACACCGTGCGCCACAGCGTGATTGCGGACACCGTGCGACGCCCCAGGAACCAACCCGCCACACGCGGCGGCAGCCCACCTGTTCGGAGACGAATGGCGGCCAGCTCCGGGTAGCGCGCAACGAGCGCAGCCGGCAGCGGCGCGGCTCGTCCCAGGAGCGTGGTCAATGTCTCGTCGACAATTCCCAACGGTCACCCCCCTCTTCGACCTCGATGGATGATCCATCGGTGTGGATGACAATGCTACCCTCGCGATCCGTCCGCAGCACCAGCGCGCGCCGTTCGGCGAGCGCAAGCATCACATTGGCGCTCGGGTGTCCGTACGAATTCCCTGCGCCAACCGACACGAGCGCGAGCCGAGGCGACACGGCATCGAGAAACGCGGTGGTGCTGCTCGTACTGCTTCCGTGATGACCCACCTTGAGGACGTCGGCGCGCAATGAATCGGTGTGCTCGAGCAGCCATTGCTCCTCCCCGCGCTCGGCGTCGCCCATGAGGAGGAAGCGCACGGTTCCGTAGCGCACGCGTGCGACGACGCTCGCTTCGTTGGGCGCGTCCAGGTGCGACATCCATCTGGCGTCCGGCGCGAGCACGGAGACGACGACGCCGTCGACGACCACCGAATCGCGGGGTCGCGCGCGAGGCCATCGCACGCGGGCATCGCGCGCGGCGGTGAGCGACTCGCGATAGGTCTCGCTCGTGCCGACGTACGCGCCGTCCCAATACCGCGCGGGATGCAGCGCGCGCATCACACTCGCCGCGCCACCCGCGTGATCGGAGTGCGGGTGCGACAACACGAACACGCTCACGTCTCCGCCTCGTCGTCGCAAATACGGGATCACGGTCGAGCGCCCTTCGTCGCCGCCGAGCCATGCACGGCCGGCATCGAAGAGGAGCCAGTGGTTGTGGGGCGTGCGAAACGCGATCGCGTCGCCCTGCCCAACGTCGATCATGTGCATTTCGACGTCGTGCGCCGCGCCGGGCGAGAGCGGCATCCATACCGAGCATCCGACGGCAGCGAGCGACACCATGAGCGGACGCATCGGATACCGGCTCACGCACGCGACGAGGAGTGCGAGCGATGCGACTCCCGCGCATGCGGCGCCAACGGCTGTCGGCGCGACCGTGATCGCCGCGTACGGCACGGCGGCGCCGATGCTGGCCACGCCGTTGAACACGACGAGCATCGGGTGCGCCGCGTCGGCGAGGAACCGGCCGATGGCCGAGATGGGCGCGAGCAGCGTCGCGAGAAAGAGCGTCGGCTGCAGTACCGCGATCACGGGGGCCGCCGCGAGGTTGGCGAGCGGCGCGATGAGACTGACGCGGCCGAACGTCCACGCCACGATCGGTCCGGTGACGATGCACGCGACCACGGAGGTGAGGGCGCCCGCGGCGAGGCTTGCGCGCCACCCGTCCCACCGCGGCGCGATCCATCGCCGGGTGAGGTGGCCGCTCGCGACGAGGCTCGCGATGCCCAACACGCTCAACTGCCAACCCACGTCGAGCACCGTGCGCGCGCTGCCTAACGGCACCGCGGCGCCGATGGCGAGCGCTGCCCACGGCGACGTCGGTCGCTGCCAGAGCCTCGATGCCGAGACGACGCCGAGCATCGCGCCCGAGCGCACGGCCGCGGGGGGCGCGCCGATGAGGGCGACGTAGAACACCGTGACGACGACTGTCGCGACGAGTGCCGCGGCGAGCGGCAGGCGGAGCGCGACGAAGGTGACCTCGAGCATCGCGGCGATGATGGCGACGTGGAGGCCGGAGATGGCGAGCATGTGGACGATGCCGGACGCCGCGAACTTGTCGCGCACCGCGGGATCGAGCGAGCGGGTATCGTTGATCACGAGTGCGCGTACGAGGGGCGCGTCGGCCCGGAAGGTGGCGTCGATGCGACGACCAACGGCATCGCGCCAGGCGACGAGGCGAGAGCCGCCGGGGGCGCGGCGCACGGTCGCATGCTGGATGCGAATGCCGCGTTTGGATGCGACGCCTTCGCCGCGTACCACGGCACGGGCTCCGGCCGGCACCGCACCGTGTTCGATCGCGATCGACGCACGCGACGCGCATCCACGCGCGTGCACGGTGGCCGGCACGAACGCGCCCGGCGCAGCCGCCGCATCCAGGACGGCGACCCATTGGCCGGCGGTGGCGGCGGTGGCGCGGCAGCGCCGAGAGCCGTCGTCGTCGGCCGCCGCGATCAGCGCGCCGGCCGCCACGATCGCGCCCAGCGCCGCGAGCCGCAAATCTTGCCTAACGATCGATGCGAGGAGGGCGGCGATCACGCTCACGATGGCGACGAGCGCGTAGCCGGCGAATCCGGCGAGCAAGCCGGCGCAGTAGCAGAGGACGGCGGCGGTGATGAGGGGCATGTGGTTGGGGAAGCGCGCCGCCTAACGGCGGCGCTTAAGGGAAGCGCTGCGCTTGGGGAATCGGGCGGCCGAAGCCCCCAAACCCAAATGCGGGGGGCGCCCGCCCAATACCCCACCCCCGCCCGTACCAAAAGCGCCCCCCGTATGCGGCGCGCGTACCCCACCACAAACCCCACCAAAACCCCCCCCGCCA
>JAICLH010000239.1 GCA_025927495.1 Gemmatimonadaceae bacterium
ATCCTGCGATGGCCGTGGCCGGCTACTCAGATCGCATCATTCTTCGCTCGGATAAGCGCTGATCACGAGCACCGAACGACGGACGACGGGCAGGAAAGCACGAAACGAACAACGAATGACGGAGGGCATCCCGCGGTCAATCGCTTCATTCTTCGCTCTCGGAGCGACGAGGCCAGCGTCGGCCCGGGCCGGTCAGAACACAAAAAAGGAGCCGCGTCCAACGCGGCTCCGTGTGTCATGTCGCAGTGGGTGCGACGCGTCTCTTTACTCTGGCCTGTCGATCGACGACCCCACGTTGTACCGGATGCCGCCTTCGAGCATGTACGTCGACCGGCCGTTCAGCAGAAAGTTCGCCGCCGACGGCATGTAGGTCACCTGGCCGAAGAGCGAGAAACGGCGATACGATGCCTGCAGTCCGGCGAGCGCCATGAACGAGATGCGATCGCGGTTGTTCTGCAGCTGATCCGAAATCTGCGGCTCGAGCAATGGATCCGCGGGCTGGTCGATCTGCCCAACCTGCTGAATCAGATTCATCGAGAACCCAACGCCGCCGTACGGGCGCAACGCGCCCCACTGGACGGGAAACGCCAGCGCTGCCGCGCTGTACCGGCGCATGTCCTTCATCGCGACGCGGTAGTTGTTCCCCTGGTTGTCCGTCACCGACGACGTGGTGTTGAAGAAGTCCTGCTCACCCGAGATGTAGAGTCCACCTTTGTTGCGCGTGACGATCATGTCGAAGCCGATCGACGGCGCGATGTGGTTCGAGACCGTCGACGTCGAGAACGTCATGACGCCGGCCTTCGCTCCCCAGAACCACGAGTCCTGGAAGGGTCGGTTCGACTGGGCCGCACCGACCGCCGGTAGCAGCGCCGCGAGGGCGAGCCCGGAAGTCATCCACCGGACCGTGCGCATGGTGAAACTCCTCATGTGTGGAAAATGAGAGGGCAGAGTATTGAACGCGAGGAACTGTGGATGTACCTGCGGCAGCAGCTGTTGTGAGCGGTTACGGCGCTTAAGCTCATGTCAGAGACGAGGGTGACGCAGAGTGGTCACGCGGACCGGCGGAGTCCGTCATCCTGACATCATGCCCAAGCAAGCCGATCTGCTTGACCGCGGGCGTCGTGTCCGCCACCTTGCCGACAGACGCACATCCGGGCGGCGCCCCACTGGGAGTGAGAGCATGAGAGAGCACGCAACCGCCACGCATCCGCCCGTCGAGCAGTTCCACAGCGCTGTCTATGGCACCGTGTTCGGACGACGGATGGAAGCCGTCCACCGCCTCCACGCCGGTGATTCCCTCATTCTCGTCCCCGATCCGCCCGGCACGGACAACCCCGCGGTGTGGGTACACGCGGCCGGCGGCGACGTGGTTGGGCACCTACCATTCGCGGTGTCGGGCTGGCTCGTGCCGTGGATGCTCGAGGGCGGCCGGTGTCGGGCGCGCGTGCAGCGCGTCGAGGCGGACGATGTCGCCAGCTGGAAGCGCGTCATCGTCCACCTCACCCTCGCCGCGCTCTAACTGAGTTAGACGAGCCCGAGTTTCTTCCCGACGCGCTGGAAGGCGCGCACGGCGGTATCGAGGTCGTCGCGCGTGTGCGCGGCCGACAGCTGACACCGGATGCGCGCGTGACCCTGCGGGACCACCGGGTAGCCGAAGCCGGTCACGAAGATTCCTTCATCCAGCATCATCTCGCTCATCCGGATTGCTAACGCTGTCTCGCCGACGATGATCGGCACGATGGGCGTCTCGCCGGCAATCGGCTTGAATCCCGCTTCCGTGATCGCGTCGCGAAAATACGCCGTATTCTCCCGCAACCGCTCGACGCGCTCGGGATGCTGCTCGATGAACGTGACCGCGGCCAGGGCGCTCCCCGCCACTGTCGGCGGCAGCGCATTCGAGAAGAGCTGCGGTCGCGAGCGCTGCGTGAGATAGTCGGTGAGCGCGGCCGGTCCAGCCGTGAAGCCGCCCGCCGCGCCGCCCACCGCCTTACCGAGCGTCGAGGTGATCACGTCGACTTCGCCCAACACACCGTGATACTCGGCCGTGCCACGGCCGCGCGTGCCCAACACGCCGGTCCCGTGCGAGTCATCCATCACCACGATCGCGTCGTATCGGTGCGACAGCTCGAGAATGTCCGGCAGCTTCGCGATGTCGCCTTCCATCGAGAACACCCCATCGGTCCACACGATGCGGCGTCGCGCGCTCCGGGCTCCGGCCAGCTTCGACTCGAGATCGGCCATGTCCGAGTGCTTGTACACGGCCGTCGTACACTTCGTGATCGCCTTCGCCAACCGGATCGAATCGATGATCGACGCGTGGTTGAGCGCGTCCGAGATCACGACGTCGCCTTCTTCCACCACAGTGGCGGTGAAGCCCTCGTTCGCGTTCCACGCCGAGACGTAGCTGAGCGATGACTGCGTTCCCACGAAGCGCGCCAGGGCCCGCTCGAGATCGCGGTGCACGGTGAACGTACCGCAGATGAACCGCACGCTGCCCGTGCCCGCGCCGAACCTGTCGAGCGCGTCCTTGCCGCCGGCGATCACCGACGGCTCCGCCGACAGCCCCAGATAATTGTTGGACGAGAGGATGAGCACGTCGCCGCGCCCTTCCATGCGGACGTGCGCGGCTTGCGGCGACTCGAGGTAGTTGAGCCGTTTGTAGACGCCGTCCTTCTTGAACGCCTCGAGCGCGCTGGTGAGTTGCGTGGCAAAATTCGAATTCACGGCAGGGTCGGGAAAGGGAAGGGCGCGCTCGTTAGGCGATCTCGAAAATCACCTTGCCGGCCTCGCCGCTCTTGATCGCGTGGATGGCCTCCTCGGCGCACTCCAGCGGAAACCGGTGGGTGATCACCGGCGTCGGGTCGAACTCGTGCGAGCGCAAGAACCGCGTCATCTGAATCCAGGTTTCGTACATGCGCCGGCCCGTCACGCCGTACACCGTCACGCCCTTGAAAATCAGCTCCGTCGCAAAGTCGAACTGCATCGGCTTGGCGGGAACGCCGAGCATCTGCACCCGACCCGCCGGGCGCACGAGTGCGAACGCTTGATGAATCGCCGACGGCACACCGGACATCTCCAACACCACGTCCACGCCCAGCCCGTCGGTGTACCGTTTCACCGTGGGCTCGACCTCGTTCGGATGCACGACGTCGTCAGCGCCCATCTGCTTGGCTAACGCGAGCCGCGTGTCGTTCACATCCGAGGCGATGATCCGCGACGCACCCGCCGCACGACAAATACCCACCGCGAAAATACCGATGGGCCCGCAACCGGTGATGAGCACCGTCGCGCCAGGAATCTCGGCCGTGAGCGCGGTGTGAAACGCGTTGCCCATCGGGTCGTGAATGCCGCCGATGTCGAACGAGATGTCGTCA
Source organism: Gemmatimonadaceae bacterium (assembly GCA_025927495.1). Classification (GTDB taxonomy): domain Bacteria; phylum Gemmatimonadota; class Gemmatimonadetes; order Gemmatimonadales; family Gemmatimonadaceae; genus JADGGM01. The sequence goes on from JAICLH010000239.1 coordinate 3,375, forward strand.
TCGAGATGCCATACGTTGGTCGCTGGCATCGCGATGTATTCCGCGAAGCACCCGTCGCGATCGACGCCGATCACTTTGGTGTACGGACATGCATGCGCGTTGCCGGTTCGGCAGAGCAGGCATCGTCCGTCCACGATGTGTCCCTCGGCTGTCACGCGATCGCCGACGTGCACGTCGGTGACCAACGAACCGACCTGCGCGACATCGCCGGCGAATTCGTGCCCGACGACGAACGGTGGATGACACCGCCCGCGCGCCCAATCATCCCATTCGTAGAGGTGAACGTCGGTCCCGCACACGCCGGCGCGACGCACGCGAATCAATACTTCGTCGTCGCGAATGGTCGGTACGGGCACATCCTTCAGCTTGAAACCGGGGGCTGCAGTCTCTTTGACGAGCGCTTTCACGCGATCTATGGCTCCAATCGATGGTCAGCTTGCGTCGTCACACGACACACGGCATCGTCGCCGCGCCGGAAAACTGTCGCTGCACCGCGGACGACGCCAGGGGAACGTCGGCGACCACGCAACGGTCAGAAGACGGTGCCGATCTGCCCGCCATCCACTGCGATCGCCGTCCCCGTGACGAAGCTGGCGCGCTCGGACGCGAGAAACGCCACGACGGACGCGAGCTCGCCCGGATGTCCCGAGCGCCCGATTGGAATCGCGCGACGTCGGTCGGCGAGCACTTCGTCGAGCGACCGATCCTCGCGCCGCGAGCGCGCGGCAGCCAACGACATCGCGCGATCCGTGTCGAAGTGCCCGGTGAGAATCGTGTTCACCAGCACGTTGTCCTTCGCGCAGTCGGTGGCCAACGTCTTGGCGAAGCCGGCGAGCCCCGCACGCGCGGTATTCGAGAGGACCAACGATGGAATCGGCTGCTTCGCCGCGGTAGACGTGAGATAGATGATGCGCCCCCACTGACGGCGGCGCATGCCGGATACCACTTGATACGTAAGGCGGATCGACGCGAACAAGTTGAGCTCGATCGCCGCACGAAACTGCTCTTCGGTCGTGTCTTCGATGTCGGTGGCGGGAGGGCCGCCCGCATTCGCGACGAGAATGTCGATCGGGCCGAGCGTGGCTTTGGCTTCTTTCACAGCCGCGATGATCGCAGGTCCATCGGTGACGTCCGCCGTCAACGGCAGCACGCGTCGACGCGACTCGGCTGCGATCTCGCTCGCGGCACGCGTCAACGTATCGCTGTGGCGCCCAACGATTCCAACCGATGCGCCTTCCAGCGCAAGCTCTCGCGCGACGGCGCGGCCGAGTCCGCTCGACGCGCCCGTGACGAGCGCGACTCTTCCCTCCAACCCGAGATCCACTCGACCCCCCGCGCGCGGTGTGATGTGCTCTGTAATACTACAGAATCGTGCGGGAAGAAACCGCCGTCAGTTCAGGTCGAGTAGTCGCGCAATGCGCGCCGCCGCTTGGTCGCCGCTCGCGACCGCGCCTTCGATGAGCGGCGTCGTGAGATAGTCGCCCGCCAGCGCGATGGGCAGCGCGATGGCATCGGCCAATGCGGCACCGTTCGCGCGATCGCGCACAAAACCGAGGTACGGGATCGGCGAACCGGGCTCGAATCGATACACGCGCGCGCGCGTGACGTGGCCGCGAACCTGGGGCACGAGCGCTTCGACCTCG
>JAICLH010000304.1 GCA_025927495.1 Gemmatimonadaceae bacterium
CCGCCGTGACGCCATCGCGCACAAAGGTTGTCCCCGCCGCCGCGGCTTGCGCCAGGAACCAGGCGCCGAGGTTGACGCCAGACATGAAGCCGGCGCGCCGAACGTGGAGCGCGCCGGCCATTGCCGGCGACAAATACGGGAACGCGGCGCGTGCCGCGTCGCCGATCAGCACGTCCGCGCCCGTTGGTTGATCGGCAAAGCCTTCGGCGCGAGCGGGTGTGTACGTCGCGATCGACCGATGAACGCGCACATCACCCATGCCAAACGCGGAGACGTGACGCGCCGTCGTCTCGAGACGAGCGAGCTCGCGCTCACTCGACGTGGCGAATAGATACCCGCGCCGGTTCAACCGAAAGACGTTCCCGCTGTCGTGCGCCGTCTCCTCGAGCAAGTCGATGCTGCGCGAGACGAAGCGGAACATCGTGTCATCCGGGCCGGGCCACCAATTGCGATAACCTTGCGTTCCCTTGTCGCTCGTCAGCGACATCGGCGGAAGCTCGTCGACGAGAAGGACCCGTCCTATGCGCTGCCGCACCGACAAGTGGTATGCGGCTGCGAGGCCGGCGATGCCGGCGCCGCATATGACGACGTCGGCCGTCTCGGTCATGTGCTCAGTAGTTCCACGCCGCGGTGTTCTCCCCCGACGGCGCACCGGCCCTCACCGAGGCAGCAACTTTGCGAATGAAGTTTGCCCAGGTGTCCGGGTGCCACGCGTGTCCCTTCATCGGCCTTCCGTAGGTGAAGTCACCCTCGTAGTGCGGGTCCTTCGACGACTTGAGAAAATCCTCAAACTTGTACACGGCCAGATTGAGCCAATAGTCGTCCATGTCGCCGGCCGAGAAGTGCAGTTTGCCGACGACCTTTGGTCCGATCGTCGCCCAGTTCCGTTCGGCGAATGCCCGGAGGTCGTATCCATGATCGCGCATGTAGCTGGCGACCGTGTGGTCAATCTTGCCCGAGAGCTTGTCCCAGAGCGGGACGGGGTAACCGTCGTCGCCGACGGGTCCGTAGACCGCCTCCCACGCCTCGAGTTGGTAGCCCGCTCGTCCATGCGAGCCGAGGACCGCCTCGAACCGGCTCAACTGGCGCGTCGTGATGACCGTCTGTCCGTCGGGCGTCCGCTGAAATCCGCGCTCGACCGACGTGAACGGTCCGGACGGCACGCTGAACGCATTTGAATCGGTGTAGATGTTCGTCATCTGGTAGCGCGTAAAGTCTATGGGATCGGGTTGGAACACCCACGCGCCGCCGAAGAAGTCCGGATGTTGCAGCTGCACCGCCAATGTCTGCCATCCGCTCGTCGACGCGCCCTCGAGCTGCCGCGCGTACGGCTTGGCGATGATCCGAAAGCGTCGCTCGAGCTCGGGGACGATCTCCTGGACAATGGCGTCGCCATACGGACCGTTGTTCGCCGAGTTTACAGAATACGAATCAGGGAAGTATGGCGTTTGCTGCTCGAGGGTGATGGCGATGACGCGCGGATAGTTGGCGGAGGACCACGCCTGATACGTCGCGTACCCGCTTTCCAGTCCGGTCGCCGGGTTGACGGCGTTCGGCGCACCGGTCCGTGGCGGCGTGGTCGAAAAGGAGAGCGGAGTGGTGCCGTGCCCCAGGGTGTAGACGCTGGGATAGCGCGTGTCCGGATGCTCGGCGTATCCCTTCGGCAAGAGCACGTGCGCCTGCACGAAGATCGGGCGGCCCCAGAACTTGGTCAGCATCGGGCTCTGAATGCTCACGTGCTTGAGCCATTCGGTATCGGTGAACGGTTCGCCCTTCGGAATCACATGGTTCACGTCGATCGAGATCGTCTTCCCGTCGCCGATGTGAATCGGGATCACGTCGCTGTACAGGTTGCCCGCGGCGTTGCTGAAGAACTCGACGCGACCATCGTTCAGGTGCACCCAAATCGTCTTACCATCGGAGCGGTGGACCTGTTCGTACACGTTGATCACGGCCTGAGCGAAGTAGTCGCCCGGGGGCAGCTCAGCCAGCGCTTGCGGATGGCCAAGCGCTTTGTCGTCGATGATCGCCTGCGCCCCTGGTTTCAATGCGTCGAGGTCGATCGCAAAGAGCGCGGGGCCGCGCGGCGAGATCAACAGCCGAGGCTCCGGCTGCGCCGCTTTGGCAATCGCCAGGACGAGCCGGCCCGTCAGCGGGCCGGCGTGCGCGGAGGGCGACACGGTGACGGCGAAGCGAGCCGCCGCGCCGTGCTCCGATCGGTGGAATGCTCCCGCCGGCGGCGCAAAGCTCGCGGCGAGGAGCGTGACGGCTAGAAATGATGCGCGCATCGAGTGATAGTTTAGGTTGCCTGGTCGACCATCTTGGTGTACAATCGGACGCTGCGCCACCCCACCGACGCTCCTCCCGAGCCAACAAATGAAGCTAGCATTCCGCATCGCACGCTCGAGCGTGCTCGCCTTCGGTCTCGCCGCGAGGCCGGCCGTCGCCCAGCAGGTCGAAGGCACGCCGCCCATCCCCGTCTTCGACAAAA
>JAICLH010000285.1 GCA_025927495.1 Gemmatimonadaceae bacterium
GTCTCTCTCACCGTTCCGCTGCGACTCTCCTCAGGGTTCCACGAGGCGATAGCGGACACACCCGGACACGAACGGACACGGCACCACGCTTCTTTAGAAAAAAGGCCGCGTCAGCCTTTCCCGGAAATCCCTGAAGAACCTATTTTCATTGACCGGTATCCCCACACTTCCGCCTCAGGACTTCCATGACCATGACTGCTCCAGCAACCGCCTCTACACTTCGTGCGACCACGATGGGCTGCTCGCTCACGTGCAAGGACGTCCAGGCATCGATCCGCTGGTACCGTGATGTGTTAGGCTTCTCGGTGGCGCAGACGTTCGAGCGCGATGGGAAGGTGGCCGGCGCCGCCATCGTCGCGGGCGATGTTCGCATCATCCTGAATCAGGATGACGGCAAGCTCGGCTGGGACCGGATCAAGGGGCAGGGACTCTACCTCCAGCTCAACGTGGAAGGCCCGGGCGACGTCGACGCCGCCGCGGCACGGATCAAGGCTGCCGGCGCGGGGACGCTCCTCGATGAGCCGGCCGATCGCCCGTGGGGCGTGCGGATGTTCCACTTCAAGGATCTCGACGGGTTCAAACTCGGTGTGTCCACGCCGCTCACGCGCTGACCGCGAGCGCCAAGGGTCGCGACGCGACTGACTACGACGCGGATGCTTCGCGATCTCGAGCACGGTCGCAGCTCGCGTTAGCCGCGTTATCGTGTAGCGAGTTAGCATGAAGCCTTGGTGCGCCGGGGGGCTCGGCTCACGACGTACACGTTCGGGCCGATCCCCGGCAGTCTACGGCACGAGGCTCAATTCTAACGGGTACCTTCACCGGGCGAGTCTGGGGAATTGCCGCGACGTCCGAAATACCGTCAGGATCTCGAGGCGATCCGCGTGTAGCTCGTAAACGATCCGATAGCTCCCTTCGATGAGCTCTCTGACGGAGGGCTCATTCAACTCTGGGACGACACGGCCGGAGGAGGGGAATTCTGTTAGGCGATCGACTGCAGCCACGAGGCGGCTTGCGACGACGAGGCCGTAGTGCGGCGAGGTCCGGGCGATATAGGCGCGAATATCCGCAAGATCATCGACGGCCTGGGCGGCCCAGACAATCTTCACGCCTTGGCTCAGCGCAGTCCAAAGCGACGTTGCACTTCGTCATGGGACACCGTGCGGCCGAGCCGGACGTCTTCGCGGCCACGCTCGATTTTCTCGAGGAGGTACAGCTGCTCCATCGCGTCCTCGAGTGTGGCATCGTCGGGGAGCTGCTCAACTGCCTTAAGGGCCAATTCCTTCGGCGATGCCTCAGTCATAGCGGGCCTCACTCTCATCAGGTCGGGGTCGGCAAGTATGACTCTAAAATAGCGCCTTCTGAACCGTCCGGCGATGCATCGCGTGCGTGCGCTGGGGGCACTCTGTCCGCTGCGACGTTAGGGCGGGGCGCTCGCCCGCTTCCGCAGCGTGCCGGCCCAATTCAGCGAGCCTCGCCGAATCGCAGTCACCACCGCCATGTACGGTGTGGCGTTCAGGTCGGTATGGGTGGTTGGTTGGGCAGAGAGCGCGCACGGCATCGCCGCCAGTGCGAAGGCGCAAGCGATCAAATGCATCCGTCGGACTCCGATTGACACCATAGCCGATGAGCTATATGGCCTCGCCCTTCAAGACCTGTTTGGCATAGTAGTGATCTGCCTGTTTGGTTTGAGCGAGACGAACGCCTTCGCGTGGCCGGGTGCTCTCGGGAGGCGAGCTATTTGGGTCCGCTGGCTGTTCCTCGCCGACGCGTGACTGGCCATTCGGTTGGTAACGATTAGCCGGAAATGGGGGCCAGACAGAATGCGTTTCTCTCCAAGTGGGCGAGAGTCCCAGCTTCGGGCCGCCGCACGTGCAGCCGCGGCAGACGCCCGCATCGCGCTCCGTAGGGCAACGCGCGATTGGATGTTCACGACGACCGCTGTTGCGACGCTCGCCCTCGGCATTGGCGCAACCGTCGCAACGTTCGGCATTGTGCGCGGAGTCCTGCTGCGGCCCTTGCCGGTGCGGGATCAAGGTCACCTGATCGTGCTGTCGGCCAAGAGCCGATCGCTCGGCAGCTCCCATGTCGGACTTCCCAACGGCGTGCTCTGGGACTTCGCGGCACAGAGCAGAAGCGCGAGCGAGGTGACCGCGATTCCGGCGTTTGCGTCGGCTACGCCGTTCGTTGCCCATGACGGCAGCCGTACGATTCATCTTGCCCTAACGACGACAACCGGCAACTTCTTCGATGTTCTCGGGGTGCGCGCCGGCCGCGGCCGACTCCTGAATGCCGGGGATGACACGCGGCCTAACGAGCCGGCAATTGTGCTCAGCAACACCGCCTGGATGAGGGAGTTCGGCGGAGATACCGGGGTTGCAACGGGCGGCGAGATTCGCCGTTTGGTCCTCAGGGAAGGCGCACGCCTGGTGGCCGGCGGCGTCGCGTTAGGCGTCTTCGCCTCACTCGCGGTGTCCGGCCTATTTCGGACCCTGGTCTTTGGGGTGCCGAACATCGATCCGTTGACCCTCGCAAGTGCGACGCTGCTCCTCGTCATCACGATGGCCGTCGCGGTGATGGCTCCGGCTGTTCGCGCATCGCGTCTCGATCCGATGATCACCTTACGCGCGCCTTAGACACCATTGTGGAAGACGTCTCCACGTGTTCGCGACGATCATTAGACCGGTTTCCCCACGCTTCCACGACACGCACGTTCTCGACTATGACGCGCTTATTCCTTCCTCTATTCTCGCTCCTGTTCGCATAGCATCCGACTGGATGACACAAGGCGCGACGGGTGATCCTACCCGTCACCCTCCCGCGTGGAGGATTCGAGGTAACGCTCGAGGCATTGGCGTGGTGTGACGATCGCGAGTCCCGCCCAACCGTTTAGGCAAGCAAGTGCTTATCACCCGACACGATCGTTGGCACGCGGGCAGCGATGGCGATCGCCGGGTAGCGGGTCGAGAGAACTGCGGCGGCCTCGTAGTCCTCCGCGAGAATGTCAGGCGAGAGCACAAGTTGCATCCGGCTTTCCTGCCAAGCGGTGAGCAGGCGTCCAGGCACGCCACCGAAGAAGATTCCCGA
>JAICLH010000086.1 GCA_025927495.1 Gemmatimonadaceae bacterium
GGAAATGCTCAACCTGGAGAACTTCACGCAGCTCGATTCGCCGCGCGATCTCGCCAAGGTGTTCGACACCACCGAATACGCGCGCTGGAAGGCGTTCCGCGGCAGCGAAGATTCGCGGTACGTCGCGCTCACGCTGCCGCACATGCTGCTGCGCGAGCCCTACGGGCCCAACACGGTTCCGGTGGACGCGTTCAACTACGACGAGCGCGTGGATGGCACCGACCACGACAAGTATCTGTGGGGCAACGCGGCCTGGGCGTTAGGCGCGCGCGTGACCAACGCGTTCGCACAGTACGGATGGTGCGCGTGCATTCGCGGCGTGGAATCGGGCGGGATGGTGGAAGGCCTGCCGACGCACAATTTCCGCACCGACTCGGGCGACATCGCGATGAAGTGCCCAACGGAGACGCCGGTCACCGACCGCCGGGAGAAGGAGCTGGCCGACCTGGGCTTCGCGCCGCTGGTGCACCAGAAGGGGTCGTCAAATGCGTGCTTCTTCAGCGTGCAGTCGGCGCAGAAGCCGAAGATCTACACGAGCGATGCGGCGACGGCGAACGCGCGCATTTCCGCGCAGTTGCCGTACATCTTCGCGGTGTCGCGGTTCGCGCACTACCTCAAGGCAATGATGCGCGACAAGATCGGCGGATACATGTCGAAGAGCGAAGCGCAGTCGTTCCTCAACACGTGGATCGCGAACTACGTGGTGGGCAACGACGACGCGCCGTTGTCCGTGAAGGCGAAGCGGCCACTCAAGGAAGCGAACGTCGAGGTGCAGGAAGTGCCCGGAAAGCCGGGCGCGTACCGCGCCGTCGCGTTCCTCCGGCCGCATTTCCAGTTGGACGAATTGAGCGTATCGATGCGTTTGGTCGCGGATCTGCCGGCACCCGCGAAGTAGCACCGTTGGTCGACGATCGAAGGTTCACGTCCCGAACATCATCTCGAGGAGGAGTACGTCATGGCGTTCGATTCATATCTCAAGCTCGATGGAGTGGATGGCGAGTCTGTGCGGAGTGGATTCGAGAAGTGGATCGAGATCTACTCGTTCAGCATGGGCGCGTCCAATCCGTCGAGTATCGGAACCAGCGGTGCTGGCGCCGGGGCTGGCAAGGTGTCGTTGAGCGGGTTCAACTTCATGAAGAAGACTGATGCCGCGAGCCCGAAGATGTTCCAGATGTGCTGCGAGGGGAAACACTTTCCCAAGGCGTCGCTCATTTTGAACAAGGCCGGCGGCGACAAGTCGATCAGCTATCTCAAGTACGATTTCACGGAAGTGTTCGTCGACTCGATTCAATGGTCCGGCGCGAGCGGCGGCGACGACACCCCGGCGGAGTCGGTGTCGCTGGCGTTCGGCTCGGTGAACGTGACGTACACGCCGCAGAAGGCCGACGGCACGCCGGGCTCCGCCGTCATCGCCGGGTGGGACATCAAGAAGAACGCCAAGCTGTAAGGATCCGCGCCACGCATGAGAGCGCGAGAGCTCTTTCAGGCGGGGCAGCTCGATGCGGCAATCGACGCCCTGGGTGTCGAGGTTCGGGACAACCCGACCGACACCCAGCGGCGGACGTTCCTGTTCGAGCTGCTCTGTTTCGCCGGCCAGTACGGACGCGCCGAAAAACACCTCGACGTGCTCGCACAGGCCGGGCCGCAGGCTGGGATGGGGGCGCTGTTGTACCGGAGCGCGCTGCACGCCTGCCTAACGCGAGACCGCCTGTTCGGCGAGCAGGCGGTGCCTGGCGCCGGCGCCCCCGCGCGCGAGGTTTCGGGTACGCTCAACGGAACACCGTTCTCGTCGTTGGTCGACGGCGATCCGCGTATCGGTCCGCGGCTCGAGGTGTTCGCGGCGGGGCAGTACACGCTGCTGCCGCTCGAGCACATCGCGTCCCTGCGCATGTCGCCGCCCAAGCGGCTGCGCGATTTGATGTGGCCGCCGGCCGTGCTCAAGACGGGGCCGCAGTTCAAGGGACTGGACTTGGGTGAAGTCATCGTCCCGGCGCTCACGCCGCTCAGCGCCGCGGACCCGAACGATCACGTGCGGTTAGGCCGCGTCACCGAGTGGCGCGAGCTCGCGGACGGCACCGCGGTTCCCGTTGGGCAGAAGATGCTGCTGGTGGATGGCGAGGAGTTTCCGATCCTCGAGGTACGCGAACTGGATATCGCACCCGCAGTCGCGCCCGCGACGGCGTCCTGAGCGGGCGCCATGCCTCTCCGCGATGATCTGCTGACCCCGATCGCCGGAGACAATCCGGCGGGCGCGGACCTGCGCTACGATCCGGTGTACGACAAGATCAAGGAAGCCCGCCGCGAGGACGACGACGCCCCGCAGGGCGAGTGGCAGCACGCGCGCAAGGTGGCGGACTGGCCGCTCGTGATCAAACTCGCCGGCGAGGCGCTGGCCACGCGCAGCAAGGATCTGCAGCTCGCCGCATGGTTAGGCGAAGCGATGCTGCGCCGCGAAGGCTTCGGCTCCTTCCGCGCGATGCTCGACGTGACGCGCTCCTTGCTCGACACGTTCTGGGACACCGTCTATCCCGAGATCGAGGACGGCGACCTCGAGATGCGCGCCGCGCCGCTCGAGTGGATCGGCCTCAAGCTCGACATGCCGGTCAAGCTGGCGCCGCTCAACCGCGCCGGGCATTCGTATTTGCAATACGTCGAAGCGCGGAGCATCGGCACCGAGCAGGACGCCGACGGCGACTCGGCCAAGCGCGCCAAGCGCGAGGAAGCCATCGCCGCCAGGAAGCCGACGATCGAAGAGTTCGACAAAGCGTTCGCGGACACGCCCAAGGCGTTCGTCAAGCAGCTCGCCGGCGATGTGGCGGCGACGATCGCGTCGCTGCAGGCGCTCGACGACCTCTCGCGCGAGAAGTTCGGTGATGCGGCGCCGAACTTCATCAAGCTGCGCGACATGCTGCAGGAAGAGCAGCGCGTGGTGGCGCAGCTCCTGGCGAGGAAGCTGGAGCAGGATCCCGATCCGGTGGAAGCAGCGCCCGCCGTGGTGGACGCGGCCGACGCCCCCGGCGCCGCGTTAGGCGTAACCGCCGACGGCGCGCGCGTGCTCTCCGCCGAGCCGGTCGACCGGAACGACGCCGCGTCGCGCGTCATCTCGGCCGCGCGGTTCCTCAGGCGTACCGAGCCGGTGAGTCCGGCGTCCTATCTCATGCTCCGCGCCTTGCGGTGGGGCGAGCTGCGAGCCGCCGGCAGCAACCCGGATCCCAAGCTGCTCGAGGCGCCGACGACACAGACCCGCACGCAGTTGCGCGGCCTGATGCTCGATTCGGCGTGGGACCAGCTGCTCGAGACGGCCGAGACGGTGATGGGGACGGCCGTGGGCCGCGGCTGGCTCGACCTCCAACGCTACACGCTCACCGCCTGCCAAGCGTTAGGCGATGACTACGCCATCGTGGCCTCGGCCATCCGCGGCGAGCTGCGTGCATTGTTAGGAGCGATTCCGTCGCTGCCGTCCATGGCCCTCATGGACGATATGCCCACTGCCACCGGGCCGACCCTGAAATGGCTGCGCGATGAAAAGATCATCGGCGCCGAGGACGAGGTCGCCGACGAGCCATCAACCGCATCGCCGGCGCTGGTGAGCAGCGAAGCGCGCGAGCGCGAGGGACGCGCGGGCCTCGAGCGCGCCGCCGCGGAAGTCCGGGCCGGGCATCCCGAGAAAGCGATCCAACTGCTCATGCGCGCGCTCGACCGCGAAAAGACGCGCCGGGGACGGTTTCTGCGCCAGGCCGAGCTCGCCCGCGTCATGGTGGACGCGGGCTTCGTGCAGGCTGCACAGCCCATCCTGCAGGAGCTCCTGGCCGACATCGAAGCGCACAAGCTCGATGAGTGGGAAGCCGGCGATCTCGTCGCGCGGCCCATGGCGCTCATGTATCGCTGCCTCGAGAAGCTCGACGGCGACTCCAGCACGCGTCAGGATCTCTACACGCGCATCGCGCGGCTCGATCCGCTGCAGGCGATCGGATTCGGGCAGGCCTAACGGGTGTCTCCGCGCCGGACGTCCGCATCGCGTGCCGAGCTCGAGCGCACGGTCCAACAATCGTTGTTGGACCGCTTGATCGACCTGTCGCCGCGCGAACAAAGCGAGCCCGCCAGCACGTGGGCGCAGTCGGTGCGCGACCTCAAGCGCTCCGTGCACCGCGACCTCGAATCGCTGCTCAACACGCGCCGCACCGCGCGGCCGGCCACGGACGCGCTGCCGGAGCTCAAGGCGTCCCTCTACAACTACGGCTTGCCCGACATCAGCTCGATGAGCCGCGACGCGCACGATTCGCGCGCGCGCCTGCTGCGGCTGGTCGAGGAGGCGATTTCGCTCTACGAGCCGCGGCTGGCCAACGTGCGCGCGTCATTGGTCGACGAACCGGGCGGCACGCCTAACCGGCGCGACCTGCACTTCGTGATCCACGCGCTCCTGCGCATGGATCCCAATCCGGAGCCGGTGTTGTTCGACACCACGCTCGACGCGTCGAGCGGCGAGTATCAGGTGACGGGAGACGCCGGTGCGTGATCAGCTGCTCTACTTCTACGAGCGCGAGCTGACGTTCCTGCGCCGCATGGGCGCCGAGTTCGCGCAGACGTACCCGAAGGTCGCGGGCCGTCTCCAGATCGAGCCGAGCAAGTGCGAGGATCCGCACGTCGAGCGGATGATCGAGGCGTTCGCGTTTCTCGCGGCGCGCGTCCATCTCAAGCTCGATGACGACTTCTCGGAAATCAGCGATGGGCTGTTGAGCATCGTCTATCCGCACTACATCCGGCCGATCCCGTCGATGACGTTGGTCGAGTTCCAGCTCGACCCGGAGCAGGGCAAGGTGATGACCGGCGTCCGGATTCCGCGCGGGTCCCAGCTGCTGTCGCGGTCGGTGGCCGGAACGCCGTGCAAGTTCCGCACGGCGTACGAGACGATGTTGTGGCCGATCACGGTGTCCGCTGCGCAGTGGACCACACCCGATCGCGTGCGGCCGCCGATCAAGGCGCCGGACGCCATCGCGGCGCTGCGCGTCGAGCTCACGTGCTTCCCCGACGTGTCGTTCAGCAAGCTCGCGCTGGACACGCTGCGGTTCCACATCGCCGGCGACTCATCGACGGTATACTCGCTGTACGAGCTGTTAGGCAACAACTGCGTGCGCATTCTGGCGCGCGATCCGGCGGGGAAGGCGGCGGGCGGTCGCGCGATTCCGTTGCCCCCGGGCGCGCTGACGCCCGCGGGCTTCGGCGATGAAGACGGGATGCTGCCGTTTCCGCGCCGCTCGTTCGTGGGCTACCGGATGCTGCAGGAGTACTTCACGTTCCCCGAGAAGTTCTTGTTCTTCGATCTGGCGGGGCTGTCCCAGCTGCGCGCGGCCGGGTTCGGCGAGCGGGTCGAGCTCCTCTTCTTCATCTCGTCGTTCGAGCGCGCCGATCGGCGGCCGATGCTCGAGGCGGGCATCGGCGACCGCACCATCCGGTTAGGCTGCACCCCCGCGGTGAACCTGTTCGCGCAGACGTCGGAGCCGATTCTCCTCACGCAACGGCGGCACGAGTACCATCTCGTGGCCGACGCGCGGCGGCGCCAGTCGGTGTCGATCTTCTCGGTCGATGAGGTGTTGGGCGTCTCGCCGGGCGCGAGCGCGCCCGAGCGGTTCGAGCCGTTCTACTCGTACCGGCACGCGACCAACGGGAACACCCCGCAGCGCTTCTGGCACGCGGTGCGGCGCACGGCTGGGTGGCGTCCCGACGGCGGGTCCGAGGTGTACCTCTCGTTCGTCGATCTGTCGTCGAGGCCCGTCGAGCCCGATGCGGACGCGGTGACGGCGCGGCTCACGTGTTACAACGCCGACCTGCCCAGCCGCTTGCCGTTCGGGAGCGACGCAGGCGACTTCGAGCTCGATGGCGGCGGGCCGATCAAGCGCATCACCGCGATCGTCAAGCCGACGTCGGTGGTCGAGCCGCCGTTAGGCCAGCCGCAGCTGTGGCGCCTCATCTCACAGCTGTCGCTCAATTACTTGTCGCTCGTCGACGGCGGCGCCGACGCCATGCGCGAGATTCTGCGCCTCCATAACTTCGCCGACAGCGCCGCCGCGGAAAAACAGATTCAGGGCCTGGTGAACGTCGCGAGCCAGCCCGCGTACTCGCGCGTCTCCTCCGCGCACGGCTTGAGCTTCGCACGCGGCACGCGCGTCGACGTCACACTCGACGAGGAGCAGTTCACCGGCGGCGGCGCGTTCCTGTTCGCGACGGTGCTCGAGCGGTTCCTGGGATTGTACGCGTCGATCAACAGCTTTTCGATTCTTGCCGCGCGCACCACGCAGCGGAAAGATGTGATGCGGGTGTGGCCGCCGAGGGCCGGATGGAAGACGCTCCTCTGACCTCCCAGGCGCTCGAGCGCGCGCTCCGCGACGACCCGACCTCGTTCGAGTTCTTCCAGGCCGTCCACCACCTGGAGCGGCTGCGCCCGGCCCGCTCGCCCGTCGGCGGGTTCGGTCCGCCTAACGACGAAGTCGTGCGCTTCGGCGCGCACACAGCCATCGCGTTCCCGGCCAGCCAGATCCAGTCGCTCGACTTGGACGGCGATGGCCCGGCGCAGATGCGCGTGAACTTCATGGGCCTCACGGGACCGCAGGGCGTGCTTCCCCTGCACTACACGTCGCTCATCGCCGAGCGCGAGCGGGCGCGCGACACGGCGGGCCGCGACTTCATCGACATCTTCAACCACCGCGTCATCTCGCTGTTCTACCGCGCATGGGAGAAGAACCGGTTCATCGTGCCCCACGAACGGGAGCAGTCGGATCCGCTCATGCGGCACCTCATGGACCTGGTGGGCATCGGCACGCCGGGCCTGGGCCACCGTCTCCCGGTGCGTGACGAGTCGCTGCTCTTCTACAGCGGCCTGTTTGCGCTGCCCACGCGGCCGGCGGTGGCGCTCCAGCATCTGGTGGAAGATTACTTCGGCGTGGCGGCGGAGATCGAGCAGTTCGTGGGCGGCTGGTACCCGCTCGACGCGGCCACCCAGTGCGCGTTAGGCGACGACGACACCGCGTCGTCGGCGCTCGGACTCGGCGCCGTGGCCGGCGACGAGACGTGGGACCAGCAGGCCCGCGTCCGCATCCGGCTGGGTCCCATGCCGCGCGCCAAGTACGACATGTTCCTCCCCGACGGCAGCGCGCACGACGAGCTGCGCGCCCTCGCCGCTTTCTTTACCGGCGGCCGGATCGACGTCGAGGTGCAACTGGTGCTCGACCGCGACGACGTGCCGGCCTGCGTGCTCGGCGTCGACGATGGCGGCACCGCTCCGTTAGGCTGGTGCACGTGGCTGCGCACCGCGCCGCTCGACCGCGATCCCGACGACACCGTTCTCACTCTCTAACGCCCGGACCAGCGCCCCATGACCGTCAACCTGAAGCATCTCATCGGCAAGCTGAATCCGGTGACGCGCAACGCGCTCGAGTCGGCTGCCGGACTGTGCCTCTCGCGCACGCACTACGATGTGGAAGTCGAGCATTATCTCATGAAGCTGCTCGACGTCCCCGACAGCGACCTGACGTTCATCCTCAAACACTATGGCATCGACCGCTCGCGCCTGGCCGGAGAATTGACGCGCAGCCTCGACCGCCTCAAGTCCGGCAACGCGCGCACGCCGGCGCTGAGCCCGAAGCTCGTCGACATGTTCACCGAGGCGTGGACGATCGGGTCGGTCGATTTCGGTGCGCACAAGGTGCGGAGCGGCCACACGATTCTGGCGCTCACGTCGGATCCCGAGCTCGCGCGCATGGTGGGCGACGCGAGCAAGGAATTCACCAAGATTCCGTCCGAGGCGCTCAGAAAGGACCTGGCCGCGATCGTCGCGTCGTCGTCCGAGGAGACGTCGGGTGCGGGCGCCGCGCCAGAGTCGGCGGGCGAGGGCGCGCCGCGGGCCGCGGGCGGCCGGACGCCGAACCTCGACCAGTACACCGTCGACCTCACGCAGAAGGCGCGCGACGGCAAGATCGACCCCGTCCTCGGCCGCGACTTTGAAGTTAGGCAGGTGGTGGACATCCTGACGCGGCGCCGGCAGAACAACCCGATCCTCGTCGGTGAAGCCGGCGTGGGCAAGACGGCCGTGGTCGAAGGTTTCGCGGGCCGCATCGCGCAGGGCGACGTTCCGCCGGCGCTCAAGAACGTCACGCTCCGCACGCTCGATCTGGCGCTGCTCCAGGCCGGCGCGGGCGTGAAGGGCGAATTCGAGAATCGGCTCAAGGGATTGATCGAAGAAGTGAAGCAGTCGGTCACGCCGATCATCCTGTTCATCGACGAAGCGCACACCATGATCGGCGCCGGGGGCTCGGCGGGGCAGGGCGATGCAGCCAACTTGCTCAAGCCGGCGCTCGCGCGCGGCGAGCTGCGCACGCTCGCCGCCACCACGTGGTCCGAGTACAAGAAGTACTTCGAGAAAGACCCGGCGCTCGCGCGGCGCTTCCAGTTAGTCAAGGTGGAGGAGCCGAACGAGGAGCAGTGTCTGCTCATGATGCGCGGCATCGTGCCGTCCCTCGAGCACCATCACAAGGTGCGCATCCTGGATGATGGCGTGGACGCGGCGGTGCGGCTGTCCCACCGCTTTCTGGCCGATCGCCAGCTGCCCGACAAGGCGGTGAGCGTGCTCGACACGGCCTGCGCGAGGCTTGCGTTAGGCCAGAACGCGACGCCGCCGGCCATCGAGGACGCCCAACGACGCCTCGACGACCTCGCCGTGCAGGAGCGCGTGTTGTCGCGCGAGGCCGCGGTGGGTACCGACCACACCGAGCGGCTCGGCAACATCGCCGCCGAGCGGACTGAGGTCGAGGCGAATCTCGCGGCACTCACCACACGGTGGAACGAAGAACGGGAGCTGGTCACCAAGGTGCGGGAACTGCGCGAGAAGCTGGAGGACGGCGCCGGCAAGAATGGCGACGGCACCGCGGCGCAGCGCGAGGAGATGGGCGCACTGCAGGATCGCCTCTCGACGCTCCAGGGCGCAACGCCGCTCGTGCGCGTGTGCGTCGATGCCGGGATCGTGGGTGAGGTCATCTCGGGCTGGACCGGCATTCCCGTGGGCAAGATGCAGCGTGATGAGACGGCCACGGTGCTCGAGCTCGAGAACCACCTCGGCAAGCGGTTGATCGGACAGTCGCATGCGCTCGAGTTGATCAGCCGGCGCATCCGGACGTCGCGCGCCGGCATCGAGGATCCGAACAAGCCGAAGGGCGTGTTCATGCTCGTCGGGCCCAGCGGCGTCGGAAAGACGGAAACGGCGCTGGCGCTGTCCGATCTGCTCTACGGCGGCGAGCGGAATCTCATCACGATCAACATGTCGGAGTTCCAGGAAGCGCACACGGTGTCCACGCTCAAGGGCTCGCCCCCGGGGTACGTGGGCTACGGCGAGGGCGGTGTCCTAACGGAAGCGGTGCGGCGCCGCCCGTACTCGGTGGTGCTGCTGGACGAGGTGGAAAAGGCGCACCCCGATGTGCTCGAGCTCTTCTTCCAGGTGTTCGACAAGGGGCAGATGGAAGACGGCGAAGGCCGGCAGATCGATTTCCGCAATTCGATCATCATCCTCACCACCAACGCCGGCACGGACACGATCATGAAGTTGTGCGCCGACCCGGAGACCGCGCCGAGCGATGAGGGGCTGGTGAAGGCGCTCAAGCCGGAGCTCGACAAGGTGTTCAAGCCGGCGTTCCTGGGGCGCATGGTGATCATCCCGTACTTCCCGATCCGCGACGAGAACCTGAAGCGCATCATCCGGCTCAAGCTGGGCAAGATCCAGCGCCGCCTAACGGAAACGCACCGGGTGGCGCTCACCTTCGACGACGCGCTGGTGAGCCAGGTGGCCGAGCGCTGCACCGAGGTCGAGAGCGGCGCGCGCAACGTGGACAACATCCTCACGAATACGCTCTTGCCCGAGATCTCGCGCGAGCTGCTGGAGCGTATGGCGGCCGGCGACCGCATGAGCGGCATCCGCGTCGGTGTGCGTCCCGACGGCACGTTCGACTATCAGATCGCCGGCACCGCGCCGGCGCCCGCGACGGAGCCGATGGCCGTCGCGTAGAAAGGATGACCAACGAGAAACGAGAGGGATGACGACAAGGATCAAGCGGGATAACATCCCACCTATCTCTCGTTTTGACCTGTTGTTATCCCTCTGAGCCTTTTGAGGGAGGACTGAGCCGTGAGCGAGTACTTCACGCATGACAATCGCCTGCTCAAGCTCGCCACGCCGTTAGGCGCTGACAAGCTGCTGCTGGCCGGCTTCTCGGGGAGCGAGGGCATCTCGATGCCGTTCCGCTTCGACCTCTCGCTCATGGCGCAGTCGACGATCGACGCCACCAAGGTGATCGGCCAACCCGTCACGATCACCATCGCCGACGCCAATGGGGGCGACGCGCGCTACATCAACGGCGTGGTGAGCGCATTCGCGCAAACGGGGGCCGACACCACGTTCATCTGGTACCGTGCGCACATCGTGCCCGTCCTCTCGCTGCTCACCCGTCGGGCCGACATTCGCATCTTCCAGCAGAAATCCGTCACCGATGTCATCGAAGCGGTGCTCAAGGAAGCGAGCGTCGACTACACACTGAATGTGACGGGGTCGTACCAACCGCTCGAGTATTGTGTCCAGTATCGTGAAACCGATTTCGCGTTCGTGTCCCGGCTGATGGAAGAACACGGAATCTTCTACTTCTTCACGCACACCGAGTCGAAGCACACGCTCGTCCTCGCCGACGCCTCGAGCGCCCACCAGGCGTGCGCCGGCCAGGCAACCGCGCGCTTCCATTCGACGACCAGCGGCTCGAGCGACGAGGACACCGTATCCTCGTGGGAGCTGCAGCACGAATTCCGGACGGGGAAATACACCCTCACGGATTACAACATGGAGACGCCCAGCACGAGCCTAACGGTGAGCGAGCCGACCACCGTGAAGATGGGCGACAACGACAAGTACGAGACGTACGATTTCCCGGGCGAGTACGGCAAGAAAGGCGACGGCGAGGCGCTGGCGCGCGTACGGATGCAGGAGCAGGAAACACGCACGATCGTGGCGTCGGGCTCGAGTTCGTGCCGCGCATTCACCACCGGCTGCCGCTTCACCTTGAGCGAGCACCCGCAGACCGGCAACGATGGACAGTACGTCCTCACCGTGGTGTCGCACTCCGCGTCGAACGGAAGCTTCGTGAGCGCGAACCAGGGGCCCGCCCCGCACTACTGGAACACGTTCACGTGCATCCCCTTCTCGACGCCGTTCCGGCCCGAGCGTGTGACACCGCGCCCCATGGCCTACGGGCTGCAGTCGGCGATCGTGGTCGGCTCCAGCGCTGAAGAGATCTGGGTCGACAAGTATGGCCGCGTGAAGGTGCAGTTCTTCTGGGACCGCCAGGGCAAAAAGAACGAGCAGAGCTCGTGCTGGGTCCGCGTTGCCCAACCATGGGCCGGCAAGAACTGGGGCTTCGTCGCGTGGCCGCGCATCGGACAGGAAGTGCTCGTCGCCTTCGAGTCGGGCGATCCCGACCGCCCGGTCATCGTCGGCTCACTGTACAACGCCGAGCAGATGCCGCCGTACACGTTGCCGGCGAACCAGACGCAAACCGGTATCAAGTCGCGCAGCTCCAAGGGCGGCGGGACCGACAATTACAACGAGCTGCGCTTCGAGGACAAGAAAGGCAGCGAAGAGGTGCACGTCCAGGCTGAGAAGGACCTGACGACCGTCGTCAAGAACAACGAGACGCGCGAGGTTCGCAACGCGCGGACGACCACGATTCAATCCGACGATGTGAAGACGATCAAGAAGGGAAAACAGGAGACGACGCTCGAGGAGGGCGATCACCTCACCTATCTCAAGAAGGGCGCTCAATCCGTTCTGTTGAAGGACGGAAACCGCCAGGTGTGGCTCCAACAGGGCGACATGACCTTGGACATGGACAACGGCAACTATCTCGCGGACCTCGACCAAGGCAATCACAAGACGCATCTCGCGAATGGCGACCATTCAGTCGAGATCGACGTCGGCGATATGAAGATCGCGATCCACACGGGGGACCAGTCGACCAAGGCCGATGCGGGCGGGATCACCTTCGAGGCGCTTGAGTCGATCGAGCTCAAGGTCGGACAGAGCAGCATCAAAGTCGACCAGATGGGCGTCACGATCCAAGGCATGATGATCAAGATCGAAGGCCAGATCCAAACAGAAATCAAGGGCGTGATGACGTCGATCAAAGGCGACGCGATGCTGCAGGCGCAGGGCGGCATCACCATGATCAACTGACATGACGACGAGCGCTCAGCCGCCCGTGGCGGCGCGGACGATGTCCGAGTTCATCGACCTGGCTGGGTTAGGCGACGACGCGAAGGGCGCGCTCGCCCCGACGCACGGTCCGCGGCAGTACGTGCAAGCGTTGCTCGACCAGAAGCTCTACCCGGACGCGGTGCGGTTCCTCGCGCACGCGCTGCCCAAGCGCGAATGCATCTGGTGGGCGTGGGTGTGCGCGCGGCGCGCATCGAATGAAACGCCGGGGCCACAGGACGCGGTGGCGCTCGACGCGACCGAGAAATGGATCACGCAGCCCACCGACGAGAATCGCCGCGCGGCCATGCGGGCGGCCGAAGCAGCGGGATTTGCGACGCCCGCGGGATGCACGGCGCTGGCCGTGTTCGTGAGCGGCGGCAGCCTGGGCCCTGCGAGCACGCCGCCGGTCCCGCCGGGTGAGTTGCTCACGGCGAAGGTGATCACCGGTGCGGTGGTGGCGGCCGCCGTGAGCGGCGACGCGGCACAGGCGCCCGAACGATTCCAGGCGTTCATCGCGCAGGGACTCGACGTGGTGAGCCGATTGCAGTTGTGGGGGCCGCAGTGACAACGCCTAACCCTAGCCGCTAGGAGAGCCGAGCGATGGGTCAACCCGCCGCGCGCGTGTCCGACATGCACGTCTGTCCCATGGTGACGCCAGGTGTGCCCCCGATTCCGCACGTCGGCGGTCCGATCCTGCCGCCGGGCGGTATCACGGTGTTGATCGCCGGCCTTCCCGCCGCCCGCGTCGGCGACATGGCGGTGTGCGTGGGTCCGCCGGACTCGATCGTACTCGGCGCCTTCACCGTGCTCATCTGCAACCAGCCGGCCGCCCGGATGGGAGACATGACGGCGCACGGCGGGTCCATCGTCCTCGGTGCGCCGACGGTGCTCATCGGATAAGGCGTCCGGCGAGAACGGCGTGCCGATACGTCATGGCCGCCATCGCACTAGGTCAAGTCTCGTATGTAAGCACGCGCGTTAGCGTCGTACGCTGTCCTCCAACTTTTTCCGGAGGACGTTATGCGTACCGCGTTTCTTACGTTGGGCATCGTCGCCGTCGTGTGCGTGCCCGGGATCCACGCGCAGAGTATCAACGATGTGGCCGCCTACGGGGCCATGATCTCGACGCCGGTCGCCGCCGTGTCACCAATTGTGTTGCCGTACATGACGGGCAGCGAACAGCAGGGCCTGGGCTTCGCCGCGAGGTACGGGCGCATGAGTTTCGACGGTGGAAGCACCTACGCTTTGCTTGGCGACTTCACAGGCCCGGTGGGGAAAGGGACGTGGGGTCTCGACGCGGGCTACGTGGGGGCGACGTGCGGCGGCTGCGTCGGCAATCTGATGGCGGGCGTTCACCTCGAAGGGCCGCTGGCCACGGCGGGGTCGAAGGCCGGCACGTTGTTCACGCTCGGCATGCAGGGCGACGTCGGCTTTGCCAAGCCGTCCGACGGCACGGCGTGGGCGGGGGCCGTGAATCTGCCGGTCGCGTTGTCCGTGACCGCTGGGCGCGTCGACATCGTTCCGTTCATTTCGCCTGGCTTCGGGCTTGGCATTGTGTCGGGCTTCGGCAGTTCCGAGACCGGGTATCGCTTCGAGGCGGGCGGCGGTGTGGGCGTGGCCAACGTCGCTCCGGGTCTCGAGCTCACGGCCGGCGCGGAGAAGGTGTTCATCAAGGGCGGCAAGACGGTATTCGGCCTCGGCGTGAGCTGGATCCGCTTGCGTTAGGCAATGACGGCGGGGGCCGGGCATCCCCGGGTCCCGCCGGTTCCCCCGTCACGCGTGATCCATCGGTTAGGCCTCCGCCGCGGGCGCGCCACTTGACGAGATTGACCGCGCGCGACACATCC
>JAICLH010000045.1 GCA_025927495.1 Gemmatimonadaceae bacterium
TCGTGCTCGAGGGGAAAGGGAAGCGCACTGGCTAGTGGAACGCGTTTAAGCGGAGACAGCAGGGAACAGGGAAGCGCTCGCTGACGCTCGCTGGGGGAAGCGCTGCGCTGGGGGAAGCGGCGGCGACGCCGCCTGAGGGAGCGGAACAACATCAATGGTCTGCGCGACGCGAGCGCCCTGCGCGAGTCCGCGGGATGCGGCACTCTCCACCCAGAGACCACTGATGTCCTTCCACTCCCCCAGGCGGCGTCGCCGCCGCTTCCCACAGCGCAGCGCTTCCACAAGCGAGCGGCAGCGAGCGCTTCCCCATTCCCCAAGTGTCCGCGATCAGAACTCGCACGCACTCCGCCAGTTACGCCTTCACGCAGTGGTGCCGCGATCGTAAAGCCGATAGATTCTATCGTAAATGAGATTCCTTGCTCGTTCTGGCTGTTTGGCAGCAATGGCGGCGGCCTTTGCTGTGTGCGCCATGGCGCAGGAGATTCCCGCGAAGCGACTCGGCAACATCGTCGCGGTAGCGGTGGCGGAATACGCGAAGGGCGTCGACGCGCACGGACGGCTCATCGCGCCCGATGAGTACGCCGAGACCGTCGACTTCCTGACGGACGCGCGCGTGACGGCCGCTCGCGTGCGCGGCCCTCGTGCGGCGGCGATCCGCGCGCAACTCGATTCGCTCGCGGCGGCCGTGCGCGACACGGTCCGGCCGGCGCGGTTGGACACGCTGCACCAGCGGTTCGTCGCTGCGTTAGGCGAAGCCGCGTTGCTCGATGTGCCGGCCGGCCCGATCGACCTGGCGGACGGGCGGGCGGTGTATGCGACGCGGTGCGCCTCCTGCCACGGCGATCGCGGGTTAGGCGATGGGCCCGCGGCGGCCGGCATCCGGCCGCCGCCGTCGGCCATTGGCGATGCGTCGGCGATGCGCGGCGTGTCGGCGGCGTTGCTCTACCGCGTGGTCTCGGCCGGCGTGTCGGGTACCGCGATGCCGGCCTGGGGGGAAACGCTGACGCCCGAGCAGCGATGGAACGTGGTCGGGTACGTGTTGTCGCTGCAGGGTGTGCGGACCGTGTGCGCGACGTGCGGTGCATCGACGTCTGCATCGACCGCGGTGCTGACGGCGTTGGACTCGGCGGTCGCCGCGGCGCGCATGGGCCGCGCATCCGACGCGCGGGAGCGGGCGATGGACGCGTATCTCGCGTTCGAGCCGATGGAGACGGCGGCGCGCGCGAAAAGTCCGGGCCTGGTATCGGCCATCGAGCGCCGCTTCGCCGACTTCCGCGCACAGATCACCGCCGGCGATTTGCCTAACGCAACGCGGACGCGCGATGCGATCGCGACCACGCTCCCGGCGGTATCGGATCTCGCCGGGCGAACGTCCGGCGGCTGGGAGACGTTCCTGCAGTCGTTCGTGATCATCGTGCGCGAGGGTTTCGAGGCGATTCTCGTGATCGGCGCGATCGTCGCGTTTCTCATGAAGACCGGCCACCGCGAGCGGCTGCGCGCGGTGTGGTATGGCTCCGGTGCGGGCGTCCTCGCGAGCGCGGCCACCGCCGTGATCTTGCGGACGGTGCTCGCGGCGGTCCCGGCGAGCCAGGACCTCATCGAGGGTGTCAGCATGCTGGTGGCGATGGCCGTGCTCTTCTGGGTGAGCTATTGGCTCATCTCGAAGGTGGAAGCGGAGCACTGGCAGCACTTCATTCGCGAGAAGGTGACGGCGGCGCTCGCGTCCGGCGGCGCGACCGCGCTCGCGTTCGTGGCGTTCCTGGCGGTGTACCGCGAAGGCGCCGAGACGGCGCTCTTCTATCAGGCGCTGTTGGGCGACGCGGGCCGCCACACGGGCGCGATTGCGTTAGGCTTGGGCGGCGGCGCGCTGGTGCTGGCGGCGGTGTTCACCGCCTTTCACCGCTACGGCGTGCGCATTCCCTTGCGGCCGTTCTTCACGATGACCAGCGGGCTGCTCTACGCGATGGCGTTCATCTTCGCGGGCCGCGGCGTGGCCGAGCTGCAGGAAGTGAACGTGCTGCCCATCTCGGCGGTGGGCGGCGTCCCACGCATCGAAGCGTTAGGCATCTACCCGACGATGCAGACCCTGGGGCTGCAGGCGGTGCTCGTGGCGCTCCTGGTCGTGGCGCTGATTGTGACGTTCAGGCCGCGCCACGCACTGGCGACGACATCCGCTTCAACATCTTCTCCAGATGATGCACGTACTCGTCGTACTGCACGTAGAAGGCGTGGCGTCGCGAGGCGAGATACTTGATGCCGCCGCTCAGGTCCGGCCGCGCGCCTGTGCGCTGGCGCTCGAACCACGCCGCCCGGTCCGAGCCATTCCGTTGGGCGACGATCACCGATGCCACGAGAGCCGCCTGTTTGCTCACTACCGGAAACAGCGAGCCGTCGGTCTCGAACAGGCCGATCACGTAAAGGCCGGCCCGGTCGGGAAACACGTTCAGGTACAGTTGGGCCGCGCCGCGCTCGGCCGAGAACACATCGGCATCGAGGCACGCAATCGCGGACCGAAATCCCGTGCTGAAGATGATCACGTCGACATCGGCCGACGTGCCGTCCACGAATGTCACGCGCTCGCCGTTCAACTCGCGCACGTCGGGCACCGCGCGCACGTCGCCATGCGCCAGGTAGTGCAGGAGCTGCGAGTTCACGATGGGATGGGTCTCCAGGACCTTGTGATCGGGCTTGGGAAGCTTGTAGCGTCGCAGATCGCCCACGAGTACGCGGAGCAGCAGCGTTAGGAGCGGTTGGGCCAGCCACGCCGGCAGGTGCGGCCCGCTGCGGAAGAACGCGTCCGTCGGCACGCCGAACAGGTGCTTGGGGAGAAAGTGATAGCCGCGGCGGAAGCTGATCAGCGTCTCACGCGCGACGGGCGCGGCGTCGCACGCGATATCGCACCCCGAATTGCCGCCGCCTACGACGAGCACGCGTTTGCCGGCGAGCGACGCCGCGTACTTATAGCGGCTCGAGTGATACATCTCGCCATCGAAGTGTCCCGGATACGACGCATCGACGGGATTCCAGTTGTTGCCCACCGCGCACACGACGCCGCGGTATCGGCGATGCTCGCCAGACGCGAGCTCGACATGCCAGCCGCCATCGACGGGCGTCGCTCTCTTGACAACGGTGTCGAACGTGACGCGCGAGCGGATGCCGTCGTGGTTGGCATACGCGCGAAGGTACTGGAGGATGCGCGTGCGCGATGGATAGTCCGGATAGTCGGCGGGCATCGGGAAATCATCGAACGCCGACTGTGTGCGCGAGGAGATGAAGTGCGCGCTCTCGTACATCGGCGTCCCCAGGTTCTCGATGTCCCAGATACCGCCGACATCGTGGTAGCGCTCGAAGACGTCGAACGCGATGCCGGCGCGCTGGAATTGGTGTGCGGTCGCGAGGCCGGATGGGCCGGCGCCGATGATGCAGTAGCGATCTTCAGTGTTGGGCACGATCCGTGAGCCGGGCGTGTAGGACCGTGACAATTTACCGATACACGCGGCGCGCGCGAGCGCTCGCTTCCCGGGCGGCCGCGTGCGGCGGGCCACGGAATGCACGCTGCCGCGGATCCCATCGGCATGGCTCGTGCTATTTCTCCCCACGTCGTTGCTGAATCGGTGTGGTGGTGAGAGTGTTTCGAGGCGTTCGTCGGGTGATCTTGATCGTGCTGGATGGGCTACGACCGGATGCCATCCAGACGCTGGGGCTGTCCGAGGTGGCGCGGCTCGCCGGTCGCGGCGTTTCGACGCTCACGGGGACTACGGTGGCTCCGAGCGTCACGGCAGCGTGCATGGCGTCGCTCCTAACGGGCGTACGGCCGGAGACGCACGGTGTGCAAAGCACGAACTTCCACATTCCGCGAGGCCGGGGACGCATGCGTCCGCTGCCGCGCGTGCTGGCCGACGCGGGGTATCCATCGTCGGCCTTCATGTGCCGAGTGCCGTGGCTCATGCGGGGCATCGCGCGCCGGATCGCTGGCCGTCTTGGGTTGGGCACGACCGGGTTTCACGGCACGCATGCCAATGACGTGCTCGCAGGTGCCGCGCTCGCACTGCGCGCCCAACGACGCGGGCTGATTGTGCTGCACTGGCCGGATTGCGACGACGCGGGGCACGATCACGGATGGATGTCCGAGCCGTATCACCGCGCCGCATACGGTCTCGACGCTGCCCTCGGGCGTCTGCTCGCGGGCGTGGATTTGAGTCCGACGAGCGACACGATGGTGGTCGCCGTCGCGGATCATGGCGGCGGCGGGACGGTGCCGACCGATCACGACAGCGCGCATCCGTTAGACCGGACCATTCCGATCGTCATCGCGGGCGGTGGCATCGAGCCGGGGGCGCTCCGCGATGGCGCCCACCTGCTCGATGTGCCGCCGACGGTGCTCCGCGCGCTGGACGTGCCGGTGCCGGCCAGCTACGAGGGACGTCCGCTGCTGGACGAGCTCGAACCATCCGCGCTCGCCGGATGAACCGGTCCGTTAGGCCGTTTCGTGCGCGCGGATACGGTAGCCCGCTTTACGGACGGTGAGAATGTAGTCGGGCGCCGCCGCGTTCCGCTCGAGTTTGCGGCGGAGCTCGGCGATGTGTGTATCCACGGTGCGGCTCACGACCTCGGACGCATAGCCCCACACTTCCTGGAGCAGCTCGTCGCGCGAGGCCAGTTTCCCGCGGCGCCGAAGCAACGCGATGAGGAGTTCGTACTCCTTGGGGCGCAGCGAGACCGGCTCGCCCGCGCGATACACCGTGCGCGTGGCGGTGTCGATCTCGATGTCGCCGAGCTGTTCGCGCGGCGCGAGCGCGCTGCGGGCGGCGCGGGCGCCGTTGGCCGCGCGGCGCAGCAGCGCATCGACGCGGGCGAGGAGCTCCAGCAATCCAAACGGTTTGGTGACATAGTCGTCCGCGCCTAACCGAAACCCCAACACCTTGTCGGTTTCTTCGCCGCGGGCGCTGAGGATCAGCACCGGCGTTTCGGACCCGTCGGCGCGGAGCGCGCGCAGCACGCGGTACCCGTCGAGGCCGGGCAGCATGAGGTCCAGAATGATGACATCGGGCGAGCCGGCACGCGCGCGCTCGAGGCCCGCGTTGCCGTCGGCCGCCAGCTCCACCTGGTAGCCTTCGATCTCGAGATTGTTGCGCAGCCCCATGGCGAGGTTGCGGTTGTCCTCGATGACGAGGATCCGCGTCACGGGCGCACCGCGGTGACGGCGTCGCGCACGGGCATATCGTGGCCTGCCGCCTCGACGAGCGGAAACGCGACGCCGAAGCACGCGCCGCCGCCGTGCGGCGCGTCCTCGATCCACACCTCGCCGTGCTGCATCGCGGCCAGCTCGCGCACCACGTAGAGTCCGATCCCGCTACCCGCCGCGGCCGAGTGGACGTCGCGCTCGAGGCGCTGGAAGGGCTGCCAGACGCGGTGCCGTTCGCCTAACGGAACGCCCGGGCCCCGGTCGCACACCATCAGCCGGGCGCGCCCGCCGCGGCGATCGACGATGACGGTGACGGTCTGGCCCGGTGGGCCGTATTTGATGGCGTTGTCGAGCAGGTTGAGCAGCATCTGGCGGACGGCGCTCCGGTCGATGTCCGCGACAACGCGCTCGTCGAGCTCCACACAGAGCGTGGCGTCGCTTGCCGCGGCGAGGGGCCGCCACGCGTCGACCGTTTCGCGGACGCAGGGAGCGAGCGCCATGGGCGCCGGGTTGAGGCGCGTCATGCGGCGCTCGCTGCGAGAGAACAGGAGCACGTTCTCGACCAGCTGCATCAACCGCCGCGCCTCCTGCACGATGACGTCGGTCGCGCCGATGCGTTCGGCCGCGCTGCGCACTCGGCCTAACCGGAGGGTTTCGGCGAAGAGGAGGATCTGGGCGAGCGGCGTGCGCAGCTCGTGCGACACGCTCGAGATGAAATCGGACCGCAACCGCGCGAGCTCCTGCTCGCGCCGCAGCTGCAGCACCGCGAGGACCATCATGCCGGCCGTCAGGGCCAGGAGTCCGAGGAGCAGCGACACCTTGGATTGCGGAATCGCGCCTAACGCAAGCCGCTCGACGGCGAGCGGCCGCAGCGTGGCACGCGCCGTGAGTCCGCCGAACGTCTCCTGCGACGCGTCCGCCGTGAACGGCGTCACGCTGCGCCGCCCCGATTGCCAGATGGTGTCGCCGCCGGGACCGACCACGGTGACCGAAACCAACGAATCGTTGGGCTCGTGCATGGCGAGTGTCCGCGGCAGGAGTGGATGCCGTCCCATCACCCCCGCGAACACGGGCGCGCCGAGCGCCGTGGCGCAGGTGGCAAATCCAAACGCCGCGATCGGCGCGCCATGCACCGCATACTTGACCGCGTATGCCACGGCACGCTCGGCCTGTCCGCGCCCAACGAGCACTGTGGCGTACGACCAGTCCGGCCGATACACCGTGCGTGCCTGCTGGTCCACGGTGGTCCTGACTAACGCTCGCTCCTGCGCCGACGGCGCGGCGCCGACGGTACTGAACGAGCCGTCACGGAAGTCGAGCCGGAAGTACCAACGCGAGGCATCGTCGCGGTGGTCGGCACAGCGGAGCGCGGCACCGGCCGAGGCCGCGAGAACCGATGGTCCGGGGAGCGCGTCGTACGGTGTGGCGGCGACACCGGCGGTCACGGGCGCCAGGGCCGCCGACAACGTTGGGCCGACGGTATCCGTGGCGTTGGCGAGCAGCTCCCACGCCGCGAAGGTCGCGTAGTCCCGCAGTGCGCGCTCGGCGGTCACGCGGTGGGAGCGCGCTGCATCGTGCGCTTCGTACGCGAGCACGGCGGCCAACACGAATGTGAGGCCGAGCAGGGCGACCAGCAGCGACGCGCGCGACCGCCAGATGGCTGGCTGGCGCTCGAGCCGCGACTGTCGTCGAGCAAAAGAAAACGGCATGGGCATCCTCGAAGGCGTCGGGCCTGCGACGCGATGCGAACCAATTGCAGGATGTACGGCGTGCCGGGGCGCAGGAAGGGGAGCTCTGACTGAACTCTGACAGAGCCGCTGACGATGCGCTGACGCCCCAGACGCGGCCATGACGGCGCGTCGGCGGCACCTCGTCATCTTCGCGCAGGAACGCCGGGATCCTGCTGGTTTCTTTCGCGCGAGGTCTACCGAGATGAGTCTCCTGTCCAAGAAACCGCTCTCCGACTTGATGGTGGAAGCCGAGTCGGGGACCCTGCGTCGATCGTTAGGCGCGTTCAGTCTCACGACGCTCGGCATCGGGGCGGTGATCGGCGCGGGGATCTTCGTGATCACGGGGACGGCGGCGGCGCAGTTCGCGGGGCCGGCGCTCGTGATCTCGATGCTCATCGCCGGCGTCGGGTGCGCGTTCGCGGGACTCTGCTACGCGGAGTTTGCGAGCATGATCCCGGTGGCCGGCAGCGCCTACACGTATGCCTACGCGACGTTGGGCGAGATCTTCGCGTGGATCATCGGCTGGGACCTGATTCTCGAGTACGCGCTGGGCGCGTCGACGATCGCCGTGGGGTGGGCCGGCAACGTGCAGAGCTTTCTCCAGGACTTCGGGTTGGGCATTCCAGCACAGTGGGCCGGGCCGCCCGGCTCTGTCGTGGTGCTCCCCGGCGGCGCCACGGTGCACGGTGTCTTCAACGTGCCGGCGGCGCTCGTCGTGCTGGCGATCTCGGTCCTGCTCATCATCGGCATTCGCGAGTCGGCGGGTCTCAACACGATCATCGTCGTGATCAAGGTGGTGGTGCTGTTGTTGTTCGTCGCGTTCGGCGCGGCGTACATCAACCGCGCGAACTGGCATCCGTTCATTCCGCCCAACGCGGGCCACTTCGGCGAGTACGGCTGGAGCGGTGTGCTGCGCGGGGCGGGCGTGATTTTCTTCGCGTTCATCGGGTTCGATGCGGTGTCGACGGCGGCGCAGGAAGCGCGCAATCCCCAGCGCGACATGCCGATCGGCATCCTGGCATCGCTCGTCATCTGCACCATTCTGTACGTCGCCGTGGCGCTGGTGCTCACGGGGGTCGTCAAGTACTCGCAGCTCAACGTGCCGGCGCCGATTGCGTTAGGCATCGACGCCACGGGGATCACGTGGCTCAAGCCGATCGTCAAGGTGGGCGCGATCATGGGCCTCACCAGCACCATGCTCGTCATGCTGCTGGGCCAGCCGCGCATCTTCTACTCGATGAGCCGTGACGGGCTCCTCCCGCCGTTGTTGGGCAAGATCCATCCCCGCTTCCGCACGCCGTACGTCACCACGGCCATCACGGGCGTCGTCGTCGCGCTGGTCGCCGGCCTGTTTCCCATTGCGGTGCTCACGCAGCTCACCGCGATGGGGACGCTGCTCGCGTTCGTGATGGTGAGCCTGGGTGTCCTCGTGCTGCGCCGCCGGGAGCCGCACCTCGCGCGCCCGTTCAAGACGCCGGGCATGCCGTGGGTTCCGCTCTTGGGCGCGGCGATCTGCCTGGCGCAAATGGTCGGCCTGCCGCTCGAAACGTGGGCGCGCCTCGTAATCTGGCTCGTGATCGGGCTCGCGATCTATTTCTGGTACGGACGGCACCATGCCGAGCGCGCGCGAGAAGCGAGCTCGTCCGAGGCGATCGCGGCGGACTGAGGCGGCAAACCAATCCCGCGTTGGCGATGTCGAAGCTGCATAGCCGGCCTTAGCCGGCACACCGAACTGAGTCAAACCGGGAGGCTTCCATGCGCCGCCGTCTGTCCACCGTTCTTGCTTTCGCCGCGCTCGTGTGGGCCGTCCCAGCCGCGCATGCCCAACACGCCGACCGCAATTGGCTCGAGCGCTGTCGCGACGACGCACGGGATGACGATCGGCCGCGCTACTGCGAGGAGCGTACGTTAGGCGCGGCGGCGACGGGCGGGACGCTCACGGTGGACGGAGGAGAGAACGGCGGTGCGCGCGTGGCCGGTTGGGATCGCGACAGCATCGACATCATTGCCCGTGTGCAAACCAACGCGCGCAGCGACGATGAAGCGAAGGCGCTGGCGAGGTCCATCTCGATCACGATCGCGAACGGCAACATCCGCGCGGACGGGCCGGAATCCCGCCACGGCTCGTCGTGGTCGGTCACGTTCGATATGTTGGTGCCCCGTGCGTCGAACTTTTCGATCAACGCGGTGAACGGGCCCGTCGAGATCGAATCCGTGCACGGGCGGATCGAGCTGAGCGCGGTGAATGGCCCGTTGGCGATCGACGACGCCGGCGGCGATGTGCACGGTCACACGACGAACGGACCGCTGTCGGTGCGCCTCACCGGCACGTCGTGGAACGGGAAGGGGCTCGACGCGGAGACGACCAATGGTCCGGTGGAGATCAGCATCCCGCGGTCGTATTCGGCGCACCTCGAAACGGGCACGTCCAACGGACCGATGACGATCGGGTTCCCGATCACCGTCCAGGGCCGGGTCACGCGGCACCTGGAGACGGACCTGGGCTCGGGCGGAGCCACGGTGCGCGCGGTGACGACCAACGGTCCGTTAGTCATCGAGCGCGCCGATGACCGGGGGCGTTAGCGCGCGCCCGACGGCGTTCCGAGCGCCTCCTGGATCTTGCCGAGCAGGGCTGCCGTGTCGAACGGCTTCTGCAGCAGCCAGGTATGGCGGGTGGTGATGCCGCGCCGGAGGAGCGCGTCGTCGGCGTAACCCGACAAGTAGAGCACGCGCATTCCCGGCCGCGTCTCGGACAGCTTGTCGGCGAGCTCGCGCCCGTTCCACCCCGGCATCACGACGTCGGTGACCAAGAGGTGGATCTCCCCCGAGTGCTCGGCCGCCGTGGCCAGCGCGTCCTTCGCATGCTCCGCGGCGAGCACGTGGTAGCCGTGCGACTCGAGCACGCGCACGACGAGCGCGCGCACCGCGGCATCGTCCTCCACGAACAGAATCGTCTCGTGTCCGCTCGTCGCGACGGCTGGCGTCGCCGACGCATCGTGCTCGGTCTCGCCTTCCTTGATGCGAGGCAGGTACACGGTGAAAATGGAGCCGGCGCCTTCCGCGCTCGTGACCGTGATGTGTCCCGCGCTCTGCGACACGATGCCGTATACCGTCGAGAGCCCGAGGCCGGTGCCGCGGCCCTTTTCCTTCGTCGTGAAGAACGGCTCGTACAGGTGGGCGAGCACGGCGTCCGACATCCCGTGACCGCTGTCGGTGACGCGCAGCGTGGCGTAATCGCCCGCGGGCACGGCGCCGTGCGCGTGGGCGAGCGGCGCATCGAGCGTGGCGCCGCCCGTCTCCAGCGTGAGCTCGCCGCCGGATGGCATCGCGTCGCGCGCGTTGACGGCGAGATTCATGACGACCTGGCCTAACTGACCGGGGTCCGCGCGCACGGTGTGCGGGGTGCTGTCGTGGCGAATCGTGAGATGGATGTCCTCGCCGATCATGCGCGCGAGCATGCGCTGCATGTCGTCGACCACGAAGTTGAGATCGAGGATGCGCGGCTGGAGCACCTGGCGGCGGCTGAACGCGAGGAGCTGCCCGGTGAGCGAGGCGGCGCGGCGCGCGGCCTTCTTGATCTCGAGGACGTCGGTGCGCCGGTCGTCGTTCTCCTCGAACGCCGTGAGGAGGATCTCGCTGTAGCAGGTGATGGCCGTGAGCACGTTGTTGAAGTCGTGCGCCACGCCGCCGGCCAGCCTCCCGATGGCGTCCATCTTCCGCGACTGGTGCAGCTCTTCCTCGAGGTGCCGTTGGGCCGTGAGGTCCCGGACGCTGTACGCGCGCATGCCGGGCACGAACGCGGACGATCGGACGTCGAGCACCTGCGTCTCGTTCTTCTGCTTGACGCGGTACTCTCCGTTAGGCAGCATGCCGCGCGGGCGCGCGGAGTCGACCGCTGGATCGACATCCGGCAGGCCTAACGCCTCGTGCACCGTGAGCGCGCGCATCTGATCCACGCTGCGCCCGGTGAGCTGGCACGCCGCCGGATTGGCATCCACGATGAGGCCGTCCTCGCTGGCAATGAGCAGCGCGTCGCCCACCTGCTCGAAGATGCGGCGCAACCGTTCCTGGCTCTCGTGCATCGCCGCTTCCGCGCTCTTCCGGCGCCAGCGCTCGGCCGCCCGATCGACGCTCTGCAGCAGGAACTCGGGCTGCACCGGCTTGACCAGATAGTCATAACTCTGCTCGCGCAGCGCGCGCACCGCGCTGTCGAGCGACGCGTTGCCCGTGAGAATCACCACTTCGGTGAGCTGCGAGACGAGGCGCAGATGCCCAACGAGCTCGATTCCGTCCATGTCCGGCAGGCGCAGATCGACCAACGCGACGGCCGGAGGGAGATCCATGCCCGACGCGACTTCCAATCCCTTGAGTGCCGTCGCCGCGCCGAACGAACGGTAGCCGCGCAGCGTGAGCAGGTCTCCGATGGTCCGCAACATCTGATCGTCGTCGTCGACGACCAGCACGGCGAGCGAATCAGCCAGCGAAGATCTCATCGAGCAGTTCGAAGACCCGGTCGGGAGGGAAGGGCTTCTGCAGAATGGCCCGAATGAACTTGGGCGGCAGACTGCCAGTGGTTTGCGCGAGCGCGAGCGGATGGCCGCTGTACAGAATGAGCGCCACCGCCGGACTCACGCTCTTGATCGCCAGCACGTTTTCGCGCGGCTCGAGACCGTCGAGCCGCAGGTCCAGCATCACGGCGCCCGGCAACTGCGCCTGCAGCAGCGCGAGCGCTTCGTCCAATGTGGCGGCTTGCAACGTTCCATACCCGCGAGCGGCTACGAGGTCGGCGAGCGTCCGCAGGAAGTCGCGGTCGTCATCGACGATCAGCACGCAGCGCGCGTCGGCGATCACGGCGTCGAGCGTGTCCAACAAGCGCGCGAGCTCCACCGGCTTCGGGAACACGTGTAATGCCCCATCACGTTCGGCCTGCACGAGCAACTCGTTGGCGGCGTACGCCGTCATGAGAATGACGCGGAGGTCCGGTCGTAAGGCACGCATCTGCCGCAGCGCTTCGACGCCGGTCATGCCGGACATGCGCACGTCCATCAAGACGACCGCGAAGTCGTTGACGCGGACCGCGGCCACGGCCTCCTCGCCGCTGTGCACGCCGTCTGTTTCCCACCCGCGCAGCGAGAGGATGTCGCGCAGCGTGCGCACCATGAGACGGTCGTCGTCGACGACGAGAATGCGACGCCTGCTCATGCCGGCGCTCCGACCATCGGCACCCGCACGGTGAACGTGCTGCCGTGTCCTTTCTCGCTCTCGACGGAAATCTCACCGCCGTTGGCCGCGACCAACGATCGCGCCACGGACAGGCCTAACCCGAGCCCGCGCGCCTTGGTGGTGAACAGCGGCTCGAAGATGTGATCTATGTTCTCGGGCGCGATGCCGGCGCCCGTATCCTGGACGTCCAGCACGGCCATGTGATTGCCGTCGCCTCGAGCGCGGAGCGTCAGCGTGCCCTTGCTCTCACCGATGGCTTGCGCGCCGTTGCTGATGAGGTTGAGCACCACCTGGCCCAACTGTACGCGATCCACGAACAGCGGAGGGACATCGGCCGGGACATCGACGTTGACGGTGATACCGGGATGGATCGCGATCCGCTTGAGCTGGTCCGAAAAGAGGTCGCGAGCCGCCACGGGTTCCCGCTGCGGCGACTTCACGCGCGCCGAGTCGAGCAGATCGCCCACGATGCGCTCGGCGAGCCCGATCTGCGTGCGTAGAATGCCGAGATACTCCACCACGGTGGCCGGTGCGTTCTGCAGCACCAATCCAAGATAGTGTACCGCGTTGGTCATCACACCGAGCGGGTTCCGCAGCTCGTGGCCCACGCCGCCTGCCAGTTGGCCGAGAAACGCCAGCTTTTCAGTGCGGACGATTTCTTGTTGGGCCACGCTCAACCGGTCCAACGCGCCGCGCAGTTCGGTCGTTCGTTCGGCAACGCGCTGCTCGAGGTCACGGCGGCTGTCTTCCACCTGCGCCGCCATCGTATTGAACGACGCAGCAAGCCGGCCCAACTCATCATCGCGCACCGGGGTCACGCGGAGCGCGTAGTTGCCGGCGGCGATGCCCTCCGACGCCTCGGTCAGATCGCCGAGCGGTCCCGTAAGGCGGCGGCTCGCCGTCCACGCCACAGCGGCACCGATGAGGAGAAGGATCGCGGCGGTCACCACGAGACGGCCGAGCAACGTGTGAGCGGGAGCGAGAACGGTCGTCATCGGGAGGCCAACCCACACCACCCATGGCGCCGCGTGCATGCGCACGATGGATCCGATGCGTCCGCCGCCCACGGTATCGTGGATGATGGCCCTGGCGCTGCCAGGATTGAGCGCCGGTCCCGTCACCGGCCGCTCGAGGTTGGTCCACATCGAGTTGTCTTGATCGCCCAACAGAAAAACCGCGTTGGGCCCGATCAGATCGGACAGCGCCTTCTGCGATTGTCCGCTGCCGATGTTGGAGTATTGGACGAGCGTACCCAACGAATCCGTTGCGCCCGCGTGCACGCGCGCGACGACGTCGATCCAGATCGAATCGCCGGTCGCGCGCAGCGGGCCCACCTCGGCATCATGCCCGGGCGATGGTGCGATGAGCGCTCCGTTGGGCGAGAACGGCGCGGTGCCCAACACACGCCGCCCGGCGGCATCGCGCAGCTCCATGCCGAGCGTCTGCGGCGCGCGCGACGCCAGCCGATGCAGCTCGGCCGCAGCAGCCGCTTTCGTGCTGTCGTTGGGCGCACGCAGAAACGCGACGAGCGGGGGTGCCATCGCCGCTTGGCGCGCGTCGGCCAGCGATCGCTGCATCGACACATCGAGCAGCGACGCCAATTGTTGGGCGACGGCGCCGGTCCGTGCTTCGGCGGCGCGAATGCTCTCGTGACGCAGCGCGGCATAGGTGAGCGCGGCGAACACCGCCATCACCCCGAGCAGCAGGGCGCAGATGAGGAGCGGCAACGTCCACTCGATGGAACGCCAACGAGAATGGGAGGCCGGCTGCGTCGGCGCCGAGGCGGCGCTAATCGGTTGCGACATGTTCCCCAACGTGGCGTGTGGAGGTGCACGGGCGAGGCACGGGCCGCGCTCTCGTCACCATGAGACGATTCCAATGTTTCGGGCGGATCGCGTCACTCAGGCCAGCGTTGGTCACTCCGTTAGCCCGGGCCGGTGCGCGGCGGCCGGCCACTCCCGCCTTCCACGCGGCGACCAACGCCGCCCAACGACACGGCCGCGCGCGCGCGTGCTACACTGTGGCCGCGACTATCGAATCGTCAAGTGGCTGTTGCGTAAATACCGGGGGCGCTCTCGCTCACCGTTCGGCGTGCGCTCATCCAGATCACGCCGGCCACCACCGCCGCGATCGCGATCAGTTGGGCCATCGTCAGCACGCCGAAAAAGCGGTCGTCTTTCGCGCGCAGAAACTCGATGCCGAAGCGCTCGATGCCCGCGAGCACCATGTACACGCCGAACAGCCATCCCTCGGCGTGCTTATGATCGCGCAACCGCCACAGGATGGCGAACATGATGAAGCCGAGTGCGACCTCGAACAGCTGCGTGGGATACACGGACAGCACCGTGCTCGGCGTCGCGCCGGGCGGGATCGGCATGTGGAACGTCGCCGCCATCTCGCCTGCCGTGGACGGCGGCGCACCTTGCGGAAAGCTGACAGCGAACGGCGAATGCCACGGCCGGCCGTAGTCGTCGCCCACCGCCCAACATCCCGTTCTGCCCAACGCATACGCCGCGGCGATCGCGATGCCGGCCACGTCGGCGATGCGTTGCACACGTAGGTGCTTCAGCTTGATGACGAGCAGGACGGCGAGGATACCGCCCACGAGGCCGCCCCAAAACACGAAGCCGCCGCGGCTGAAGAGATCGCGCGGATCGCCGGTGAGGAAGAAATAGTAGATCTTCGCGCCAATGAGGCCGCCGAACACGGCGGCGAATATCAGATCGCTGATGGGCTCCGGGTCGTGGCCGCGCCGCGCGAGCTCGCGCTGCGAGATGATCTGCGCGATGACGAACGCGAGCAGGACTGCAATCCCGAACCCGGTGAACGAGAATTTGCCGATCGAGTAGGCGAAGGGATGATGAACGATCATGAGTCGAGCAATCCAGGTAAAGGCGCAGACGCGAATGCGTCGAGCTCGAGCGGCGACCACTCGCCGCGCTCGGCATGGAATACACCGGCGCGGGCGATCATCGCAGCGTTATCCGTGGCGAGCCGCGGGCTAGGAGCATAGACGACGGCACCGCGCGGCGCCAGCCGGTCTCGCATCGCCGCCACCAAGCTTGCGTTGCACGCCACGCCGCCGCCCAACACGACGCGCTCCCGCCCATACGCGTCCATGGCGCGGACCGTCTTTGCGACCAGCGTATCGATGAGCGCGTCCTGAAATCCGCGCGCGATACCGGTGCGGTCGCGCTCGAGGTCGTCACTCGTGCGCACGGCGTTCAGTACCGCGGTCTTCAATCCGCTGAACGAGACATCGTAGTAGTCGGGATCTCCGGGCCGTTGGTCCGATCGCAACATGGGCCGTGTGAAACGAATTCGGTTGGGCTCGCGCCCGTGCGCGCTCGCGAGTCGCTCGACGTGCGGGCCGCCGGGATACGGCAGTCCGAGGAGTTTGGCCACCTTGTCGAACGCCTCGCCGGCGGCGTCGTCGCGCGTGGCGCCGAGCATGCGGTAGCGTCCCCAGTCCTCGACGTCGAGCAACATCGTGTGGCCACCCGAAACCAGCAGTGCCGTGAACGGGGGACGCGCGTCGGGATGCTCGAGCGACGTGGCGAACAGGTGACCTTCCATGTGGTGTACACCGACGGCGGGAATGCGGTTCGCCCACGCGAGTGCCTTGCCGAACGTGACGCCGACCAAGAGCGCACCCACGAGCCCGGGGGCGTAGGTGAACGCAACGGCGTCGAGCGAAGCGGCGCCCGTGCCGGCGTCGGCGAGGGCGCGCTCGACGACCGGCACGATGGCGGTGAGATGCGCGCGCGACGCGAGCTCCGGCACGACACCGCCGAAGATGCGGTGCGCGTCCTGCGACAGGATGACTAACGAACGAAGGGCCACGTCCTCCCCCGCACCTTCGACCACGGCCGCGGACGTCTCGTCGCACGACGTCTCGATGCCGAGCACGCGCATCACGGCCGGTGCGTCGGCGCGGCGAGAATGTGGAGTTTGACCTGTGGCGGCGACACGCGCAGGCGCAGGCCGGCCGTATCGATGGGGACCAGCACGTCGCTGACGGTGTCGTGTACTTCGATCTGGCGCCGCTCGGTGTAGACAGCGTTGAGCTTGCGCACGACGTCTCGCGACCCGCGCACCTCGATGCTCTCGGGCTCTACGTTAGGCGGGCCGACCAGGTGCAGGCTGCTGTCCGCCGAGATCTCGACGGCGGAGCGGACCGGCACGCGCCGCGATTCGGTGATGCGAACGCGCAGGCTCATCGCCGCTGGCCGTACGTCGCGCACACGCGCGTCCACGTTGCTCGGCAAATCGACGTCGCCGGGGCGGAGCGACAGCGTCACGCGCGTGGCGGTGTCGGCATCGATCACCCGCCTGAGCACCGGCAGCGTGGAGTAGAGCTTGAGCAGGTCGCGGCCGCGGCCCACCACCAGCGCCTGCACGGGCGGCACGCTGTCCACGAGCGTGATACTGGAGTCGTGCACCAGCGCGATGCGCACGTCGACCCATTCTTCGGTGGGCTCTTCGGCGCTCACGGCCAACCACAGCACGAGCGCGAAGAACACCGCAGCGAGCTTGAGCGGCAGGCGCGCCATGGCCATGGATTGGAGCCGCTGCTCGATCGAGCGCGCGCGCGCGCCTAACTGCTGGCGCTGTGACGTCGGCACGGGCGCGGGCGACGAGGGCGGTGGCACCATGTCAGCGCGCCGGTTCGTCGAGCAGTGTGGACACGAGCGCGCGATTGGCGTCGGTGTTCCACAGCGTCGCACCGATGATCTTCTTGCGAATCACACCGTCGCGTCCGATCACGAACGTCTCCGGCACACCGGTCGTTTGGTACGTTTTCGCGATCCGGCCATCCGGATCGTGGAGCACCTGGAACGTGAGGCCGTAGTGCTTCACGAAATTGCGAATCGCCTGGGTCTTTGTCGGATCGTCGATACTCACGGCCACAATGTGCAAGCCGCGATTCGCCATGGTCTGCTGGAGATTTTCGATGCTCGGCATCTCGACGCGGCACGGCACGCAGTACGTCGCCCAGATGTTGAGCAGTACCACCTGGCCGCGATACTGATCCAACGACACCGTGCGTGGCGTCGTGTCCAACGTGACGGCTTGAAAGTCGGGCGCGCGCGAGCCGGCCACCACCGCGCCCTCGCCAAATAGGTGCGTGGCACCGAAGAGCACCACGGCGACGACGACGAGGAATCCGCCGACCAGAGTCCATTGATGACGTACGGTCATACCTGCTCCCGGCAGCGCTCTCTGAGCGCCGCAATTTCCGCCGCCGGATCCGCCGCGGCGAACACGGCATGCCCGGCAACGAACGTGTCCGCGCCGGCGCGCCAGACGTCCCGCACGGTGTCGCGGCTGATCCCGCCATCCACCTCGAGAACGGCTCCGCTCGACGATGCGTCCAGCAGCATCCGTGCGCGCCGCACTTTGTCCACGCTGGCCTGAATGAACGACTGTCCGCCGAATCCTGGATTTACCGTCATGACGAGCAAGAGGTCCAGATCGGCCGCGGCTTCCCGGACGGTCTCGAGCGACGTGGCTGGGTTGACGGCCGCGCCGGCCAGGCAGCCGAGCTCCTTGATCCGGTTGATCTGGCGATTGAGGTGCGGTGCGACTTCGACGTGCAGCGTGAGCGAGCTCGCGCCGGCGGCGGCGAAGTCGTCGAAGTAGCGCTCGGGCTCCACCACCATGAGGTGCACGTCCAGCGGCAGGTCGGTGATTCGGCGGACCGTTTCGATGACCTTGGCGCCGTACGTGAGGTTGGGCACGAAGCGGCCATCCATGACATCGATGTGGATCCAGTCGGCTCCGCCCTGGGCGACGCGTTCGACCTCGTCGGCCAGGTGGGCGAAGTCGGCGGACAGAATGGACGGCGCGATGCGGACGCTCATGGGCGGCCGGCGATGGTGATGTCGATGTGGGCGCCGGCGTGGGCAGGGGAGCCGGCGGCCGGCGTCTGCGAGATCACCGCGTTAGGCGGCAGGTTGCTCGTGCTGTCGTGCGACACGGTGCCCACCACGAAGCCCAGCTGCGTGAGCAGCGCACGGGCGGCGTTCACGTCCTGTCCCGTGATGTCGGGGATGCTCACCGCGGCGGGGCCGGCGCTCACGGTGAAGCTGACCGGCGACGGTACCGGCACGCGTGCGCCCGCCGCCGGCGTGCTCGACAACACCTGGCCTAACGGAGCGTCGTTGTCGGCCTGCGACACGACGCCCACGTCGAGGCCCGCGTTCTCCAGCGTCTGTTGCGCCTGCCGGCGCGTGAGCCCCACGAGCCGCGGCACTTCGATGAGCCGCTGGCCGCGACTCACGTCGAGCACGACGGTGAATCCCGCGGGCTGCTTGCCGCCGGGAGGCGGATTCTGCGCCAGCACGTTGCCCGACGGTGCGGTGTTGTCGTAGCGCTGCTCACCGCGCGCGGACTTGAGACCGGCCTTGGCGAGCATCGCCGCGGCA
>JAICLH010000262.1 GCA_025927495.1 Gemmatimonadaceae bacterium
ATTGGTTCAAGGGCGGCATCTCGAGCGGTTTCCAACAATCAATTCGCTTTGTCCGGCTTTGTCCGGGTGTGTCCGCTATTCAACTCGTGGATGCCCGCCAGACAGCGGACGCGGACACGTGCGAACTACTGAGCTCGCGAGTCCGCCTCCGGCGACGATGAAAGTCCTACGACTGTGAGAGCGGACGAAGCTGGACACGAACGGACAAAACAGGAACGCTCATGTAGAAAGGGACAGGTCAATCGCACGAGCCTCACGGGCCTTTGCCTAACGCAGCCCGGATGCGCCACAGTTCGTCGATGGACACGGGACCGGAGAGCGTATAGCCCGTCCCGTCGGCGCCGCGCCAACGTATCGTGTGGATGGTGCTGCTCGATGAGTCGGGGGCAGCGGCCGAATCGAAGCGAGCGCCCGCCGGCGCCGCGGCGCCGGAGTCTTTCGTGATAGCCGGCGCCGGCGTCACCTCGAGCTCCACGCGCGTCCCGCCTCGCATGGCGTACGTCTCGCGGCGAACCATCGTTCCTCCGCGCTGCACCGAATCGACCGACAGCAGCCGCGGCGACGTGGGCGCGATCGACTCTCCGGTGACAATCACCTCCGACAAATGCACCGGTTTCCCCTCTCCGATCCGCCTGGCGAGGGTGCTCGAGGCCGGTGCCTGCGTCGCAGGCGAGGCTGAGTCGGCCAGTGTGTTGGCGTTGCCGAACGCAGGGACGTCCGTCACGGGCGCCGATTTTTTCGCCGACGCCGCTTGCTGGCGTTCCTGTAGCGCGAACGATTTGACCTGCGGCTTCAAGGCCGGCGGCGGAGCGGGACGCGGAGCCGCACCGCCTAACGCAGCCGTCGGCGCCGACACAGCCTGGGGCGCGGTCGCCGTCGGCGCCGTCGGCGCGTTCGAGCGCGATGCCGCTGAATCGCGCTGTGCGCGCACCTCGTCCGATGCGCGCGGCGTTTCGCGCCGCGCCGTGACGTCGCGCCGGTTCGCCTCGCGCGTGAGCACGAGCGTCCCGGCAACCATGAACGCGAGCACCGCGGCCAGCCGCCCATACCGGTGGCCCCACCACCGCGGACGCGGCGCGACGGCCGCGGCCGATGGCACCGCCGCGGCGATCGCGGGCGACGCGGCCGCCGCCGCGGCGGCGATTCGTGTCTCCGCCGGCACCACGTTCGCGGGCACGTCGTCGAGCGCCGAGAGAATACGCGACGACGCGGCGATCAACCCGCGCGCCTCGGCGACGCGGTCGGCACACGCGCCACACGCCGCCACGTGCTCCGCGGCGTGGTCGGCGTGGTCGGCGCCTAACGCACCGTCGAGCCAGGCGTGGATCGTGCCGTCGTCAAGATGCTGCATGTCCGGTGCCCCCCGGCTGCGGCTCGCGCAGAGCCTCGTACTGTTCCACCAATCGACGCCGCGCCCGCGCG
The DNA here is from genome assembly GCA_025927495.1 of Gemmatimonadaceae bacterium. Taxonomy (GTDB): domain Bacteria; phylum Gemmatimonadota; class Gemmatimonadetes; order Gemmatimonadales; family Gemmatimonadaceae; genus JADGGM01. The sequence continues at coordinate 1,423 of JAICLH010000262.1, forward strand.
AGCGTCGTCCCGATCGATCCGACCGACAGCCCGAGCGCCTGCGCGATTTCCTCGTAGCTCAAGCCTTCCTCGCGCATGAGCAGCGCCAGCCGGTCGCGCTCGGGCAAGGCGTTCACCACGCGCCGGGCGAGCGCGGCGTCCTGGGCGCGCTCGAGCGACAGCGGCTCCGGCTCGGCGACGTCGTCCCGCGTCTCTTCGCGCAAGAGCGCCAACCGCGCGCGGCGCCGGCCATCGCGCCGCGCATCATCGCGCACGAGGTTGTTCGCCACGGTGAACAGCCACGCACGCTCGTTGGTCAGATGCTCCTGGCGAAGCGCGCGGATGAACGTCTCCTGTGCTACCTCCTCCGCCCAGTCGCGATCGCCTAACCGGCGGGTGAGGTAGCGCACGAGCATCCCGTGGTACGTGCGAAACAGCCGCTCCGCGTCGTCCATTCACCAGTTCTCCCGGAGCGCCGTCCGGTCCGCCGCGGCGAGCGTCGTCGCGGCATCGGCAGCCGTGGTCACTTCGATCGCTACCGCCCGGCCGGCCACCAGCACGTGGTCGCCTAACGAAAACGCGGCGCGCAGCTCCGGCATCGTGTCCAGCACCTCGAAGTAGGCCGCCGAATACGCCTGGATGCGGATCCGGCGCATCCCGTCCTTGTACCCCCGATCCACCCACGCGGAGGTGTCGGACTGCCGCTCGAACATCCGATTCGACGCCCGGCGCAACGACGCCGTTGGCGCGCCGCCGATGGCCGCCGTGTCCAGGAGACTGTCCGCTTGGGCGAGCGACTTCGAGGCGCGCATTGCCGTCGCCTGCCGCGCCTCCTCAAACCGCTGCTCCTGCGCAGTCGACTGCCCCGTCACCACTACGTCGTTCAACCGCAGTGCGCCGGCCGGCACCGCCGGCTGCGGCCGGTTGCCGAGCGCGACGTCGGGTTCGCGCACCAGATATGACGTGAGCTCGGTCGGAATGCCATAGCGTTCGCCCAACTCCTTGATCTCGGCGTCCACTTCCGGCGATCCACCCTGCGCGTGGCGTTGGGCGCTCAACCATCCGACGCGCTGCGTGGCCCAGAGCCGCGGGATGAACGCGTTGTCAGACGATCGCTCGGGGAAGTTCGTGGCGTGCGTCCACGTCGCCGCACCGCGCGCGCTGCGCCCCGACACGCGGACCGTGCCGCGTCCGCTGCCCTGATAGCGCGCGAGCAGCACGATGCTCTGGCCGGCAAACAGGTCCGGCACTGCGTTAGGCATCACGCCCGAGAGCGATACGCCGTCCGCCTCGACCCGGACGTCCGTGAGCACCGGATCCCGCAACCGCGACGCCACCACCGCTACCGCGCGCTCGATGCTCTCGTCCGGCCGCACGAAGCTCGCCGTGCCCTTGCCCTGCAGCGCGATCTGCTCGAGCAGCGCGGTGTTCACGTCGGCGCCGAGTCCGAACGTGAAGACATGGCGCGCGCCGCGCATCGAGGACGCCAACCGCGCCAATGCCTGCGGGTCCTGCTCGCCCACCGTCGGCTCGCCGTCGGTGAGGAACAACACCAGCGGCACCCGGTCGCCCCGGGCATCATCATCGCGTGCGCTGCCTAACGCAGTGCGGAGCGCGCCCTCGATGTTGGTCGACCCGTGCGCGTCGAGCGCATCCAGGTAGCGGTCCGCGGCCTCGACGTTCGCCGCCGTCGCCTCGCTGAATCCGTCGCGGAAGGTGCGCACGTCGGTGTCGAAATCGATGAGCCGGAATCGGTCGCGCGGGCCGAGCGTCTTGAGCAGCGCTTTCCCCGCGGCGCGCGCCTGCGCGATCTTGCCGCCGCTCATCGAGCCCGAGACGTCCACCACGAACGTCACGTCGCGCGGCAGCGGCTGCGGCAGCACGGCCGGAGGTGCGATCGTGATGAGCGCATATCCGCGCTCGCCGGACGGCGCGTTCGTGAGCACCGAGATCGCCGGCTCGCGCGAACGCGCGACGGGCAGCAAAATCGTGATGTCGCGCGCCGCCCCATCCACGCCCACCGTCCGCGTATCCCCGCTGGTCCGCACGACCAGCGCGTGTGTCGGCGAGTACGGCTCGCCGTAGCCCGCACCCACGGGATAGCTGAGCGAAAACGACGACTCGCCGTCCTCCACGTCGTACGCGTTCGCCGACTGCCCAACGACGAACGGCGCCGGCGTGCCGCGATGATAGTCGACGCGCACCGCGTCGCCCTCGCGCGACACCACCGACTGGAATCGCACCACCACCCGCTTCTCCTCGCCCGGTC
>JAICLH010000036.1 GCA_025927495.1 Gemmatimonadaceae bacterium
CATAGCGACCGGCTCCGTCGTGTTGTGGCTCTGGCCAATCCGGCCCGTCCGGATGGCTAACCCACGTTACCACGACCGCGAGCCGGTCGCTTCATTATGACTCTTCCCTTGTCTCCGTCTCCTGCGATCTGAAACTCAGATGCGCTCCACGCCTCTAGCGCCTCGTGTACGAGGCGGTGGCGGTCTGCGGCGTCTGCGTGATGCCGTAGAAGATGACCGACCCCTCGACGTGATTCGGCCTGGTGAGCGTCCCCGTGAATTGGCCGGTGATGCCGCCACCGTTCTCGAACTGGAAGATGAGCGACACGAGCGGTGGACTCGATGCGGTGCCCGGGCTGAACGTCCCGCTGACGTCGACCGGCATCGGCACGTCGACGCCCATGGCCGAGCCGGTGCCAGTGATGGCATCGTCATGCTGCGACCAATTCATCGTCTGCGGCGCGACGATCGACGCCGCATCGAGCGTCCACACGCCGGCAACAGATGGCTCCTCCGGCGACATACTGGACGAGCACGCGAGTAGCGCGCCGAGGACGAGCACGCACGGGACGAGACGCACCGTGGACCTCCATGCGATTGGCATTCCCCCGATACACCGGGTCGCACGCACGAGGTCCACGCCCACGCGTGCTGTTACGGTCCTGAGGCGGCCTCTGCCAGCGCCGCGACGCGGCTCCATGGCGACAGCGGCACGTGCTCGGCGGCGACGGTGGACGGCGAGAGGCCGACCCGCCTAACGGCAGCCGCCACCTCGTCCACGTATTGCGTCGGCGCTTCGACGTCCTGCACGTAGTCGCTCGCCCACAGAAAGCGGGCGGGACGCACGAATGCCGCCAGCGCCACCTCGCTCGCCACGCCGTCGATCGGGAACACGACGATGTCGCCCCCGGCGAGCGACACCGAGTCATCCACCGGGCGGAACCGGAATCTGACGCGCGCGCGCGTGCGCTCGAGCAGATCCGGTGCCAGCGTCCAGCGATGGTTCACGACGTCCTCGAGAAAGCTGCGCGCCGCGCGATGCCCAACCACGGTTGCACCGCGCGCGACCCAGGCGCGGACGCCTGCCACGTGCGGCCACGCGAGATCCGTCACCACGAGCACGATCGGATGATGCCCCGGGAACAGCGTCGCGATCCACGCCGAGTCCTGCCGCACCCGTTCCTCGCCTTGCGTGGCATCGAACACGAACACCGTATCGCGGTCGAGCGCTACGACTTCCCCGAATCCCTGATTGCGCAGCACGACCACCTTGCCGGACACGCGCGCCGTGTCTGGCCTAACGGGCGCCATGAACCCCGCCGTGGCGAGCGTCATCGCCGTGTCGTGCGCCGGCAGCGCGAGCGGCGGCGCGCTGTCGCGCGGCACGAAACGCCGGGCGCCGAACACGCGTTCGACCATGGTGCGGCCATCTTCCGTGCGGAACGATGCGCCCGGCAGGTGGACGGCGCCCACGCGGTCCCAGGTGGACCAGACGTACTCCACATGGACCTGTCCCCAGAGATAGTGCGGCTCGACGCGGTCGAGCTTCACCGGATACCCCGACTTGGCATCGAGAAAGAGCCGCTCCGGGCCGCGCGCGCCGCGGCGCGTGAGCACGATGCGTGGATAGTCGCGGTACGTGCACTGCCCTTCCACGCGCACGTCGCGCGCGGCCAGCCAGTCCGTTAGGACAGCCCAGACGTCCAGCGGCCGCGCCTGGTAGCGCCCGGCGTGCAGCTGCGGACTGGGCACGAGCGTCGTGTCGCGCACGACGAAGGACGCGCGCGCGTCGCCTAACGATGTGCTCGCGAACTCGTATCCGCCGATGGTCGTGCGGGACGCCGTGCGCTCGGCGCCGGTCGCCGGGTCGAACCATTGGTCGATCGATGTCACATCGACCAAGTACGGCGGATAGGTGCGATCGGACTCGTATGCGTGATCGGTGACGTCGTACCCGTGCACGTCGAGCACGCCGCGGGTCGAGTCGAGCCCGGTGCGCTCGACGGCGCGCGAGAGAAGCGTGTGGGCGTCGGGCCCGGGTGCAGGCCGACACGCGGATGTGTCGCCAAGCGCCGCGGCGAGCGCCGCGATGAGAACAAGTGGTGTCATGGCCGCAACGGATGCAGCGGGGATCGCGTGGTGCAAGCGCGCTGTCGCGAGCGGTGCGATCGTTGTCGCGAGCGGTCGCTCGTGTGGGCGCTCTTGCACCGCGTGTGCGCGCGACCGATCATGAACGCGATGGCCACCGGTCCCGCATCCACCGCCGCCGGCGCCCGCGACACGAACGCGCTGCGGATCGCCACGTGGAAAATCGCCGCCGTATGGACGATTCCTGTGCTGTTGTCCACCGCGGAGACCGTGATCTTCGCCGCGCAGAGCGGGCATCCGATCGCGGTGTGGCGTGCGTTCGTCGGTGAAGCGCCGCAGTGGTACGGTTGGGCGCTACTGACGCCGGTCATCCTCGCGCTCGCCGAGCGGTTTCCGTTGCGACGCCCGGTGAAGGCTGTTCCCGTGTTGGTGCACATCGTCGCGTGCGTCGTCGCGGGTGCCGCGTTGGCCGTCGGCGACGCGGCGGTGAACCAATGGGCGCGTCCGTCGCGCGAAGGATTTGGCGCGCTCACGCGCGGGTGGTTTTTAGGCAGCCTTCCCGCGACGACGCTCGTTTACTTCGCCATCGTCATCGCCGGATACGCGTGGCGCAGCGCCGCGCGACTGCGCGAGCGCGAACGCGAAGCGGCCTCGCTGGAAGCCGAGCTCCGGCGGGCGCAGTTAGGCGCGCTCCGGATGCAGTTGCAGCCGCATTTCTTGTTCAACAGCCTCAACGCGGTCATGGCGCTGGTGCGGGACCGCGACACCGATCGCGCGCTGGGCGCGCTCGCACTCTTGAGCGACGTGCTTCGCGCCACCGTCAACGCCGGCGACGCGAACGAGACGACGCTCGCTTCGGAAATCGATTTCGTGCGGCAGTATCTGCGCATCGAGCAGTTGCGGTTCGGCGACCGGTTGGCGGTGACCTTCACCCTGGACGGGGCGCCGCCCAACGCCATGGTGCCGGTGTTCATCCTGCAACCGTTCGTCGAGAACGCGCTCAAGCACGGCGTGCTGCAGGGCCGGGACCGCAACGAGATTGCGATCACGGCACGCGTGGCGGGGCCGTCGCTCCTGTTATCAATACGGGACGACGGGCGCGGACTGGTTGGGCCGTTAGGCAACGCGTCCGGTGTCGGGATCGCCAACGCGCGGCGGCGCCTCGAGCACCTGTACGGCGCGCGAGCCGCGCTGGACGTTCGCAGCGGCGGGGCCGGCCGCGGGGTCGAAGCAACCATCACGATTCCGCTTACGGAGCCCGCGCAGCGACCGCCCATTCCCGCTGCGCCCGCCTCCGCATGATTCGCGCGCTCATCGCGGATGACGAGGAGTTGTCGCGGCGCGCGCTGCGTCAGCTGCTCGGACGGCACGCCGACGTGGAGATCGTCGCCGAGTGTCGCGACGGCGACGAGGCGCGCTCGGCGATCGATGCGCTCGAGCCCGATGTTGCGCTACTGGACGTGCGTATGCCGTTGGGCACAGGGCTGGAGGTGGCGCGTGACCGCGAAGCCGCGACGCTGGTCGTGTTCGTGACCGCGTTCGATCAGTTCGCGCTGCCCGCGTTCGACGTCGAAGCCGCGGACTATCTCACCAAGCCGCTCACGGAGTCGCGATTCGACGCGATGATGGAGCGCGTGCGCCGGCGGCTCGACGTTAGGCGACTGGCAGCGCGCGGCGCCGGCACCGGCGAGCGCCCGGCGCCGCTCGTGGCGCGTGTGGGCGCAACGGACGTGGTCATCCCGCTCGAGACGGTCGACTACATCGAGGCGGACGACGTGTACGCGGCCGTGGTGTCGCGCGGCAAACGACAGCTCGTGCGGCGCTCCCTCGACGCGCTGGAAGAGATGCTCGATGCGGCGGTGTTCATCCGTGTGCACCGGTCGTACATCGTGCGCGTCGATCGTGTGGCGGCGGCCCGGCGGCGGGGCGGGCGCATGGAGCTCGTCCTAACGAATGGGACGGTCGTGCCGGTGAGCCGGCGGCGGCGAGTGGCCGTCACGCGGCACTTCGCCGGGCGTTAGGCGATGGCGATCGCGACCCGCTCGCGAGAACGCCGCACCTCATAGGACCGTCCGAACGAGCAGCCTGGCGATCATTGCGCAGATCACACCGACCGGGAAGAGCACCGGGATCGCGACGAGAACCGCGCACTTGCGCCAGCTACGCTGCGTGCGGCGCGCATACCAAACGTACGATACGGGCCAGCCGAGGGTCATGAGCCAGGACCAGTCGTAGGCGAGTCCGACGCCGCGCGTCACGGCGTCGCGTTCCATCCACGCGGCAAACGCAATCCATGCGATCAGCGCCGCGAGGATGCCCTCGCCGGGCGACGGCGCCGCACCGCTCAACCCATAGATGCAGCCGGCAGCGAACAGTGCCCATGCAACCAGCCGGAGGCCTTTGCTCGACATGCGTGCGTGAGTCCTGCCGCGGAATGCGCTGGAATATCACCTGGCGTTAGACGGGCTGCAATTGGGCCCCGCGTCCCCCGCGGGGGTCGCGTCCGCACGCGCCGGAGATCGGCATGTCGTCCGCGGACGCGTCGTGCAGCGGTCGCTTGTCAGGTTCACGCATCGGGTGAAAGTTAATTGTCGCGTCCAACCACTCGAAGCCATGCCCGATTCCAGTATGAGCCGCCGCGATGCCCTACGGACCGGAGCCGCCTCCGTACTCGGCCTCGCCGGCGTCCCCGCGGCGCTCCGCAGCCTGCACGAAGCAACGCTTCGCACGGGCGCAACCGCGCTCGAGCAGCCGTCCCTTGCACACGATCCCACCACAGACCAGCCGCCCATCACGATTGCTGGCCGCGAGCGCGCGCGCTTCGACACGGACTGGCGCTTTCACCTCGGGCACGCGACGGACCCCGCGCGCGACTTCGGCTACGGCGCCGACGAGCAGTTTGCCAAGGCGGACGAGCTGTTTGCCCCGGTGTCGCACAGCGACTTCGATGCATCCGCGTGGCGCCGGCTCGACCTGCCTCACGACTGGGTCGTGGAGCTGCCGTTCGTCGACGACCACGGCCTAACGAGTTATGGCTTCAAACCGGCGGGACGGGCGTACCCGGATACGAGCATCGGTTGGTATCGCAAGTCGTTCGCCATTCCCGCCGCCGATCTTGGCCGCAGCATCTCGCTCGAGTTCGATGGCGTCTTTCGCGACTGCATCGTGGCGCTCAATGGCCACCTCGTTGCCCGCAATCTGAGCGGGTACGCGCCATTCGACGTGGACATCACGCCAGGGCTCAACTACGGCGGCGACAATGTGCTCGTCGTGCGCGTGGATGCAACGGAGCACGAAGGGTGGTTCTACGAGGGTGCGGGCATCTACCGGCACGTGTGGCTCGTGAAGACGGCGCCGGTGCACGCGGCGCGCTGGGGCACGTTCGTTCACTGTACCGTGGATGGGGGGACGCGCGCAGCCGTGGCCAGCGTTTCGACAACCGTCGACAACGACACCGCGAGCCTAACGCGGTGCAGCGTCGATCTCCAGGTGGTCGATAAAGACGGACGCGTCGTGCAGCGCGCGCGGTCGGCGTCCGTCGCCATTCCGACGGCGGGCTCGGCCGACGTCGAACAGCACCTTCGGATCGAATCGCCGGCGCTGTGGTCGCTCGACGCGCCCCACCTCTACACGCTGGTCACGCGGGTGGTGGCCGATGGAGGCGCCGAAGTGGACCGCACGGAGACTGCGTTCGGCATTCGCACCGTGCGGTTCGACCCGGATCGCGGCGTGCTCCTGAATGGCGAGCACGTGGAGATCCGTGGCACGTGCAATCACCAGGACCACGCGGGTGTCGGCTCCGCGCTGCCCGACCGATTGCACGCCTACCGCATCGAGCGGCTCAAGGCGATGGGCGCCAATGCGTACCGGACGTCGCACAATCCGCCGGCTCCGGAGTTGCTCGATGCCTGCGATCGGCTCGGCATGCTGGTGCTCGACGAAACGCGCATGTTCGGCGCGGATCCGGAAGCGTTGAGCCAGTTGACGCGCCTGGTGCGCCGCGACCGCAACCATCCGTGCGTGTTCGCGTGGTCGCTTGCCAACGAGGAGGACGGCGAGCAGGGCACGGGCCGGGGCGCGCGCATGGCAGCGGTCATGAGGCGCACCGTTAGGCAGCTCGACCCGACGCGGCCGGTCACCGCCGCCATGAACGGCGACTGGGGCACGGGCTTCTCGACCGTGGTGGACGTGCAAGGGTTCAACTACCACATCGGACGCCCCATGGACGATTTTCGCCGGCGCTTCCCCCGGCAGCCGGCCATCGGCACCGAGGTGGCGAGCACGGTGTCGACGCGCGGCATCTACGCGAACGACGTGGCGCGCGGCTACGTGTCCGCATACGATCGCAATTTTCCGCCGTGGGCATCCACAGCCGAAGCGTGGTGGTCGGCGTACCTGGCGCGACCGTGGGCCTCGGGCGGATTTGTGTGGACGGGGTTCGACTATCGCGGTGAGCCCACGCCGTATACGTGGCCCTGCATCAGCTCGCACTTCGGCATCATGGATACATGCGGGTTCGCGAAGGACAATTTCTATTATTACCAGGCACAGTGGACCACGGAGCCCGTGCTGCACGTGTTCCCACACTGGAACTGGGCTGGCCGCGAGGGCCAGCCGATCGAAGTCTGGTGCCACACGAACCTCGAGCGCGTCGAGTTGTTCCTGAACGGCTCGCCGGTGTCCGGCGGCGCGCAGCACGTTCCGCCTAACGGGCATGCCGCCTGGCAGGTGGCGTATGCGCCGGGCGTGCTCGAGGCGCACGGCTACCGCGGCGGCCGCGTGGTGCTCACGGCGCGCCGGGAAACCGCCGGGGCGAAAGCCGCGGTCGCGCTCGCGGGCGACCGCGTCCGCCTAACGGCTGACGGCATGGACGTCTCGGTGATCGCGGCGCGCATCGTCGATGCGCAAGGCCGGACCGTGCCCACGGCATCGGACCGGGTGAGGTTCGCGGTCAGCGGCCCCGCGATCGTGATCGGTGTCGGGAACGGCGACCCCAGCTCGCACGAGAGCGACAAGGAGACCGCGCGGAGCGCGTTCAATGGTCTCTGCTGCGCGATCGTGCAAGCGGCGACCGAGCGCGGAGCGGCCACGGTGACGGCGGCCGCGGAGGGGCTCGCCGGCGCCGACCTCCAACTGGTGATCGGTTAGGCGCGGTTCGCCGGTCGTCAGTCGGCGCGCAGCGCCTCCGCCGGGCTCGTCCGTCCGGCGCGCGCCGCCGGCACCAGCGCCGCCACCACGCCGGCGGCGAGCAACACGCCGGCGGCCGCCACGAGACTCGCCGGATCGGCCGCGCCTAACCCGTAGAGAAACCGGCGGAGCAGGCCGCTTACGGCCAGCGCGGCGACGATCCCGATCGCGACGCCCGCGATCACCGGCGCGAGCCCGCGCTCGACCACCTCGCGCAACACCCGCCTGGGGCTGGCGCCGAGCGCCAGTCGAATCGCGAACTCGGCGCGGCGGCGCGCCACGGCGTAGGACACCACGCCATACACGCCGATCGTGCCCAGCACGAGCGCGATGGCCGCGAACACGGTGAGGAAGAACCGCAAGCGGAGCGGTTCGGCGAGCGCGCCCGCCACGACGTCGTCCATCGTCTCGATCCGCGCGACCGCGACGCGAGGGTCGATCTCGGCGATCGCGCGCCTAACGACCGGCATCAGCGCTGCCGGCGGCGTCGACGAACGCACCACGAGCACCCCGCCCGAAATCGAGACCTGTTGCGCCAATGGCACGAACATGACGAACGGCTCCTCGCCGGTCAGCGTCGTCAACCGCGCCTCGCGCGTGACGCCGACGATCTCGAGCGACACCATCTTCCCCGACCAACCCGAGTACAGGTGCTTGCCGAGCGCGCTGTGACCCGGCCACATGCGCCGCGCGAACGATTCGCTGATCACGGTGACGGGCAAGCCGCCCATCACATCGCTCGAGTCGATGCCACGCCCGTCGCGCAGGCGGATCCCCATCGCCACGAAGTACGCCGGCGTCACGGTGCGGTAGAGGCTGTTGGGCCGGTTGGTCCCGTCCAGATCCGGCCGGCCCTCGACGCCGACCGGGCCCTGGTAGCCGCCGTCGCGGAGCGGCAGCCGGTTCGTTAGGCCGGCAGCGCGCACGCCGGGGAGCGCGGACACGCGCGCGAGCACCCGGTCGAAGAACTGGCGCTGGACTTCGGTCGGCATGTTGTCGCTGGTCACGAGCGTGTACGTCGATACGCCGTGCGCGTCGAAGCCCATGTTCACCGCCCGCAGGTTATCGACCGATCGAATGAGGAGCGTCGCGCCCAACACGAGCAGCACGGCGAACGCGACCTGCGACACGATGATTGCCCCATGGACGCGTCGCGTGCCGCGGCGCAGGCCCTCCTCGCTCCGCTCGCGATTCACCGTCCCGCCTCCCGCGCGCACGAGGTTGCGAACCGGCGCCGCCGACCCGGCCAGCGCAATCGCCAGCGCGAGCACGAACGCCGACGCGAACGTCGCCCACCCGATCGCAACCGTGTCGCCGAATCCGTTGCCGAGCGGCAGCACCGCGACGAGCGCCCGGAATCCCGCGGTCGCGATCGCGACGCCTAACACGGCCGCGCCGACCGCGAGCACGAGCGACTCCGCCAGCACTTGGCGGGCCAGCCTCCACTGCCCGGCGCCGAGGGCGCTCCGGACCGCCATCTCGCCCGTGCGATCGCTCGTCCGGGCGAGGATGAGCGACGCCGCGTTGGCGCACGCGATGCCGAGCAGCAGCGTGGCGGCAGCCAGCAAGAGCAGGAGCGGGTCGCGGACGTCGCCGAACAGATACGTCCGAATCGGGAGGGTATACGGATTGCTGGTCTTGTCCCACGCCACGGGGTACGTGAAGCGACTGCCTAACGCGCGCGCGATGCGGTGGATGTCGGTCTGCACCAGCTCGGGCCGGACGCCGGGAGCGGTGCGTCCCACGAGCGTGAGATAGCCGCTGGAGTAGGATGGGCTCTTCGGATCGAGCGCCAGCGGGCGCCAGGCGCGGATGTCGGGCGTCGGGAAATAGAATCCCTTGGGCATCACACCCACAACGGTGACCGGCTCATCACCCAGGATGATCCGTCGCCCGATGACGTGAGGATCGCCGCCCAGGTCGTCGCGCCACATTCCGTAGCTGATGACGATCACGGGTGCAGCGCCGGGCCTGTCCTCGGTGGAGTCGAACGGGCGACCGAGCACGGGGCGCGCCCCGAGCGCATCGAATAACGTGGACGTGGCGACCACGAACGGCAGCAGGCGGGCGCCATCGGCCCCGGCTGCGTTCGGCCGATACGGCTCACCGTTGGTCGAGAATGCCGCGAGGTGCTGGAACACCCCGGCGCGGTCGCGCAGAAAGTCGTACTCTTCGCCGCGCCAGTCGTAATCGCTCCAAAACACGTGGATCTGATCGGCGTGCGCATACGGCAGAGGTCTGAGCAGCAGGTCGCTCACGACACTGAAGAGTGCCACCGTCGCCCCGATGCCGAGTCCTAACGTGAGGACGATGATGGCGGTGTAGCCGGCGCGGCGGCGCATCTGGCGCAGCGCGTGGCGTATATCGCCGGCGAACTCATCGGCAAGCGAGACGCCCCAGGCATCCCGCGCGCGCTCGGCTTCTCGGTGCACGCTGCCGAACTGTCGCCGCGCAACGCGCTCCGCCTCGGCGGCCGGCAAACCTTGCGATCGGAGCGCGGCGGCGTCCATGTCGAGATGGAATCGCAGCTCCTCATCGAGCTCGCGTTGGGCACGGCGATCGAAGAGGGCGCGGAGGCGAAAGAGCGCGTCGGAGAGGATGTGACGCATGATTGGCCCCTATCGCGTGGCGAGGATGAGGGCGACACCGCCGGCGAGGCGGTGCCACGTCTCGGTTTCGATCTCGAGACGTCGTTTCCCGGATCTGGTGAGCGCGTAATAGCGCGCCCGGCGAGCGTTTTCTGTAGTCTGCCAATAGGAGCGCACCCATCCCTCGCGCACGAGGCGGTGGAGCGCGCCGTAGAGGGCGCCCGGCTGGATGCGCAGCGCGTCTCGCGAGCGCTGCTGGAGCTCATGGCCGATACCCCACCCGTGCATGGGTTCGACGTCGAGGAGCTTGAGGATCAGCATGTCCGCGGTACCGCGGATGATGTCGGCGGAGCTGGTCGGCACGTGGGACTTCGGCGTCGAGTGGCTACACTCACTTAGCGAGAGTAAGATGCCGCGTCCTGAACCGCGGCGCTACCTCTCACTTAGCGAGGGTTCACCCGATTCGACAGCGGATGGCGCGAAAAGGTTGTGGCCGGCGCATGCCGCGGGGCCCAGTGGACAGCGGGCCCGGCGTGGTCAGCCGTGCGATACCCGCCGCGGGCTCCCGTCCGAATGGCACCCATAGGTTCGGCCATCCGGACGATAGCAGACGCCATAGGGTCCCGGGGCGGTGCCCGTGAACGCCCGCACGCCAAGCGCGCCAATGCCTAACAGCGCGGCAACCGTTGCGAGCACGGCGATCGACGCGCGAAATCGCAGCCCCCACCGCGCCGTGGTGCGCTCGTCGCGCCGCCATGACGTCGTGTCCGGGACTCATGTGTCCTCCACGCGTGGCATCGTTAGTCGGAGCTCGTACCCACATTGACACTGAGCGGCGCGCACGACGCGGCGTCCGGTTCGTCGAACCCTTGTTGCAAAATGAAATTGCGATCGACACGCGCCGGTTCGGTTGACATAGACGGCTACGAAGCGTACCTGCACGACGGCCGTACCAGACACACGTGACACGCGGGTGCGTTGGTCTTGCAGAGCACTTGCCCGTGTTGTCGCAGCAACTGATAGGCCGAAATCAGCGCCTCGCGACCTTTGGGAAGCGCTGGCGCGAGCGACTGCTGCGCGTTCCGATACGTCTTGCTGTAGTCCTTCTCCTCGGTGATGAGCCCGACGCGGCCGAGCACGCGGAGACCGTTGGAATCCAGCGCGAGGCGGCGAGCCTTGCCGTTGAACACGAGAATCTTGTCCGCGCCCGGCTCGCCGATCCCGCCGAACTCGGTCAGTGCTTTGCGCGCTTTCGATTCCGGCAGGCGCAACGCAGACTCGAGATCGCCGTCCCATCGCCGCAGGACGAGCTCCGCCGATTGGCGCAGGCGTCTGCCGCGGGAGTCGGCGGCCATCGCGCCGCCTAACCGGGCGACGGCGTGCAGCGTCGCATCGGACGCGTTGGCGATGGCCTCGGGCTCGAGCCCGACCCGTGCCCGCAGGGCGTCGAACGCGGCCTTGCGTTGGGCATCGGTGCAGAGATACCCGACCGCCTCCCAGAGGATCATCTGGAACGGATGCGTGACGACCGGAGGCGCGGGCGTTCCGTAGCAGCGCCGCAGCGTCGCGAGCAAGCGGCCTAACGTCGTCGTGGTCATCGGGGGTGGCGTACCGCGCTTCCGGCCGGCCTCATGATCCATCCGATCACGCCGCCCCCACCGATTTCAATGGCGGCGATCCCGATGGGCAGCGCGAGCGCCAAAGCCAGTCGCATCGTTCCAGGCTACGAGGACAGGCAACGCCGCGCAACAGCGATTCGATATCGTTGAATCCCCGCCATCTGGACACGCCCCGCCGGCCGGTCGAGATTCGCCACATGCAAGGAGGGCATGCTACCGATCGGGTCGCGCTCGTCACCGGTGCGAGCCGAGGTGTTGGACGCGGAGTCGCGGCGGCGCTTGCCGACGCCGGCATGCTGGTGTTCGCGAGCGGCCGGAGCATCGCCGATGCCCAACTGCCGGCAGGCATCGCCCGTGTCGTTTGCGATCACACGAACGATGTTGACGTGGACCGTCTGTTCGAGCAGATCGGATCCGAGCGCGGCCGGCTCGATGTGCTCGTGAATTGCGCGTGGGGAGGCTACGAACGGATGGTTGAGGACGGCCGCTTCACGTGGCCGGCGCCGTTCTGGGAGCAGCCGCGATGGCGGTGGGACGCGATGATGACCGCAGGTGTTCGCGCCGCGTTCGTCGCGAGCCAGCTGGCGGCGCGAGTGATGGTGCCGGCGCGCGGCGGCCTCATCGCGAACATCTCGTCGTGGGCGGCGCAAAAACACATCGGCAACGTGCTGTACGGCGTCGCGAAAGCGGCGACCGACAAGTTGACGCACGATATGAGCGTCGAGCTGAAACCACACGGCGTGACGGTGGTGTCGCTCTATCCAGGGCTCGTGCGCACCGAGGCCGTGCTCGCCGCCGGTATATTCGACCTGAGCAACTCGGAGAGCCCGGAGTTCATCGGGCGCGCGGTGGCGGCGTTGGCGGCCGACCCCGACCGCCTAACGCAGAGCGGCCGAGTGCTCGTGGCCGCGGAGGTCGCGCAACGGTACGGATTCGCGGATGTCGACGGCCGGTCGCCGCGGCCGTGGTCGTTGGACGACGTCTGACAAGGAAACAGATAGCGTCTAACTTACTAACGCAGCACCGAAGATTGCCCGTAGACGCCTACTATAATATAGCCGTCATGAGTATATGCCTCACGGCCGCGTCGAAGCGCAGCCATCATGAAACCCCTGCCGCAAGCGCGCGCGTCATCCGCACGAGCGCTACGACCACCCCGCCCGGCAGCATCGCTTCGATGCGTTCGACTTCGGCGAAGCCGAGCGCGCGGTAGAGCGGCTCGCCGGGGAGCGTGGCCATGAGCTCGAGTGCGCGGAAGCCTGCCGCCTGCGCGGCGCCGGCGCAGGCCGAGTAGAGGTGGCGCGCGAGCCCTTGTCGGGCGAAGCGAGGATGCACGAAGAACGCGCGGATGCGTGCGGGCTCCGTGGCGGGATCGAGCCGGTCGTCGCCCATGGCGTGCCCGGCCATCTGGTCGCCGCCGTAGAGTGTGCGCCGCGCGCTCCAGCCGCCGGCGGCCGCCGGTTCACCGTTAGGCGCGTCGATCACGTAGTAGGTGCCGTCGGCGATGAGCTGCGAGTCCACGCCGAAGACGTGCGTGACCAGGGCATCGATCTGCGCCGGCGTATAGTAGCCGGTGCTCAGAGCGCGGGCAGATGCCGCGATCATCGCGTTGAGCGCGGGCACGTCGGCCATCGTCGCGTGACGCACGTCCACGTCCGCGCTCGCCGCTAGAGCGTCAGTAGGATGGTTCGCAGAAACTCGGCCGTACCTTCTGGCCCGGAGATGGCGAGCGTCACCTCGTCGGTTCCGGCCGGGACCTCGAGTACGAAACCGAGGAACGGGCAGCAGCCGCGTTCGCGATCGATGACGTGCGCAATGGCGGCGAGGAGCCCATCGGCAACGTCGAACGTTAGGCGCGCGCCCGTGGGCGTCGCGGCGATCGACCGCGCACGTTCTGCGAGACCAGGCAGCAACTCGGACGCGCAACGCCGCAGTTCATCGGTGGAGAGGATGCACAAGATCGGTATCGAGTCCATGCACGCAAGTTAGCCGGTCGACTGCTCGGATAGGTGCGCACCCTCGGCAGCACTGATTGGACCGTGTACCAATCAGCCGGCTGGTGCGGGGCCCAGAATCGTGTACCCGAATTCAGTCGCCGTCCGGCCAAGACGGGCAGCGTCCGGCGGTCCTTCCGTTGCAAACACCGCCGCGCTTCGAGCATAGAACTCCTCAAATCCGCTTGGAACGTTCAATCCGCCGGGCCCGTGCCCGCACCGCGGCGCTCGGCGCCGTCAACCCGTCGGATACCATTCGTCGCGCCAGCGCCTCGAGCGACGGATTGCGTTTCCCGAATTCGACGACCGCCTCCAACGCCGCCACGCGAACGATCGCGCTCGCGTCCGAGAGAAACCACACCTCCATTCGCCGTGCGAGACGTACCATGGCCTCTCGGTCATGATCGAGGCGCGGCAGCACCTGGATGAGATTCCATCGAACCACAGGGTCCTTGGTGCGAACGACTGCGTGCATCAGCTGCCGTCGATACGGTGCGATGACGTCGGTACCACCACGCGAGATCTTCTCCAGCGCATCGGCGGCGCGCAGGCACACGAGCGGCCGCCTCGAGCGCAGCGCCGCGACCAAGTCCGCAACGACGGACACATCGCGCCTCGCGCGCCTAACCGCGCGGCTCACCTGACCGATCGACCGACGGTCACCCCCATCGAGCAGTCGCTCCAGATCCGACCCTGCTCCTCCACGGGCGCGCGGTACCACTGCTCGCCGCCGCCTCAACGCGCTCTGAACGCCGAGAGTACCGCCACCCCAGAGACGATGAGAAGGATCGGATAGATCAGCAGCAGATCGACACGGATGTCGCAATCGCCCGAGCAGAGGATCCGCCGCGACATCGCCGTCTCGTACACCGCGTACAGGAGCCAGACGATGGCCGCTACCCAAATACTCGCGCGTCGCCATCGATACCCGGCGACGCCGAAGGCAACCGATGGCAGCAACGCGAGCCACGGAAACTCAACGAAGATGCCCAAGAGGGTCACACGGTTTCGGCGGCGCCCGCTCCACGGACAACCAAGAGGCGGTGCATCGCCGAACTCCTGCCTAAAAGAGTGTACACAACGAAATGGCTGAACGCTAACCGTCGGCCCGCAGTGCGATCATCGGGTCCACGCGGGCACCCGTTCGAGCCGGACCAACGGTGGCCAGCGCCGCGATGCCCGCCAGCGCGCCCGCGACGCCGATGAGCGTCACGAGGTCAGTTGCTTGCACGCCATAGAGCAGCCCCGAGAGCGCGCGGTTCGCCCACAGCGCGAGCAACATCCCGGCGACCACGCCGGCGCCGGCGATCGCCAACCCCCTGCCTAACACCATTCTCTGAATGGCGCCCGCGGTGGCGCCGAGTGCGATGCGCACGCCGATCTCGTGCGCGCGCTGCCGCACCATCGTCGACATCACGCCGAACAACCCGATCGCCGCCAACGCGACGGCCGCACCGCCGAACATCGTGAGCAGAAACGCGTTGAGCCTCGGCTGGCCTAGTGGATCGCGCATGTAGTCGGCGAACGGCGCGGCGTTCGCGAGTCGCACGCCCGGCGCGGTCCGATCGATCACGCGGCGCAGCGTCGGAACGAGCGCACCCGGCTCGCCCACCGAGCGAATCGCAAGCGTGGTGGGTGTGAACTCGAGGCCGTTCTGCGCGAGCGGGAAATACACAGCTGGCAGCCCCTCCCGCAGGTCGCGATACCGCGTGTCGGCCACGACGCCGACGACTGTGAACGCTTCGTCAGGCGTCGAGCCCATCAACAGCCGCTCGCCGATCGGATTGCGGCCGGGCCAGTACGCGCGCGCTGCGCTCCGGCTCACGACCACGACGCGCTCGGCGCCTTCGCGATCGGCATCCGTGAGCGTGCGCCCGCGCAGCACCGGTACGCCAAACGTCTCGAAGTAGTCGGGCGCCACGACCTCCATGTCGAACACCGGATTTGTCGCCGCCTCATCCACCGACTGACCCGCGGTTCGAGCGTGACCGGTCCACCCGCCGTTCCCGGAAAACGGTTTGGCAACGACGGGTGAGACTCCGTGTACGCCGGGCGTCGCGCTCAACTGCGCGACGAGCTCGCGCATGAGCGCCGTCTGCTTGGCGGTCGAGTTGTACTCTTCGTACTGGATGGCGAGCTCGGCGACGAGCATGTGGGCGGCGTCGAATCCCAACCGTGCATCCTGCAGGTTCACCAAGCTGCGCCCAACGAGCGTTGCCGCGGACAGCATGAGCACCGCCAGCGCGACTTGCGCGGCGACGAGGAGCTCGCGGGTTCGCCGCGCGGCGCGCCCGGCGCTCTGCCGCGTACCGGAGCGCAGCAGGGCGTTGGCATCGTCGCGCGTCGACAGAAATGCGGGGGCGACGCCGAACAGCATCGTCGCGGCCGCCGTAATGCCTAACGCAGCACCCAGCGCCGGAAAATCGAGGTGCACGCGTGCCAGGAGCGGGATGTCGGCCGGCGCGAGCGCGAGAAACCCGCCAACGGCTGCCGCGGCGACGCCGGCTCCGGCGACAGCGCCGCCCACGGCCAGCACCACGTTTTCGCCGATCAGTTGAGCGACGACCCGCGAGCGGGACGCGCCGAGCGCGATGCGCACCGCGATCTCGCGGGTGCGCGACACCCCCCGCACGAGCAGCAAGTTCGCGACGTTGATGCACGCGATGACTAACAACACCGCCGCGGCGGCCGAGACCGCGAACACGGCGGGACGCGCGTCGCCGAGTATGACGCGCGGCAGCGTATGGACGCGGCCGCGCAAGGTGCGTTGTGTGATCGTCGCGCCGTCACGATGGAAGTAACGGGTGAGCTCGTGCTCCGCACTGGCGGCCGTCGCCGCCGGCGCAAGCCGCCCAACGATGTCGAGAGCCGTGTACGCGCTCGTATCGCTCTCACTGCTCACCCGCGCGGGTACGTATGGCGCCCAGAAGTCCGCGCCGCTCGGGTAGGCCATGCCTCGCGGCATCACGCCGACGATGCGATACGACAGGCCGAATTCTTCGGCGACCAACGGCCGGCCGATGACTGACGGGTCTGTGTTGAAGAGCCGTTGCCACGTCTCGTAGCTGATGACGGCGACGGGCGCGGCGCCTACGACGTCGTCATCCGGCCGGAGCGACCGGCCCAACACGGGTGGCGTTCCGAGGACCGTGAAGTAGTTGCCCGAGACCAACGCGCGCCGCAAACGAAAGTCCGTGTCGCCATCGCGAATGGCCACCGGCCATGCGCCCTCGAATGCCACGTACGCGACGCTCTGCAATGCTCGCGTGCGGCGCGCGAACTCGCGCGTGTCGGGCAGCGTCAGCGGCCACTGATCGATCGTTCGCCCGCGGGCTTCGCCCGCCAGCACGACGAGCCGATCCTGATCGCGCATCGGCAGCTTGCGCAGTACGAGAGCGTCGGCGACCGTGAATACGGCGGTCGAGAGGCCGATGCCTAACGCAAGGATGGCGATCACCGTCGCCGCGAACCGCGGCGCGCGGAAAAGCGAGCGCAGATACGATCGTGGGACCATGGCTGTTTCGTCAGTCTCGTGTGAATCAGGCGCCGCCCGCTGCGTTGACGCACCGCCCAACCGTGTCCCACGTCCGCGTGGTCACGTTGGGACCAAAGTGCTTTTCGATGAGCGCCATGAACACGGGCGTGCGCGCCGTCGGCACGTAGGCCGTGAAGACCTCGCGCCCGACGACAGCCAGAATGCGCGCCCCATCGACCTCGTGAGGCAGCTTCAGGCTTCCGCCGTGGGCCGAGCGGGAGAACGTCACCACGCGCTTCGCGTTAGGCGCCACCCGGAACGCCGAGTACGGGTCGGCGTCGATGAGCTTCTGGAGCTCGGCGACCGGCCGCACGATCGTGTAGAACGCCCGGTCCATGGTCTTCGCCATCGCGGCTTCTGCTTTGCGCTCGAGGGCGGACTCCGATGCCGCGCGCGCGCTGAACACCACGTTCCCGCTGCCCAGCACGGTCGCGACATCCGTGAATCCCGCCGATTCGAACGCGCGACGAAGCACCGGCATCTTCGCGTTGGTCGGCATGACGCCGCGAAGGAATGCGACGTATCGGGGCATCGCTCCTCCCTAAAACGAACTGCCCGGCTGCGTTGGGCACTGCGAGGCTTCGCGCCAGGCAACGCCCTGGCCCAACTGCTTCGACTCGACGACCCAATGCTGCTCGAACACCGATGCGTAGCACACGGTGATGCCCACGCGGGCAATCGACTTCCAGAATTCGCGCGGTTGGTCGGCAACCGGCATGTTGATGAGCGCGAGCCGATCGCCCGGCCGCAACGCGTGGTCGACGGCGGAAAAGTTGGCGAAGGACGCAGGAGGATCGGCACCGTTCAGCGTGCGGAGCACCTCCGCCCAGGTCGACATCGGCTTCCCATCGGCCGTCACCGTCACCGACTGCACGATCGCCGGCCCGATGCCGCTGTTCTCGAGGTCGATCTCGCCGCCAGTCGGTTTCGTGAAGACCTGAATCTCGAGGTGCGGCCACACTTCGGCGCGGTCGTGGTGCCGCTGGAGCGACGCCTCGTACAGGCCGACGGCGACAGCCGAGATGCTCACGATGAGCGCCGCAACCGCGATAAACGTTTCGGGCTCGGCGTACCATCGGCGCGTTGTCACGTCGTTTCTTTCCACCAGACCTCCAGATCGCGGCCCGCCGTTCGATATCGCGAATGAAGCCCGTCTTGCCATCACTGTAGCGCCGCATGTCGCCCGCGCACTCGGCTGCCAGGCGCTCCTTCAACGCCGCGTGCGCATCTCGCGCGTCAGAATGTGCACGCAAGTAGTCGCGGAAGTCGAGATGCCGCACGATCACGCTGCGTGCGGCGCATCTGGAGCTGCCGCGCCGCGAACGAACAGCCATACGATGATTGCCAACTCGCTCAAGCCGCCAATTGCTTGCGCGAGCTGCCCGATCATTCCCCTGCCCGGCGCCATGACGACCTGCGTGCTCGCCGTCACATAGCCGAAGCAACCGACGATGAGCAGCCAGCCGAGCAATCGAGGGAAACGGCCCGACTTGATGACCAGTATTCCGAACGGCAGCAGCCACAGTCCCCAGAAGACCTGCGCGAGCACGAGGCCTTCCGAACGCAGATGCAGCGCGGCGAGCGCCAACGCAGCCAGTTGGGCATCGTCCAGCGCCGCCAGCGCCGATCGATGCGACACGAGCACGAGCGGTGCGGCGAGGTTCAAGGAGTTGACGCACTCGATCACCGCGCCGGCGGTCGCCAACCCGAACATCAACCGCGCGTACTTGCGATCGCCGTCCCCGAGCAAGAGGGCGAGCGTCCAGGCCAGCGCGATCAGCATGACCTGGCCGAACACATCGCTCACGATGCCTAACCGGTACATCGCCGGCATGGCCGCGATGCGACGCGCGGTCTCGCCGGCGTCCATCGGCGCCACGAATCGCGCCGGAATGTACAGATAGCTGAACACGCCGGGGATACCGCTCAAGAGATAGAGCGCGCCCGCAAGGCGAGCCGTCTTGTTTGGCGTCATGGGTCTCACGCGAGGCGCAGGCGCGCCGTCAGTAGAGTTGTGCCTAACGACTGGGCGATGGTGGCGAGCCGAAATCGTAGGCGAGCACGAACGGAAAGTCGGCCGCATGCCCAACGGAAGTCGCGCCCTCTCCGACCAAGCCCTGCAGATCGCCGGTTGCCGATCCTGGCACGACGGAATACGACTCCTTCGCCTGCCCGCCCTCGAACACGCCCGTGCGCTGCAGCACGAACGATCCGGTGCGGTGGCCGATGCGACCCGTGATGCGCTCGAGGCCGACGAACGAGGCCGTGCCGTCGCTCCGATACATCATCAGATATTCGACCTGGCTGTCCGCTTCGATGTCGCCCGTGAACGTCTTGGTCACGCTGGCGCGCGTCATCTTGGGCAGGCCCTGCCCCTCGCTGTATGGCTTCTCATCCCAGCTCTTGATCGCGAACCGCGCGTTTGCGGTGTGTTTCATCTGCAGGATTCCGGTTCAGGTTGCGAGACTTGCAATGCATCGCGCCGCGTACCGTTAGAATGTCAGGTTTCGCGTGATCCGCCAGTGCCCGTCGGACCCGCGATCCCATACCGTGAGGTACGTCCCGCCCGTACGAAGCGGTGGCCCTGTGCCACTCGCGGGCTCCTGATCGAGCCACGCATGGCCCCATTCCACGATGTGTGTCGGGCCGAGCACCGTTAGGCCATCCTGTTTGACGCCGCCGTCGCGGATGGTCCGGAGATGCGGAAAGCGCGACGCGTACAGCCGAGCGATGGCCGCGCGACCCCGCGTCACCGTGCCGTCGGCGCTGATGAACAAGCCGCTGTCCGCATACGCTGCCGCGATCATCGCGGCGTCGCGCTTCCGGAGACCCGGCAGCCACGCGGCGTTGGCGGCGCCGATGTCGGACCGCGCGCTCGCGAGAATTGCGGCCGTGTCCAGGCGGACCGGTGCGCTGTCGGGAATTGCGGCGCGAGGCGTCACGGACTGCGCGCGCACCGGGGCCGCGATCGCGAGAGATCCGCCTGCTAACGCAACAAACAGCGCGCACAACAGTCGATGTGAATCAGTCATAGCGTTAGAGTGTAATGATCTCTGCCCGACGCATCGCTCCCATCACGACGATCGTCACGCTGTGTACTGACGCTGTCGC
This sequence comes from Gemmatimonadaceae bacterium, assembly GCA_025927495.1. Taxonomy (GTDB): domain Bacteria; phylum Gemmatimonadota; class Gemmatimonadetes; order Gemmatimonadales; family Gemmatimonadaceae; genus JADGGM01. The sequence continues at coordinate 20,102 of JAICLH010000036.1, forward strand.
AGCACCTCGTAGAGCGCGAGCGCGACACTCGTCGACAGGTTGAGCGAGCGTACCAGCGGCGATGCAATCGGCATGCGCACGAATCGATCGCAATACCGCTCATGAAACTCCGCGGGCAATCCGCCCGTCTCGCGCCCGAACACCAGCACGACGCTCTGCGCCGCACCCAACGGCGCGTCCCAATACAGCCGCTCCGCCTTGGTCGAAAAGAAATACGGCTCGCCGAGCGCCGGCAGCTCGCGCTCGAACGCGTCCCAACGGTCCCAGACGTGCAGGTCGACGTGCTCCCAATAGTCGAGGCCGGCACGTTTGACCTCCCGCTCATCGAGCGAAAATCCCAGGGGTTCGATCAGGTGCAGCGTACTGCCGGTTGCCAGACACGTGCGGCCGGCGTTGCCCGTGTTCCAGTGAATTTCGGGATGCACCAGGACGACGTGAGTGCCCAACTTCTCCTCCCCGAGTCACTCGCCTAACGATCGATCGGACGGACGATGATGGTGGACAGCATGGTCGCGATCAGTACCCGATCGCTCGCCCCCGTCGTGTATACGTCGGCTTGACATACCGTGAGCGTGCGCCCGGGACGCAGCACCTGCGCACACGCGAGAAACCCTGCGCCTTTCGCCGGCGCGAGCAGATTGATCTTGAACTCCACCGCCAGCACATCCGTGTCCGGCGGCGTGAGGGTATATGCCGCGTACCCGTTCGCCGAGTCCGCGACGCTCGTGATCGCGCCCGCATGGAGAAAACCGTTCTGTTGACAGAACTGCGGCGCAAACGGCATCGCCAGGTGCACCTGCCCAGGCGCAATGAACGCGATCGACGCGCCGAGCGTGGCCATGTGGCTCTGACGGGCAAAGCTCTCGCGCACGCGCTCTTCATACGCGGGATCGCGGGGTGTGAACACGTTGCTCACGTCGAGGGTCGCCTCTTCAACTCAGGGCTTAAAGGATCACTACTTCGATACGCACTCAAGATCAGTTGCGCACGCCCCTCGATGGTTCCCATGCGCGGAACAGCATGA
>JAICLH010000185.1 GCA_025927495.1 Gemmatimonadaceae bacterium
AGTGGAAGGACATCAGTGGTCTCTGGGTGGAGACTCCGGATCGCGCGGGCTCGCGCCGGGCGCTCACGTCGCGCAGACCATTGATGTTGTTCCACCCCTCAGGCGGCGTCGCCGCCGCTTCCCCCAGCGCAGCGCTTCCCCAAGCGAGCGCCAGCGAGCGCTTCCCTCTTCCCCATGGTGTCAGTGCGCATTGCCCGGCTCCCCGACCTCCGATAAGTTCAAGGGCTGGCGCCATATCGGCCAACAACCGAACTCAACAATACCACATCGTGCGGATCACAGTCGTCGGGACGGGCTATGTCGGTCTCGTGGTAGGCGCGTGTCTGGCGGAAACCGGAAGCGATGTCACGTGCGCCGACATCGACGAGCGCAAGATCAAGGGCCTGAAGCAAAACGTGCTGCCGATCTACGAGCCCGGGCTCGAGGATCTGGTCGAACGGAATCAACAACAGAAACGGCTCACCTTCACCACCGACGTCGGCGCCGCCGTCAAGAGCGCCGAGGTGGTGTTCATCGCCGTCGGCACACCGCCCGAGGAAGACGGCTCGGCAGACCTGCGCCACGTGTTGAGCGTCGCCGATGTCATCGGCCGCAACATGTCGCGGGAGATGGTGATCATCACCAAGTCCACCGTGCCCGTGGGAACCGCGCGCAAGGTAGCGGACGCGGTGTCGAAGAATGCCAAATTCCCGTTCCACATGTGCAGCAACCCCGAGTTCCTCAAGGAAGGCGCCGCGGTGGAGGACTTCATGCGCCCGGATCGCGTCGTACTCGGCGTCGATAGCGATTACGCGCGATCAGTGATGGCCGAGCTCTATGCGCCGTTCGTGCGCACGGGCAAGCCGATCCTGTTCATGGACATTCCGTCGGCCGAGCTCACCAAGTATGCGGCAAATGGCATGCTGGCCACGCGTATCTCGTTCATGAACGAGATTGCGAACTTGTGCGAGAAAGTCGGCGCGAACGTGGACAACGTGCGCAAGGGAATCGGCAGCGACGTGCGCATTGGTCCGTCCTTTCTGTTCCCCGGGCCGGGGTACGGCGGCTCGTGCTTTCCCAAGGACGTGAAAGCGCTGCTGCGCACGGCGAACGAGAACAAGGCGTCGCTCAATGTGCTCGACGCGGTTGAAACGGCGAACGAACGACAGAAGCACCGGCTGTTCGAGAAGCTCTCGTCGGTGTTGCCGGACGGGTTGCGCGGGCGGAAGATCGCGGTGTGGGGGTTGGCGTTCAAGCCACAGACGGACGACATGCGGGAATCGCCCGCGCTTACGCTCATCGAGTCCCTGCTCGAGGCGGGCGCGACCGTGGTGGCGCACGACCCGGTGGCGATGCCCGAGGCCAAGCGTCGGTTAGGCGACCGGATCGAGTACACCGACTCGAACTACGATGCGCTCGATGGCGCGGATGCGCTCGTCGTGGTCACCGACTGGAACCAGTTCCGCCACCCGGACTTCGAGCGCATCAAGACGTCGCTGGCGCAGCCGATCGTGATCGACGGACGGAACCTCTACCACCCCGACAAGATGGCGGCGTTAGGCTTCACGTACCGGTCCATCGGTCGCGGCCGCGAATGAGGGTGCTCATCACCGGAGCCGCGGGCTTCCTCGGCTCCCACTTGTGCGACCGGTTTCTGGCCGACGGCCACCAGGTGGTGGGCCTCGACAACTTCATCACGGGCCACGCCGACAACATCGCGCACCTCATCGGACAGCCCAGGTTCGAGTTCGTCCGGCACAACATCTCGACATACACGTACGTCGCCGGACCGCTCGACGGCGTGCTGCACTTCGCGTCGCCGGCCAGCCCGATCGACTACCTCGAGCATCCGATCCCGACGCTCAAAGTCGGTGCGTTAGGCACGCACAATGCGCTCGGCCTCGCGCTGCACAAGCGCGCGCGGTTCTTTCTCGCGTCGACCTCGGAGGTGTACGGCGATCCGCTGGTCCACCCGCAGCCGGAATCGTACTGGGGCAACGTCAACCCGGTGGGGCCGCGCGGCGTGTACGACGAGGCCAAGCGCTTCGCCGAGGCGATGACGATGGCCTATCATCGCTTCCACAAGCTCGACACCCGAGTCGTCCGGATCTTCAACACGTATGGACCGCGCATGCGGCCGCGCGACGGACGCGTCGTGTCCAATTTTATCGTGCAGGCCCTGGCCGGCGAGCCGATCACGATCTACGGCGACGGATCGCAAACCCGCAGCTTCTGCTACGTGTCCGACGAGGTGGAAGGTATCTATCGACTTTTCATGAGCGGCGACAGCGACCCCATGAACATCGGCAACCCCGTCGAATACACCGTGCGCCAGTTGGCCGAGGTCGTGCTCGACCTGACCGGTGCGCGCGTGCCGATCGAGAGGAAGCCGCTGCCGGTCGACGACCCCAAGGTTCGCCAGCCGGACATCACGCGGGCGCGCGCGATGCTGGGGTGGGAGCCGGCCGTCCCGCTGCGCGACGGCGTCGCCCGCACCATCGATTACTTCCGCGCGCTCGGCGCCGAGCGGTTAGGCGCGCGTGGCTGAGCGGGTGCTGCTCACCGGCGCGGCCGGGTTCATTGGCTCGCACGTGGCCGATGCCTTGCTGGCGCGGGGTGATCGTGTGTTAGGCGTCGACAACTTCGACGACTTCTACGACCCCGCCGTGAAGCGGGCCAATGTCGCCGATGCTTGCCGGTCGGCCGCGTTCACCATGGTCGACGGCGACGTGCGCGACGCCGCGGCGATGACGCGCGCCATCGCCGCCATCCAGCCCGACGTGATCGTCCACCTGGCCGCGCGCGCCGGTGTCCGCCCATCGATTGCCGCGCCCGCGGTGTACGCCGACGTCAACGTCCGCGGTACGGCCGTGGTGCTCGAGGCCGCGCGCGCGGCCGGCGTCCAGCGCGCGGTGGTTGCGTCGAGCTCGTCCGTGTACGGCAACGCCAGCAGGGTCCCGTTCTCCGAGTCCGACGCCGCGATCCAACCGGTGAGCCCTTACGCCGCGACCAAGCGTGCTGCCGAGCTGCTCTGCGAGACGTTCGCGGAGCTCGAGCCGCGACTCCGCATCGTGTCGCTCAGGTTCTTCACGGTGTACGGTCCGCGGCAGCGGCCCGACCTCGCCATACACAAGTTCGCGTCGCTCATTTCGAGCGGCCGTCCAATTCCGGTGTACGGCGACGGCTCGTCATCGCGCGACTATACGTACGTCACGGATACAGTGCAGGGTGTGCTCGCCGCGATCGATCGCACGCGCAAGGGCGACGTGCGCCATGAGCTGTTCAACCTGGGCGAATCGCAGACCACGACGCTCGCTCAACTCATCGCCCTGCTCGAGGACGCGCTCGGTCGCCCGGCCACGATCGAGCGGCTGCCAGCGCAGCCAGGTGATGTTCTCTGTACGTTTGCCGATATTTCGCGTGCACGCGACACGCTCGGCTATGCGCCTGCGGTGCCGATACACGATGGCATCCCTCGCTTCGTCGCATGGTTTCGCGACACCGCAGGCCGCGGCGCTGTCGCGCCGCGGTGAACCGTCTCCTCGAATCCGGGTATCACCGCCGTCATGTTTGTGAACGCGCTACGCCGTACGCTACGTCTGCTCGCTCTCACGGGACTGGCCGCCTGTCACAGGCACCCGTTCATCCCCGCAAGCTTCCCATCGAAGGAAGCTCTCTTCCAAGCATCGTTGCAGCAACTCAAGCTGCATCACTGGGGCAACGCGGAGAACGGGTTCGAGAAGCTGACCACCGACCTGCCGGCCCGCGATCCGCTGCTGCCGGCGGCGTACTACTATTTGGGCGAGGCGCATACCGGCCAGAAGGAATACATCCTCGCGGCCCAGGCGTATTCGCGCGTGCCCGAAAGCTTCCCCGAAGACACACTGGCCGGTCCCGCGACCTTCGAGACCGGAGTCTCGTATGCGAAGCTCTGGCGCAAGCCGTCACTCGACCCTGACTATGGCCAGACCGCGATCAGCACGCTGCAGAGCTTCATCGCGGCGTATCCGGATTCGCCGCTCAAACCGCGCGCGCAAAAGGAAATCGATCGACTAACGGAGTGGCTGGCCATCAAGAACTACGACACCGGGATGTTCTATTATCGTCGTAAAGCGTACGACCCGGCGATCATCTACTTCAACGACGTCGAGCGGTTATACCCGACCACCCAGCACGCGAAGCTGGCGCTGATCCAGCTGGTGAAGTCGTACAAGCAGATCAAGTATCCCGAAGAAATTGCTCAGACCTGCGCCACGCTCTACCAGAAGTATCCCGGCGACAGAGACGTGAAGGAGACGTGCGGACCACCGCCCGCACCCGCGACGGCGACGCCGAAGCCCTGACCACCGTGCGACTGGGGCTCTTCGGCGGGACGTTCGATCCGCCCCACGTTGGGCATCTCCTTGCCGCGAGCGACGCGTACGAAGCGCTGCATCTCGACCGGGTCGTGTTCATTCCTGCGGCCAGTCAGCCGCTCAAGCAAGGGGACGTGGCCGCATCCACGTCCGAGCGGTTGGCGATGCTCCGCCAGCTCGTGGGCGACGACGCACGGTTCACTGTCGATCCGATCGAAATCGACCGGGGCGGGTTATCTTACACGGTTGACACATTGGACGCGTACGCGGCCCGTCATCCGGCGTCGGAGCGATTCCTGTTGATCGGCGAAGACCTCGCCGCTCAGATCGCGACCTGGCACCAGGCGGATCGGATCGCGACGCTGGCGCAGGTAATCGTGCTGACGCGCGGCCTCGACGCCGATGTGTCGAGCGGGTACGGGGATCACGACGCGTCGCCGAGCACGCGGGAACGGCCGGCCGTTCCGCTCGTACGGATTGCGACGCGCCGCGTGGATGTGTCATCGAGTGAGATACGCGGACGCGTCCGCGCCGGGTTGTCGCTGCGGGGATTCGTGACTGAAGCAGTTGCCGACTACATTCGGGCGGCGACGCTGTACCGATAGGGGAATACGCACATGTTGAAGCCATTGCTCACCGCGGTCTTCGGCACGCGTCACGAACGCGAGATGAAGCGCGTTCAGCCGATCGTGGACGAGATCAACGCGGAGTACGAGCGACTCCAGAACGTGTCCGACGACGAGTTGCGCGGACAGACGGCCAAGTTGCGCGGCATCATCCACGAGCGGACGGCAGAGCTCGATGCCAAGGTGACCGAGCTCAAAGAGCGCAAAAAGCTCACGCCGGATGCGGAAGAGCGCACGCAGATCGACGAAGAGCTGAACGGTCCGGACGGCCGCGGCGGCGTCGAAGGCGAGCTGCACGAAGCACTCAATGAAGTGCTCGATGAGATCCTGCCCGAGGCCTTCGCCACCGTCCGAGAGGCTGCGCGCCGTCTGTTAGGCACACCGGTCATGGTGACCGGCCACGAGATGCAGTGGGACATGGTGCACTACGACGTGCAGCTCATCGGCGGCGTCGAGCTGCACCTGGGCAAAATCGCCGAGATGGCAACCGGCGAGGGCAAGACGCTCGTCGCGACGTTGCCGTTGTACCTCAACGCGCTCGCCGGACGTGGCGCGCACCTTGTCACGGTCAACTCGTACCTTGCCCGACGCGACGCGCAGTGGATGGGGCACGTGTATACGTACCTCGGCATGACGGTCGGGTGCATCGACGATACCGAGCCGAACACGGCCGAACGGCGCGCGGCGTATCTGTGCGACATCACGTACGGCACGAACAACGAGTTCGGCTTCGACTATCTGCGCGACAACATGGTGCACTCGCTCGACCAGCGCGTGCAGCGGCCGCACTGGTACGCGATCGTCGACGAAGTGGACTCGGTGCTCATCGACGAGGCGCGCACACCGCTCATCATCTCGGGACCCGTGGGCAACGAGAGCGACGCCGCGTACTTCGAGCACAACGCGGCCGTCGCGCGCCTGGTACGCGTCCAGACGGAAGACGCCAACCGCCTCGTCGGCGAAGCGGAGCAGGCCCTCGAGGCCGACGACCGCCAGACGGCCGGCATGCGAATGTACCAGGCTCAGTTAGGCGCGCCCAAGAACAAGCGCCTGCTCAAGCTCCTCGCCGAGGGCGCCGGCAACAAACAGCTCGTGCAGAAGATGGAGCTGGACCACATCGCCGACAAACGGCAATCGGCCAGCCGCCAGCAGTTCGGCGACATCGAGGAGCGCCTGCTCTACGTGTTGGACGAGAAGAACCACACCGTGCACCTCACCGACCGCGGCGTGGACTACCTCTCGCCCGATGATCACACCGCGTTCATCCTCCCCGACATCTCGGAGGCGGTGAGCCAGATCGATCACGATCCGGACCTCACGCCGCAGCAGAAGCTCGAGGCCCGCGCCGAGCTCGATCGCGAATACGCGCTCAAGAGCGAGAAGCTGAACATCATCCATCAGCTGCTGCGCGCGCACGCGTTGTACGAAAAGGATGTGAACTACGTCGTGCAGGATGGGCAGGTCTTGATCGTCGATGAGTTCACGGGGCGCACCATGCCGGGGCGCCGGTGGTCGGAAGGCTTGCACCAGGCCGTCGAGGCCAAGGAAGGCGTGCAGGTGAAGGGCGAGACGCAAACGCTCGCCACGATCACGATCCAGAATTATTTCCGCATGTACGAGAAGCTGGCGGGCATGACCGGCACGGCGGAAACGGAGGAGACGGAGTTCCACGAGATCTACAAGTTAGGCGTGTCGGTGGTCCCGACGAACAAGCCGGTGATTCGCGAGGACCGCCACGATCTCATCTACAAGACGCGCCGCGAGAAATACAACGCGATCCTCCAGGAAACGGAGCGGTTGCACAATCTCGGCATTCCCGTGCTGATCGGTACGGTGAACGTCGATGTCTCGGAGACGCTGTCGCGCATGTTCCAGCGCGCGGGACTCCGGCACAACGTGCTCAACGCGAAGTATCACCAGCGCGAGGCGGAAATCGTGGCGAACGCAGGCCAGCCGGGCGCGATCACGATCGCGACCAACATGGCCGGCCGCGGTACGGACATCAAACTCGGCACGGGCGTCACGCAGTCGCACCAATCGACAATGAAGGACGCCGACGGCAAGGACGTCGAGATCGAGGAGCCGGGCGGTCTGCACATCATCGGATCCGAGCGGCACGAGTCGCGGCGCATCGACCGGCAGCTGCGCGGCCGCGCCGGCCGCCAGGGCGATCCCGGATCGTCGCAGTTCTTCCTGTCGCTCGAAGATGACCTCATGCGTCTCTTCGGCTCCGAGCGCATCGCGGGTCTGATGGACCGACTCGGCGCGCAGGAAGGAGAAGTCCTCACGCATCCGCTGATTACTCGGTCGATCGAGGGCGCACAGAAGCGCGTCGAGCTCCAGAACTTCCAGGCTCGTAAGCGTCTCCTCGACTACGACGATGTAATGAATCAGCAGCGCGAGGTCATCTACTCGCTGCGAAGCTTCGCGCTCGAGGGCGGGGAAGAGCTCAAGGGCGAAGCGATCAAGATGATCGAGAAGGGTGTGACGCATCGCGTCTCGACGACGCTCGCCGAGTACGATGATGCGACGCAATGGGATTTCGATCTCCTGAAGCAGGACCTGTTGATGCACTATCTGTTACAGGTTCCTGAATTCGAGAAAGCTGATCATCGCCCAACCGACGAAGCGTCGGCGGAGAAGGTTGCCGTCGAAGCGGCAAAGAAG
>JAICLH010000011.1 GCA_025927495.1 Gemmatimonadaceae bacterium
CGCGCCCCACTAGTCATCCTTCTGCCCAAAAATCCCCATGTTCGACGAGTGCCCCGGCGCCACTTTCTTGTCGGGGTAAATCCAGTGCACCGCCTGATTCACCGCGATCGCGGCTTCGCTGAAGCCGGTGGCGATCAATTTGAGTTTTCCTGGATACGTCGTGATGTCGCCCGCCGCCCAGATTCCCGTGCGACCCGTCTCCATCGTGCTGTTCACCACGATCTCGTCCTTCTCCACCTGCAATCCCCACTCCGTGAGCGCACCGATGTCGCTCACGAAGCCAAGCATCGGCAGGATGACATCGACGTCCACGTCGAAATGCGTTTTCGCTTTCACGTCCTTGAGCGTCACCGCCCGCACGCCCTCGCCGTTTCCGTGGACCTCGGCCAGCTCGTGAAAGGTCAGCACCTTGGCCCGACCCTCCGCTGCTGCCGTGGTGACCGCGTGCACCGTCGCTCCGTGCGCGCGGAATCGGTCGCTGCGATGGACCAACGTCAGCTCCGCCGCCCGATCCAACAGCTGCTGCGCCCAGTCGAACGCCGAGTCGCCGCCGCCGACGATGAGCACCCGCTGCCCGCGAAACGCCTCCGGGTCCGACACCCGATCGTAGATCCCGCGCCCGTACCACTGCTCCGCGGACGGCTGCGGCAACCGCCGCGGCGAGAAGGCGCCGATCCCGGCCGCCACGACGATCGCCCGCGACGGAAACCGGTCGGTTTCGGTGACCAGCGTGAAGCAGCCGCCGTCCTCTTCCAGTGAGACCACCCGCTGATTGAGGTGGACCGACGGCGAAAACCGGCTGGCTTGCTGCACGAGGTCGCGGACCAGCTCCTTGGCCAGGATCTGCGGAATCCCCGCGACGTCGAAGATGTACTTCTCCGGATACAGCGCGAGCAGCTGACCGCCCAACTCCGGCAATGCGTCGACGATGCGCGCCGTGACCCCGCGCATGCCCGAATAGAAGGACGCGAAGAGCCCCGTGGGCCCTCCGCCGATGATCGTGATGTCTCGGATGTCGTGCGGCATGGAGTCGGATGACAGATGATCACGGCGCGCGCCTCGCCGCCGTGGCCTGCGAGTCTGTAATAATGCACTCTGACGAGCACATACTGGAATACGCCGGCTCCTTCCGCCTCGTACGCAAAATCGCGCAGGGCGGCATGGCCACGGTCTACGAGGCCGAGCATCTGGGGCCCGCCGGTTTCGCCAAACGCATCGCGCTCAAAGTCATCCATCCGCACTACGCCAAAGAGAAGACCTGGCTCCAGCTCTTCATCGACGAAGCCAAGCTTTCGGCGAACCTCGTCCACGGCAACATCGTCCAGATCTACCAACTCGGCGAAGTCGAAGGGCAGTACTACATCGCCATGGAGTACATCAAGGGTCCCACGCTGCGCAACATGATCGAGCGGCACCGCGAGCTCGATCGATTGATCCCGGTGCACGTCGCCGCGTACGTCACGAGCCGCGTGTGTCGCGCGCTCGACTTCGCCCACACGTATGCCGGACCCGATGGCCGCCCGCTCGACATCGTGCACCGCGACGTTTCGCCTAACAACATCATGTCGACGTGGGACGGCCACATCAAACTGGCCGACTTCGGCATCGCCAAAGCCAAGACGTCCTCCGATCCCATGGACGCGTCGCCGATGCTGATGATGGGCAAGAAGCACTACATGAGCCCCGAACAGATCTTAGGCCTCGACGTCGATGGCCGCAGCGACGTGTTCGCCATTGGCGTGGTGCTCTACGAGCTGCTCACGCTCGAGCCGTTGTTCTACGAGGATGCCACCGAGTTGTTGATCGACGAAGTGACGTGGCGCCCGCTCCCCAACATTCGCGAGAAAGTCCCCGCCGTTCCCAAGGCCATCGAAGAAGCGCTCATGGCGGCACTCGATCGCGATCCGGCACACCGGCCCACCGCCGCCACATTCGGGAAGACGCTCGACCGCTGGTGCGAAGCCCAATCTGTGGTGGCAACGCCCGATCGGTTGCAGGATCATCTCGCGGCGCTCTTCCCGACGACGTATCAGCCGTCCGCCGCCGGCGCCGAAATCACGCGCTTCTCCAACTTCAAGCACGGACTGCGCCGCAACGGCGCGCACCAGCGCGGCTGGTTTGGGCGACTCCTCCACGGCATGCGCGTCTGACCGGCGCACTCACCAGGGCGCGCCGCGAGCGTTAGATTCTGCCGCATGCGGATCTATACGCGCACCGGTGACAAGGGCGACACGGGATTGTTCGGCGGTGGACGGGTCTCGAAGGACGATCCGCGCGTCGAAGCTTACGGCGAAGTCGACGAGCTGAACGCGATCATCGGTCTCGCGCGCTCGATCGAGATGATGCCGCGCATCGATGAAATCCTCGTTCCCGTCCAACGCGATCTGTTCAGCTTGGGTGCGCTCCTCGCCACTCCGCATCCCGAGAAAGTTCGCCAACAGCTCGAGAAGGCACGCATCGATGATGCGCGCATTGCCGGCCTCGAGCGCGCCATCGACGACGGTGAAGCCGAGCTCACGCCGCTCACCGCGTTCATTCTTCCGGGCGGGACGCCCAAGTCGGCGGCACTGCACGTCGCGCGCACGGTGTGTCGCCGCGCCGAGCGTCGCGTGATCGCGTTAGGCCGCGACGTCGAGCTGCCGGCCATCGTCGTCATCTATCTCAATCGCCTGTCCGATCTGCTCTTCGTGCTCGCCCGCGTCGCCAACCGGCGCGCCGGCGCGGCGGAGGTGACGTGGTAGCACGGCGCCAGCGCGCCCCCACCGCGCTGCGCCTCCTGGACTGCGAGATCCTCGTCGAGCCCGGTCTGTTAGGCAGCATCGGCGCCGTGGCCGAGCGCGTCGCGCCGGCACACCGCTACGTGATCGTCACCGACGATACGGTAGCCGGACACTACGGCACGCGCGTCGTCGACTCGTTCACCGGCGCCCAACCGCTCATGCTCCGTATCCCGCCCGGCGAGTCGCACAAGACGCGCCTCACGTGGGCAAGCCTGACGGACGAGATGCTCGACGCCGGCTGCGGACGCGACACCACGGTCATTGCGTTGGGCGGCGGCGTCGTGGGCGACCTCGCTGGATTCGTCGCCGCCACGTTCATGCGCGGCATTCCGTTCGTGCAGGTGCCGACGACGCTCCTCGCGATGATCGACGCGTCCATCGGAGGCAAAACCGGCGTCGACGCGCCCGCGGGCAAGAATCTCGTGGGCGCGTTTCACCAGCCTTCGGCGGTCGTCGCCGATCCGCACGCGCTCGCGACGCTGCCCCTCGAGCACCGGCGCGCCGGCGCCGCCGAAGCGATCAAACATGGCGTGATCACCGACGCCGCCTACTTCGACCGCGTCGCCGCCGCGCTGCCCGCGCTGCTTCACGACCCTGCCGGCGACGCCATGCACGAGCTGATCATCGGCAGCGTCACCATCAAAGCCGGCATTGTGTTAGGCGATGAGCGCGAGCGCGGCATGCGCAAGATCCTCAACTTCGGCCACACACTCGGTCACGCGATCGAGACCGCGAGCGACTATCGTCTGCTGCACGGCGAAGCCATCGCCATCGGCATGGTGCTCGAGGCATCGCTCGCCGAAATGATCGGCGTCGCCACGGCCGGGATCGCCGAGCGCGTGCGCGATGTCGTCGCGCGCACGGGTCTGCCGGTCGCCCCGCCGCCGACGCTCTCGCCGGAACGTCTGCTCGCTCTCACTCGTACGGATAAGAAAGCGCGAGCCGGCTCGGCCGAATATGCCCTGCCGCTCACCATCGGCACCATGGCCGGCGCCGATACGCAATGGAGCGTGCGCGTCCGCGACGACGATGTCCTCGCGGTGCTGCGCGCCGCATCGCGCTGATCACCTTCGAGGAGCCCAGGGTGGCACCGCGCTTGTTCATTCTCGCCATCGTCGTCAGCGTCGTGGGTCTCGCGTTCGCGGCGTACTTGCTCGACGTGCCGCCGCTGTGGATCGCGATCGCGGTCGCCCTCGTCGTGATTCGCGCTGCTATTTCGATCTGGCGCCGCGCGCGCCGCGAGCGAATCCAGGGGCCCTGACGGATGGTTTCGGCCGGATACGCGCTACGTTCGCTGTTCCATCGGGCCCCCGTTTCTGCGCGCGATAGAACGCATGGGACCCGCAAATCGTTGTGCCCCAATGCAATTACCCGGGAGCGACACAAGGACCTGTCACGGTATGAATCGTGGCTGTTGACCTAACCGGGGGCTCGCGTTATCGTGCGCTCCCCTGGCGGTATCGAGCACGCAAGGCTTCCCGGTTCGTCCACCTTTTTGAGACAGGAAAGGGGCGAGTATGGAGCATGTGGCCGAGAGCAGGTCCAAAGGGTTTTTTCGCTCTTCTCCCTCCACGGCTTTCGATCAGTATCTCCAAGACATCCAGAAGCTTCCCCTCATAACCGAACCCGAAGAAGAACGACGTCTCGCGCGTCGCGCGCAGAAAGGTGATGAGCGCGCCGCGGAACGCCTCGTGACCGCCAACCTTCGATTCGTCATTTCGTACGTCAAGAAATATCAGGGGCACGGTCTGGATCTGAGCGAGTTGGTGGCCATCGGGAACGAAGGACTCCTCAAAGCCGTCAAGAAGTTCGATCCGGACCAGGGCGTGAAGTTCATCTCGTACGCCGTATGGTGGGTCAGACAAGCCGTCCTGAAAGCCCTCGCCGAACAGACCCGCTCCGTCCGCATTCCCCTCAATCAAAACTCGCAGCTCATCAAGCTCGCTCGCGCCGAAACGGTGCTCGCGCAGGTGCTCAAGCGCGACCCCACCGACGACGAGATCAGCCGCTTGATCGAGGAGACGCCGGAGACGGTGCGCGCCGCGCGGCAGATGTCGGCCACCGAAGTCTCGCTCGACGCGCCGATCGATCGCAGCGACCGCGAAGCGGCTACGTTAGGCGAACGATTCGTCGGTGTGGACGGTATCGAGATCGAGGACACTACCGACTTCAAGCTGATGCGCGAATTCATCGACCGCGCGTTCCGCAAATACTTGACGCCTCGCGAGCGGAAAATCCTGTATCTGTACTACGGCCTCGAGGAAGGATCCGAGGCCATGACGCTCGAGAAGATCGGCGCGCTCATGGGCGTCACCCGCGAGCGCATCCGCCAGATCCGCGAGCGCGCCTTCGAGAAGCTCCGCGACTCGCCCGACGGCGCCGCTCTGGCCGGTTTCTGGAACGCCGCCTGACGGCACCGCCCGCTTTGCCTAACTGAATACGGCGCGACCCCTGGTGGGGCCGCGCCGTCTGGTTTTCACCCCCCGCGCTCCCTACATTCCGGCTGTGGACGCTCGCTTGCTGCCGCTGTTCCCCCTGCCGGTGGTCCTCTTTCCCGGCACAGCGCGACCGCTGCACATCTTCGAGCCGCGCTACCGCCGCATGCTCGCCGATTGCCTCGATGGAGACCGGCGTTTCGGCCTGCTCTTTTGCGCCGACACCGAACACGAGCGCGCCATACCCCCGGGACAGGTCGGCTGCATCGCACGCATCGAAACCGCAGACGCGCTGCCCGACGGCCGCTCCAACATCATCGTCGCCGGCGAAGAGCGCTTCGCACTCGTGCGCTTCATCGACAGCGACGCGCCGTACCTCCTCGGCGAAGTCATCGACTACGCCGACGAACCGGAGTTCGACGCCGAGCTCGACCCGCTCGCGGAGCGCGTACGCGCAGCGTTCGAGCGACTCGTCCGCGCCGTGCGCGCGATCGCGGACCAGCGGACGCCCGTGCCCGAGCTGCCGCAGGATTCATCGCGCATGGCGTACCACGTCGCGTCGGTCATCGATACGCCGCTCGACGCGCGCTACGACCTGCTTCGCTCGCGATCGGCCCTCGCCCGCTTGCGCGCCGTCGCCGGCATCCTCGAGCAGGCCGTCCCATCCGTCGAGCGGCGCGCGGTCCAACACCGCCGCGCGCGGTCTAACGGAAGCGGGCACGACGCCGCGGGCCACGCCCCGTGACGCGCGACGAGCTGGCCGACGCGCTCCGCGCCATCGTCGGTCCGCGCGGCGTGCTCTCGCGCGCGTCCGAGCTGCTCCCGCTGAGCGCCGATGGGCTGCCCACCTATCGGCTCCCGCCGACCCTGGCCGTGCTCCCATCCACGCGGCAGCATGTCATCGATGTGGTGCGGTTGTTGGCACGCGAGGGCGTCGCATTCGTGCCGCGCGGGGCGGGCACCGGACTGTCTGCCGGAGCCCTCGCCACCGGCGACGCCGTCATCATCGGCCTCAATCGGCTCACACGCATCATCTCGATCGATCCGGTCAATCGCCTCGCGGTCGTGGAGCCCGGCGCGGTGAACGTTTCGCTCACGCGCGCGGCCGCCGCGCACGGGCTGCACTACGCGCCCGATCCGTCCAGCCAGACCGCGTGTACCATCGGCGGCAACGTCGCCGAGAACTCCGGCGGACCGCACTGCCTCAAGTACGGCGTCACCCTGAACCACGTCGTCGCGGTCACGGTGCTGCTGCCTGACGGCGGTGTCATCACGTTAGGCGACGCCGATGGCGAGACGCCGGGCTACGATCTGTTGGGCGCATTCGTCGGCTCCGAAGGATGCTTCGGCATCGCGCTCGACGTCACCGTGCGCCTCGTGCCCGATCCGCAAGCGGTGCGCACCATGCTCGCCGACTTCATGTCCATCGAAGCCGGTGCGCGCGCCACGTCGGCCGTCATCGCCAGCGGCATTCTCCCCGCGGCGATCGAGATGATGGATGGCCCGACCATCCGCGCCGTGGAAGCGTCCATCTACGCCGCCGGCTATCCCGCCGACGCCGAGGCCGTGCTGCTCATCGAGCTCGACGGCCTCGAGGCCGGCATCGATGACGAAGCGCGCCGCGTCCAGGCGATGTGCACCGAAGCCGGCGCGCGCACCGTGCGCATCGCGCGCGACGACGCGGAGCGCGCGCGCCTGTGGCAGGGTCGCAAGAAAGCATTCGGCGCGATGGGCCGCGTCGCGCCCGCGCTCGTCGTCCAGGACGCCGTGATTCCGCGCACGCGGCTGCCCGATGTGCTGCGCACCATTCACGAAATTGCCGCCCGCTGGAACATCCAGGTGTGCAACGTCTTTCACGCGGGCGACGGCAATCTCCATCCGAACATCGCCTTCGACCCGCACGATGCCGACGCGACCGACCGCGTACACCACGCGATGCGCGAGATCATGCGCGCGTGCGTCGATGCCGGCGGCACCATCACGGGTGAGCACGGCGTCGGACTCGACAAGCTCGAGTACATGCCGCTCATTTTCTCTCCGGAATCGTTGGACGCGCAGTGCCGCCTGCGCAGCGCATTCGATCCCGAGCGGCGCGCGAATCCCGGGAAGGTCGTCCCCGTCCACGCGTGCCGCGAATGGCTGGCGACGCCGGCCGCGCGAGCGCTCGCATGACACCGGCCGACACCGCCGTGCGTGCGGGTACGACGCAGGATGTGGCCGCGGCGGTAAGGGATGCGGCGGCGCGCCACACACCGCTGCGCGTCGTTGGGCGCGGACACTGGCTGGATGCCGGCGCGCCCGTGAGTCCCGCGACGCCGCTGGCGCTCGATGCGCTCTCGGGCATCGTCGCGTACACGCCCGGCGACCTCACGCTCACCGCGCGCGCGGGGACGACGCTGGCCGACATCGCCGCCGTCACGGCCGAGCACGGGCAGTGGCTGGCGCTCGACCCGTTCGGCAGCGACGACGGCACCATCGGCGCCACTATCGCCACGGCGTCCGCGGGACCGCTGGCGCACGCGTTCGGCACGCCGCGCGATGCTGCGTTAGGCCTCGAGGTGGTCACGGGCGACGGCGCGATCGTGCGCACGGGCGGCCGCGTGGTCAAGAACGTTGCCGGCTTCGACCTCACGCGCCTCTTCACCGGCTCCTGGGGCACGCTCGGCGTGATCACCGAGGTCACCGTTAGGCTCAGGGCGCGGCCGGAGGTGGATGAGACGTGGGCGGTCGCGCTTCCCGACGACGGCGCGATCGGCGCCGCCTGCCGCGCCGCCCGCGGCGCGGCCGCGGCGCCGATCGCCCTGGAGCTGGTGGACGCGCCGCTGGCCGCGGCGCTCGGGTTAGGCATGCACCCGGCGATGCTCGTGCGCCTCGCCGGGGCGGCGGCGGCGATGCGGGCGCAGCGCGACGCGCTGCGCCCGCTCGGCGCCGCCGCCCCGGCCCCCGAGGGAATCTGGCAGCGCCTCCGCACCGCCGAACCGCTGGCGAGCACCGTGCTCCGCCTGTCGCACCGGCCCGATCGTATCGCCGACACGTGGCGCGCGGCCGCCGGCATCCCATCCGCGTACCGACACGCCACCCCGAGCCGCGGCATCGTCCGCGTGATCGTCTACGGCGACGACGACATCGCCGCGGCCACTGCCCGCGCCGCCGCCCGCTGTACGCTCATCGCCGAGCGCGCACCGGCCGCCGTCTGGCTCGCCGGCCCCACGCCAGTGCCTAACGCACCACTCTCGGCGCGCATCCGCGCCGCGTTCGACCCCGCCGGCATCCTGAACCCCGGCCTTGCACCCGACGCCCCACGCTCGCCGGCATGGCCGCCGACTGATGCCTGACCACGCGCCCCCTTCCCCCTTCCCTCTTCCCCCAGGGACGGCGCCAAGCGCCGCCCCGCTTCCCTGCGCAAACACCCCGCTCGCCGCCGCGCTTCCGGGCATCATGACCTGCGTCCACTGCGGCTTCTGCCTGCAGGCCTGTCCCACCTACCTGGCGTTAGGCGACGAGAACGACTCGCCGCGCGGCCGCATTCTCCTCGTCCGCGCGCTCGCCGAAGGCGCGCTCCCCCTCGACGACCCCGACGTCCGCACCCATCTGGACCGCTGCCTCGGCTGCCGCGGCTGCGAAACCGCCTGCCCGTCCGGCGTCCCCTACGGCCACATCCTCGAGGCGGCGCGCGCCACCCTCAACGAAACCGAGCCACCGCCGCGCCTCGCGCGCGCCGTGCTCGCCATGTTCGCGCGCCCGCGATTCCTCGCCCTGGCCCTCGCCGGCGCGCGTGTCCTCCGCCTAACGGGAATCGCCCGGCTGCTCGCGCGCCTCCCCGGCCGCCTGGGCTTTGCCTGCGCGATACTCGCCGCGAGCGCGCCCCCGCTCGCCACCCGCGCCTATGTGCCAAGCGCGCGCGGCGTCCGCGGAACGGTTGCCGTGCTCGCCGGCTGCGTCATGCGCGGCCTCTTCGCGCACGTCAATCGCGCCACCGAGCGCGTGCTCTCCACCAACGGTTATCGCATCGTCTCGTCTCCCGGCCAACGCTGTTGCGGCGCGCTCCACGCGCACGCCGGCGACCTCGCCGGCGCGCGCGCCCTCGCCCGCCGCAACATTGCCGCCTTCGAGCAGACCGGTGCCGAGCACATCGCCGTCAACGCATCGGGTTGCGGCCTCATGATCAAGGAGTACGGACACCTCCTCGCCGATGATCCCGCCTGGGCCGAGCGCGCCGCCGCGGTCGCCGCCCGCGCCCGCGACGTGAGCGAGCTCCTCGCTGACGCCGGCCCCGCTCCCGGTGCGCCGATGCCCAGGCGCGTCGCGTACGACGCACCGTGTCATCTCCTCCACGGACAACATCTCGCGCGCCAACCGCTCGCCGTCCTCGCCGCCGTTCCGTCTCTCGACGTCGTACCGCTTCCAAATGCCGATCAATGTTGCGGCAGCGCCGGCATTTATAGCCTGGTTCAGCCGCTGCTTGCACAGCAGGTCCTCGCACCCAAACTCACCGAAATCGCGCGAGCGGCGGCGCCGCTCGTCGCGACCGGGAATCCCGGCTGCATGATGCACATCGGCGCCGGCATGCTCCGCGCGCGAATCCCCGCGCGTACGGTCCACCCCGTGGAGCTGCTCGACGCATCGTACGCCGCAGCCCATGGCGCGACGCCGCCGGACCGTTAGGTTAGCAATATGTTGCAGGCCGGACCGCGTGCCGTCGGTGCGTGGATCCCAAGGTTCGGACCGCCGCGACCGGCGTTCCTCGTCCGCGGACTCGTTCTCGTCGTATGACCGCAGGTTCCATCGTCACAGGCACGTTCCCCTCCGTTGGCGACGTCGGCGGACACTCCGTGGTCATGCACTATGGCCACATCGCCGGCGAGTACGCCTCGTTGCGCACGTCGGCGATGCTCATCGACCGCAGCGCCCGCGGCCGCGTCCGCATCGAGGGCGACAAAGCGGCCGAGCTCCTCACCGGCCTCGTGACTAACGACGTCATGGCCTTGCAGCCGGGCCACGGGCAGTACGCCGCCGCGCTCAACCCGAAGGGCAAGATCGTCGCCGATATCCGCATCTTCCGTTTCGACGATCATCTGCTCGTCGACGCGCCCCCGCGTGCGCAGGCCGGCTGGCTCGCGCTCGTGCGCAAGTACATCAATCCGCGCCTTGCGCCGTATCACGACGCGTCCGGCACCGCGCGGGATCTGGGCGTATTCGGCGTCCAATCGCGGCGCATCGTGTCCGAGATCTCGGGCCTAACGGGAGAATCGCTCGCCGCGCTTGCGCCGTACGGCCACGTGCGCGCCGTGCTCGACGCCGAGACGGCGATCGTCGTGGCGCGCGTCCCCGACCTCGAGCTCGAAGGATACGAGCTGTTCGTCCCCCAGACGGCGTTCGCGGCGCTCTGGCAGCGCGCGCTCGTCGCCGGTGCGATCCCCTCGGGTCTGCTCGCGTGGGAGATCGCGCGCATCGAAGCGGGCCACCCCGAATGGGGGCTCGACATCGACGAGTCCACCATTCCGCAGGAAGCCAACTTCGACGAACTGCACGCGATTTCGTATACCAAGGGCTGCTACGTTGGGCAGGAAGTCGTGGCGCGCGTCCACTTCCGCGGCCACGTCAATCGGCATCTGCGCGGAATTCGCTGCGGCCATCACGAGCCGCCGCCCGAACACGCCGCACTGCTCGATGACGCCGGCAAACAAGTCGGCGACGTGCGCACCAGCGCGCTCTCGCCGCGACTCGGCGCAATCGCGCTCGCTATGGTGCGCCGCGAAATCGCACCCGGCGCGGTGCTGCGCGTGCAGTGGCCCCCGCCCGCATCACCCGATCCGCGCAGCGAAGTACAAGCGGAATTGTTCGCGCTGCCGTTTCCGCTCGACTGATCGTCGAACCGTGCGACGCCGCGACACAAAGAGGGGACGCAACCGTGGTTGCGTCCCCTCTGTTGTGCCGCTTCGCTCGCCAATCGCGAGCGCACGCGCGTTAGTGCTTCGTCGTGTCCTTCTTCGTGGTGTCCATCTTCATCGAGCCCGTGTCGTGCTTCATGCCGGTATCCGTCGCGGCAGGAGCAGGTGCCGGAGCCATCGCCGGTGCGGCGGTGGTGTCCGACGACGTCGCGGGCGCGTTTTCCTTCGCTTTGCACGCTGCAAGCACGAGCGCAGCAGCAGCGAGGACGGCAAGGCGCTTCATTTACAGTCTCCTTGTGGGGGCCAGTGGCTGATCAACCTTCGTCCGAGCACGCGCGCTGCTATGCAAGGAACGAGCGGCAGTTATTCTACTCCCTGCGATCGGCCTGTCAAGGTTAGCCGAGTGACGTGTCCCGCGTCCAGCGTGCGTAGCGCCCCCATTTCGCGCACGCGGCCGAGCCACGGGACCACGCCATTCGACTGGCCGATTTATCGCTGCACGTCGTGGGCCACGGCGCCGATACACTACAGGTTTAACATTAGGCGTCTCAAACGCTTTGCCGCACACGTCAACCGCGTGCAACGCGCACGCGGAAATTCACGCCGTGCTCTGGCTCCCAACGCCGGCAATCGACATGTTGCAGAGTATTCCACCCGCGCACCACTCGTGAGGTCGTGACCGCTCCTGTCATGGTGCCATCCGGTTCGCACGTCGTGCGTGCCGCGTGCCCGCACGATTGCCCCGATACGTGTGCGATGCTCGTCACCGTCGAGAACGGACGCGCCACGCGTGTCGCCGGCGATCCCGAGCATCCATTCACGCAGGGATTCCTCTGCGCGAAAGTGAATCGCTACGTCGAGCGCACGTATCACGCCGACCGCCTTACGCAACCACTCCGGCGCGTCGGCGCAAAGGGACGCGGGGCGTTCGAGCCGATCTCCTGGGACGATGCGCTCGACGAGATCGCCGCTCGCCTTACGGAAATCGCGCGATCGGCGCATGGGCCGCAAGCGATTCTCCCGTATTCGTACGCCGGCACCATGGGCCTCGTGCAAGGCGCTTCGATGGATCGCCGGTTCTTCCATTTGCTCGGCGCGTCGAAGCTCGACCGCACCATCTGTTCGATGGCCGGCACCGTCGGCATGCGCATGACGGTCGGCGCGAACATCGGTGCCGACGCCGAAGGAATTCCGGACAGCGACCTGGTGCTGTTGTGGGGCACGAACACGCTCACCTCCAATCCGCATCTGTGGCCGTTCGTGCTCGAGGCGAAGCGCAAGGGCGCGCCGATCATCGCCATCGACCCGCTGCGCACGCGCACCGCCCAACAGTGCGATGAATGGATTCCCATTCGCCCCGGCACCGATGCCGCGTTCGCGTTAGGACTCATGCACGTGTTGTTCGCCGACGAACTCGTCGACCAGGACTACATGGAGCGATACACGCTCGGCGAAGCCGAGCTGCGCGCGCGCGCGGCGGAATATCCGCCCGAGCGCGTCGCCGGCATCACCGGTATCGCCGCATCGACCGTCGTCGATGTCGCCCGACGGTACGGCCGCGCGCGCGCCGCGTTCATTCGGGTGAACTACGGATTGCAGCGACACGCCGGCGGCGGCATGGCGGTGCGCACCATCGCGTGCCTGCCCGCGATCACGGGCCACTGGCGGCGCGCCGGCGGCGGCGTGCAGCTCTCCACCAGCGCGAACTTCACGTTCGACCGCGCGACGGTGGAGCGACCCGATCTGTCGCCGCCCGTGCGCACCATCAACATGATCCGGTTAGGCGAGGCGCTCACCCGCCCCGACGCCGGTGTCGGCGGCCCGCCGGTTCGCGCGCTCGTCGTCTACAATTCGAATCCGGCCGCCGTCGCTCCGGATCGCACCATGGTGCTCACAGGGCTGGCGCGGTCCGACCTGTTCACGGTCGTCCTCGAGCACTTTCAAACCGACACCGCCGACTGGGCCGACATCGTCCTGCCGGCGACCACGCAGCTCGAGCACTGGGATCTGCACCTGTCGTACGGCCACCACTACGTCGCGCTCAATCAACCGGCCATTCCGCCGGTCGGTGATGCTAAGCCTAACAGCGAGATCTTCCGGCTGCTCGGCGCGCGCATGGGCCTCGACCATGCGGTGATGCGCGACGATGACCAGACGCTCATTCGCCAGGCGCTCGAGGGCGGCGGCCGCAACCTGAACGGGGTCACGTTCGAGGCGTTGCTCGAGCGCGGATGGATGCGGCTCGCGGTCCCGCGGCCGTACCTGCCGTTCGCCCACGGCGGATTCCTAACGCCGAGCGGCCGATGCGAGTTCGTGTCGGAGCGACTAGCCGACATGGGCCTCGATCCGCTGCCCACGTACACGCCGCCGTACGAGTCGCCCGAGCGCGCGCCGGAGCTCGCCCAACGATTCCCGCTCACGCTCATCTCGTCGCCCGCGCACCAGTTTCTCAACAGCACGTTCGTCAACGTGGACGTGCTGCGCCGCGCGGCGCGCGAGCCCGAGTTAGTCATCCACCCCGCGGACGCTGCGCCGCGCGACATCGTGCCCGGATCGCGCGTGCTCGTGCACAACGACCGCGGCGAGTTCCTCGCCATCGCGCGCGTCGAAGACGGCGTGCGCGAAGGAACCGTATGGGCACCGTCCATCTGGTGGGGCAAGTTCGCCGCCGACGGTCGCAACGCCAACCACACGACGTCGCAACGCGAGACCGACCTCGGCCACGGCCCCGTCTTTTACGACAACCTCGTCGAGGTGACTCCCGCGGATTAGCGCAAACAGTCTCGCGGCGCGACACCCCTGGCGGCGAGGGCTGCCCCGTGTGTACGCTGCACGATGAGCCGCGCCGCGATCCGGGGCGCTGCTCCATCGTCCGTCCCGAAGGCATGGAGAAGGTTGTGTCGTCTCATCCCGAAACATTGGGCGCGCTCAAGCGCTCCACATATGCGTCGTCCCACTCCGTCGCGCGCTCCGTCAAAGAGGAAGTGCGCGACAACCTGCTGCGCCGCCTGACCTCGCGCACACCTATCTTCGAGGGCGTGCTCGGCTACGACGACACCGTCGTGCCGCAAATCGTCAACGCGCTGCTGTCGCGTCACAATTTCATTTTGCTCGGCCTGCGCGGACAGGCGAAGTCGCGCATCCTCCGGTCGCTCGCCACGCTGCTCGATGAGGAGATGCCGATCGTCGCCGGCAGCGAAGTGAACGACAATCCGTTCGCTCCCATCTCGAAGTACGCGCGCGCGGTCATCGCCGAGCACGGCGACGACACACCGATCGCGTGGGTCGGCCGCGAAGAACGCTTCGTCGAAAAGCTGGCCACGCCGGATGTCACCATCGCCGATATCATAGGAGACGTCGATCCGATCAAGGCCGCTCGCGGCGGTCACATCTTGTCCGACGAGCTCACGATTCACTACGGCATGCTGCCGCGCGCGAATCGCGGCATCTTCGCCCTGAACGAGCTGCCCGATCTCGCGGGGAAGATTCAAGTCGGCTTGTTCAACATCATGCAGGAAGGCGACGTGCAGATCAAAGGCTACCCCGTCCGCCTGCAGCTCGATGTGTTGTTGTGCTTCACCGCGAACCCGGAGGACTACACCGCGCGCGGGAAGATCATCACGCCGCTCAAGGACCGCATCGGGAGTGAGATTCTGACCCACTATCCCGAGGACATCGAGTTAGGCATGGCGATCACGAAGCAGGAAGCGTGGACCAAGCGCGCCGGCCTCGCCGTGCGAGTGCCCGACTTCGTCGCCGAAGTGATCGAACGCATCGCCTTCGAGGCGCGGGGGGACAAACGCATCGACAAACGGTCCGGCGTCTCGCAGCGCATGCCGATCACCGTCCTCGAAAACGCCGTGTCTAACGCAGAGCGGCGCGCGCTCGCCATGGGTGAGTGCGAGGTCGTGCCGCGCATTACCGATGTCTACGCCGCGCTGCCGGCGATCACCGGCAAGATGGAATTGGAGTACGAGGGCGAATTGGTCGGCGGGCACGCCATCGCCGACGAGCTCATTCGCCGCGCTGCGGACGCCGCGTTCCAGGCCCGCGCCGGCGGCGTGAACACCGATGACATTGTGATGTGGTTCGACCGCGGGAACGCGTTACAGGTCGGAGAGGACCTCGGTGCCTCCGCCATGGTGCGCGCATTCGAGCGCGTGCCGAGCATCGTGGAGCTCGTTCGTGAGACGGGCCTCGCCACGCCAGGCGATGACGGGGTCACCGCCGCGGCGTGCGAGCTCACGCTCGAGGCGCTCGTCGCCCGCAAGAAACTCTCACGCTCGGCCTCGGGTCACTACACCCGCGCGCAACCACCGGAGCGCCGGCGCCCGAATCAGGATCTGTTCGGCGGCGGGATGATGACGTGATCGATCGCGAGACGCCGGCACCCACCGCGCGACGTGTTCGCGCGCCCCGCCGCGAGACGGGCACGGGGATCACCGTCCGCACCGCGTGCATGGCCGACCTGCCGCTCATCGTCGAGCTGCGCCTCGCGCTCCTCCGCGAGCACGGCGACAATCCGATCTACGAGCGCCTGCGTCCCGATGCCCCCGACCGCGCGCGTCGGCTGTTCGCTGCCCAACTGCGCTCTCCCGATGAAGTGATCTTCCTGGCGGACCTGGACGGCGATGTGTGCGGCATTTTGCGCTGCATTCAAACCGGCGGATTGCCGCTGCTCTTTCCGGCCACGCACGGCTACATCTCGTCGGTGTACGTCGTCCCGCGGGTCCGCCGCCGGGGCGTGCTGCGCGCGCTGCTCGCGGCGGCGATCGACTGGTGCGAGGCACGCGGCCTCACCGAGCTCCGCCTGCACAACGCGTCCGACAACGCCGTCGCCAACGCCGCGTGGGACGCGCTCGGTTTCCGCGTGGTCGAGCATCTCCGCGTGCGGCGTCTCGCCTAACCCGCACGTCCGGCACGCGCCATGGCCATCATCACGGTGTCGCGCATGTACGGCTCCGGCGGCTCCGAGGTCGCCGAGCGCATCGCGCACGAGCTCGGTTGGCAGCTGCTGGACAACGCGTTCGTCGACGAGGTCGCGACTCGGTTAGGCACCCCGGCGGCGGAGGTCGAAGCGCGCGAGGAGCGCGTGCCCTCGCTTGCCCAGCGGCTTGCCGCCACACTGGCGTTAGGCGCGCCCGAGATTCTGCCCGGCCCGGCCGACGCCGAGCTGCCGCCGAGCGAGGAGCGCCTCATCGAAGTCACCGAGCGCATCATCATGGAGGCGGCGAGCCGCGGCCACTCGGTCATGGTCGGCCGCGGCGCGCAATCCGTCCTCGCGTCGCGCCAGGACGTCATCCACGTCTTCTGCTACGCGCCGCGCCCCGCGCTCGTCGCCCGCGCCGCCCGCCGTCTCGCCATCTCCGACAAAGAAGCCGAAAAGGTCGTCGACGACACCAATCGCCAGCGCGAGCAGTACGTCCGCACGTACTGGAAGCGATCCTGGCGCGCCTACGAGAACTACCATCTCTGCCTCAACACGGACTGGCTCGGCGTCGACGGGGCGGCCAGTATCGTCATCCGGCTCGCGCGCGAGAAGTTCGCGGCTCCTGCCTGACGCGCAGTCAGAGTGTCTTCACTTCGGGCCGCAGCCACAGCACCCAGCCCGCGAACGTGAGCAGCACGAGGGCACCAGCGCCGACCGCCACCGGTGTCCCGGCCACCTCGGCAACCGTCCCCGCGAGCAACGACCCGATCGGCCCCAGCCCGACGAACACGAACGCGTACGCCGCCATCACGCGGCCCCGCAGGTGGTCCGGTGACAACGTCTGCAGCAGTCCGTTCGCCAGCGCGTTGTTCTGGATCATCGCGAATCCCACCAGCGCCAACAATGGTACCGAGAACCACAACGATCGTGTGAACGAAAACGCGAACAGAAACGCGCAAAAGGACACCGACGCATACGCCAGCCACTGACCGCGCCGTGCGCGATGACCCATCATCGCCAACGACAACGCGCCGATCACGGCGCCGATGCCCACCGCCGCGAGCAGGGTTCCGTACGTCTGCGCGTTCCCGTGCAGCACGTCCTTCGCAAACACCGGCATCAGCACGAGAAACGGAATGCCAAACACCGAGTACACCGCCACGAGCATCATCAGGAGCGCGACCGGCCTCGTGCGCGTCATGAACTGCAGCCCTTCGAGTAACCCCGACATCGACGAACCACCCGCGCCCCGAGCCTTGGCCAGCGCACGCTCCCCGCTCGCGCTCACCCGAATCATCGACAGACCGATCAGCACGAGCAGAAAGCTCACGGAGTTGATCGCGAAACACCACGCCAGGCCTAACCGATAGATCACGATCGCCGCCAGCGCCGGACCGATCACGCGCGCCACGTTGAATCCGCTCGAGTTCAGTGCGATCGCATCCACGACGTCCTCACGCCCAACGAGCTCGATCATCAGGGATTGGCGGGCCGGGATGTCGAACGAGTTGATGGCGCCGGCAATCAGTGAGATCAGGGCCAGCCACGCGACCGTGATGTGCCCGGACCAGTCGAGCCACCACAGCACGGCCGATTGCAGGAGGAAGAGCGCCTGCGTGGTTTTCACGACCTTGAGCTTCGGACGCCGGTCCACCACGACGCCGGCATACAGCGTCAGTAGCAACACCGGGAGCGATCCCGCCGCCGACACGACGCCCACCATGAACGCGCTGTTCGTCAGCTGCAGCGCCAGCCAACCCGTGGCCACCGATTCCATCCACGTGCCGATGACCGACCCCGTCTGCCCCAACCAAAACAGACGGAAGTTGCGATGCACCATCAACACCCGGATCGGGTTCCGATAGCGCGGCACGGGTGCCACGCTGGACGGCGTCACCGATCGGCTACGTTGTTCCAGCGATGGCGGAGAAGGCGTCACCGAAACGCGAACGGCGCGTGAAGTGTTAGATATAGAGGAGCGAGCATCGCGCCGCGTCACCGTGCACGCGCGCGCCACGCGCGACGCTTGATCTTTCGCCCAACCGATGGCAAGGTGGCTGCATGCGGTCGCACACGTATTCGAAGTTCAGTCCCGAGATGGCGGACGCCATCGACCTCCAATCGCTCCTCGACAAGCTCGCCGATTTCCTCCTGCAGTCAGGCTTCGCGGGCGGCAAGATGCAGCACCCGTATTGGGGCGAGTTCGGCGGAGACGCCGACCGCTCCATGGAAGCCCTGCGCGAGGCGATTCTCAATGCGTTGATGGATAGCGGACAGTTTACACCGGAGATGCTCGACGCGCTGCGCGGCGACGCCGATGACGATGGAGAAAGCACCGCAAAGCTCGCCAAACTGCTGGATGACATCGTCCAGCGCCTCGTGCAGGAGGGCTATCTCAATCTCGAGGCGCCGCCGCAGATGCCGGCTGGCCACCAGGAGGTAACCGGTCCAGGTGGACTCGCTCGAGCTGCCGCCCGCGACGTGCAGTTCCAGCTCACCGAAAAAGGCATCGACTTCCTCGGCTTCAAAACGCTCCGGAGCCTACTGGGTTCGCTCGGCAAGTCGAGTTTCGGCAGCCACGATACGCCGTACCTCGCCACCGGTATCGAGGCCGACGCCGCGAGCCGCACCTACGAGTTCGGCGACACGATGAATCTCGACGTGAACGCCACGCTGCAGAACGCGCTCATTCGCAACGGCAACCTCGACGTCCCCATCGACCTCGACTACTCCGATTTGATGGTGCGTCAGGCAGAGTACCGCTCATCGTGCGCCACGGTACTCATGCTCGACACCTCGCACTCGATGATTCTCTACGGTGAGGATCGCTTCACGCCCGCCAAGAAGGTGGCGCTGGCGCTCACCCACCTCATTCGCACGCAGTTCCCGGGCGACACCCTCCGCGTCGTGCTCTTCCACGACTCCGCGGAGGAGATTCCGCTCGCCCGGCTCGCGCATGCCCAGGTCGGCCCGTACCACACCAACACGGCCGAGGGACTCAAGCTCGCGCGGCGTATCCTGGTCTCGCAAAAGAAGGACATGCGCCAGATCGTCATGATCACGGACGGCAAGCCGAGCGCGCTCACGATGCCTAACGGAACCATCTACAAGAATTCGATGGGTCTCGACGCCCTCGTGGCCGCGCAGACGCTCCGCGAAGTGGCCGACTGTCGTCGCTGCGGCATCATGATCAACACCTTCATGCTCGCCCGCGACCGGGCCCTCGTGGAGTTCGTGAAGCGGGTCGCGGCCATCAGCCGTGGCAAGGCCTATTTCACCAACACGATGACCCTCGGTCAGTTCATCCTCATGGACTTCCTCCGGAGGAAAACGCGCAAGGTTTCCTGACCGCGTTCGCCTGAGCGACGCGCGTTACATCGCGGGCACCGCAGCGTCCTTCGCGAGACTACCTTTGGCAGACGCCACGTGCCCGCCTCGCCTCGACAAGAAGCTCCGCGGCCCAGCCGCTGGAACCGCCTCACCCACATGCCCCGCCGGTCTACTCGTCAGCGCCCGCGCAAGACCCGTCCATGGCCCATCGTCGTGGCCATCGCCGCGTCGCTCATTCTGGCTCTGGTCGCCTATCGCCTGCTCCACCCGGCGACACCGCCCAATCCAACGGTCTCGTTTTCGGAGCTCGCTCAGGCGCTCGCCGCGCATGACGTCAAAGAGCTCCATGTCAATGCTGGCGGCGCACGCCTCGTTGCCACTCTGACGGCCCCACGCACGATTTCCGGACAGCGCGCCACGGCCATTGAGGCGAACGTCCCGCCTCGCGCCGTCACGCTCACCGATCTCCAACAGTGGAGCACGCGCGGCGTCCGTGTGACCGTAGACGACGCCGGTCCAGCCGGCGCCGTCGAGCTCCTGATCCAG
Organism: Gemmatimonadaceae bacterium; assembly: GCA_025927495.1. GTDB lineage: Bacteria > Gemmatimonadota > Gemmatimonadetes > Gemmatimonadales > Gemmatimonadaceae > JADGGM01. The sequence goes on from JAICLH010000011.1 coordinate 19,913, forward strand.
ATCCTGAGCCTCGTCACGATCGTGGGGGTCGTGATCTACGTCGTCGTCCGCCAGCGCGGTGCTGTAGCGTCGGCGCGCTTCGTTGCCACGCCACCGTCGCGGCATCTCACTCTGGCCGACGTCGGCGGCGCACGCGAGGCCCGCGCCGATCTCTCCGACGTCGTCACCTATCTCGCCAATCCCGAGCGCTATCGCGCATTGGGCGCGCGCTGTCCGCGTGGCGTCCTGCTCGTCGGGCCGCCGGGAACGGGAAAGACATTGCTCGCCCGCGCCCTGGCCGGCGAGGCGGGATGCCCGGTCATCGTCGCCGCCGGTTCCGACTTCAACGAGGTGTACGTCGGCGTCGGCTCTCGCCGGGTGCGCCAGCTCGCCAAGCGCGCCCGCGAACAAGCGCCGTGCATCGTTTTCATCGACGAGTTCGACTCGCTCGGCGGCCGGCGCGGCCGGCCTAACCGGTCGGGCGAAGAGGAAGTCACGCTCAACCAGCTCCTGGTCGAGATGGACGGCATGGAGGCGAACGACGGTGTCGTTTGGATGGCCGCGACTAACCGCGAGGACATGCTCGATCCGGCCGTGCGCCGGCCGGGCCGTTTCGACCGTGTGGTCGAAGTGCCGCTGCCCACCGTCGTCGATCGCGCCGAGATCCTGCGCGTCCACGCCGCGGGCCGTCCGTTCGACCCGGACGTCGACCTCGAGCGCCTGGCGCAGCTCACCGTTGGGCATACAGGCGCGGACCTCGCCAATCTGTTGAACGAAGCAGCGATCATTGCCGTGCAGCACGACTGCGACCGCATCACGAACGCCCATATCGAGCAGGCGCGCGACAAGGTCTTGCTTGGCCGTGTCCGCTCCGGCGTCGTCGTCGGGGAAGGCGAGCGTCGCCTGATCGCGATCCACGAGGCCGGCCACGCCATCGTCGGGCTCGTCGCCTGTCCCGATGACCGCTTGCACAAGGTCACCATTGAGGCGCGCGGCCGCTCGCTCGGCGCGGCGCACTTCGCGCCCGAATCAGACCGCCACGTCCATCCGCGCTCGTACCTCGAGGGAGTCATCGCCAAGGCGCTCGGCGGACGCGCCGCCGAGCTCGTGTTCCTTGGACGAGACGCCGTCACGACCGGCGCAGGCGCCGATCTGGTGCAGGCCACGTCGATCGCGCGCCGCATGGTCGCGGAGTTCGGCATGAGCGACGAGGTGGGCCTCATCAGCGCCGATCCGGCCGCTCAGGGCGGTCCGCCGAGCGCGCAGTTGCAGGGAGAGGTCGACCACGCCGTGCGCTCGTTGATCACCGCGCAGGCGCGACGCGCTGAATCCATCGTGCGCGCGCATCAGCGCGCCGTGGAGGCGCTCGCCGCGGCGCTGATCGAGCGCGATGTGTTGACGGCGCCGGAGGTGCACGAGATCGCGGGGGCGCACGGCGTGGGCCCGGCGCGCCTAACCGCCTAACGAAACGGCCCGCGCGCTACAGGCGCGGCGCGATCGCGAGATCCAGCTCGAAGCTGAAGCGCGTCCCCTCGGTGGCGCTGGTGTCCACGTGAAGCGTACTGCCGAGCGCTGCGACGAGCTTACGGCAGATGGACAACCCGAGTCCCGCGCTCGAGAACGTGTACTCGCCCGCGTTCCGCCGGCGGCGGAACGTCTCGAACAAACAGCTCATCACTTCCGGCGGTATGCCGCGACCCGTGTCCTGCACGGAGAACGCGAGCCGCGTGCGCGACAGCTGCTTCGCACTCAGGTCGACCTGCCCCTCGCTCGTGAACTTGAGCGCGTTCGTGGTCAGGTTGAGCAGCACACGGTTCAAGGCGCCCGGGTGGCCTAACCGGAAATCCGCGTCCGGCGTGGTGAGCGTCACCGTCAGACCCTTCTCCTCGGCCATCGGGAGCACGATGTCCCGCACCGAGCGCATGAGGTCAGCGACCGAGAATGGCACCGGCGCGGTGTCCACCAGGCGATCGCCGCCGCGCGCCAGCTCGATGACGTCGCTCGCCATCCCGCTCAGCCCGAATGCCGCACTGTAAATGAGGCCGAGCTGACGCTCCTGCACCGGATTCACGACGCCGCTCTGCGCCTTTCTGAGCGTCTCGGCCAAAAACAGGATCGACGCCAACGGAGACCGGAGGTCGTGCGCAACCTCGACGATCAGCTCCAGACCACCAGCGCCCGACAACCGCGTCGCGAAGCGATGCGCCTCGTCGCGATCCAACGCCACCTGCACGCTCTCGATCGCGGTGAGAAGTGAAATGATCTCGGCAGCCGGCACCGCTTCGCGCATCCCGGATAGTTCCGAGACCAGCGCCGCGCGCAGAAGGTTGAGAACCCGCTGGACCGGCACCGCGGGCGCCGCGCGCTCGAGTAACGGCGACTCACCAGCTGCCGCCTGTGCGATCGCGGCCTGCAACGCCTCCAATTGAAATCGGAGATCGTCCGCGTGCGTGCCCTGCTCCACCGCGCCAGGCGCTGCTGCGACGCGATCAGCCGCGCGACGGAGCGCCTCACGTAGTGGCTTCACGATCCGCGAATCGGGAGCAGCAAGCGACACCACGGGTGACACGGCGCGCATACTCCCGCTGCCACCCGATGAACGCTCGACGCGCTCTGGCTCGCGCGCCGTTGCGGTCGCGCGCGGAGCGCGCGACTTCACTCGCCTGAACCGGTCAACTCGTCACGCCGCACGTTGTGCTTCTCCATGAGACGATACAGTGTCGTGCGGTCAATGTTCGCGAGCCGCGCTGCGCGAGACATGTTTCCGCCCGCTCGCGCGGAGAGGCGCGTCAGGTATTCCTTCTCGAACTCCGCAATCAGCCGGTCCTTCGCCGCATGGTAGGGCTCATCCATCATCGACATCGGCAGGGTGCTCTTTGCGGCTGGAACCGGGCCGTCATCGTACACTGGTATATCTGACGGTTGGATCGGCTGTCCTGGCTCACTCAACACGGCAACATGCTCGATCGCGTTTTGTAACTCTCGGACGTTGCCCCGCCATGGCCTGGACCGCAAGAAGTCGAGCGCCGCATCCGTCAGCTTGGGCTGCGTGTCTCCAGGTAATCGATGACGCGCCCAATAATGCGCCAGGAAGTGATTGGCGAGCAGCGGAATGTCCTCTAACCGCTGGCGGAGCGGTGGCAGCTTGATCGGGACCACACGAAGCCGGTAGAAGAGGTCCTCGCGTAGAACGCTTTTGTTCACTGCATCTTGAGGATCGCGGTTCGTCGCCGAAATGAATCGCACGTCCACGACCGCGTCCTGCTGCTCACTGCCCACCCGCCGCACGACGCCGTCCTGCAACACGCGGAGCAACTTGGCCTGAATCGGGTGCGACATCTCCGTCAGCTCGTCCAGGAACAGGGTCCCGCCGTTCGCCGTCTCGAGCAAGCCGGGCTTGTCGCGATCTGCACCGGTGAATGCGCCCTTTCGGTGACCGAACATTTCGCTCTCGAGCAATGGCTCCGGCAGCGCGGCGCAGTTGATCGGCACGAGCTTGCGGCTCGCACGGCGGCTGTGATGATGAATGAACTGGGCGATCACTTCTTTGCCCGTCCCGCTCTCACCGGTGATCATCACCGACGCGTCGGTCGACGCAACCTTGCGCGCCAGCTCCACGGCCCGCCGGAACGCGGGCGACACGCCCAGCAGCGTGATCTTGTCGCTGTTGCCGGTCTGTTGGACCAACTGCAGACGCAGGTCGTTAGTCTCGCGCGCAACCATCACGGCGTGCGATGCCCGACCAACGAGCACTTGCAGGTGCGTCGCCGAAAACGGCTTCGGCAAATAGTCCCAGGCCCCGGCGCGCAACGCTTCGATGCTCGACGTCACACTCGGATTGCCCGTCATCACCACGACGATCGTGTCGCGATGCGTCTCCAGCGTTGCCTTGAGAATGTCGATGCCCGACACCGGCGTGAGATAGAGATCCACGAGCGCGATGTCGAACTTGCGGCGCCGAACCATCTCGAGCGCTTCATCACCGCGCCCGATGAAGGTCACGTTGTAGCCGTCGAGCTGTAGCACGCTCGCGCATCCCTCACGCAGCGTGCGGTCATCGTCGACGACTAAGATTCGGATGCTTGCCTTGACTTCGGCGGGGATCGATAGCGGGTCACGCGATGCTGCTTCCGGTGCCTGCGCTGGCGCCGGAATGTTTTCCGACTCTTCAACGAACGGCATCGACATGCGACAATTCTCCTCTCGTGAACGCGAGACGATTTGCCGCGAACCAGCGGTGACGTTCCGTTGGTCATGGGCAACATCGCCTGTATTCCATACGCTACATCGCTGTTGTCAACGTTCCACATGATGTAGATCACACGGAACGCCTAAAGGTCACAGAGGCGGACTCAAGCTAAGCAATCGTTGCGTTGGAAGCACGACTTTTCGGGTGGGACCAGCGTCGCCGGCTGTGCCAAGGTGCAGACCAAGCTGTTGTCGAGTATATACATATGCCTTTCGCAACCCCGACAGGTCGCTTCAGGCAGCTTTGCACGAGGGCGGTCTGCCATAGAACGCGAAGCCAGCCTTTCCGGTAACGACGCATCCCTCCATCGACCGCAGGGTAAAATCTCCAGTCCGAGCGAGCGCAGGCGCATTCCTGTGATCGGCGGCACTCATTCTCCAGCTCGTGTTGTCACATAGTTGATCAAGCCCCAAGCTGTCACACGGTTGCTCCGCGGCGCGGGCAGTGTGGGCCCGGATTTGCATCCGCTCAACGCGTCGAGCCCAATTCCGCACGCTCAAGGTTTTGATCCGCGATGTTGGAACGCGATGGGCGTGAATCAACTTTGGAGAATCGGTATCGAATGACCGGCAACTACATCCCTTCGAATCTTCCCGTCGAGCGCGGCCCGGATCCGAACTTCCCGGCGTTTCTACCGCAAGGCGGCTGGCCGCAGTGGGGCTCACAGAACGCCGACGAACCTGGAATACCGTGGGCGCGTTACTTCGCTGCCCTCAGGCGTTATAAATGGCTCATCTTGATCTTGGTCATCGTCGGCGGTGCAGCCGGCGTCATCGTGGCCAGGTTTCTACCGCCTGAGTACTCAACGCAGGGACAACTCTGGATCAATGACTCAGGCGCCGCCGCCCAGCGAAGCGAGACGCCTGGACCTCTCCAGCCCGATGAGCTTCTCGCCGCCGGTGCATGGGCCGATCTCCTCAAGAGCTCGACCATCATGGACCGCGTGGTGAAGAAGATGTCGTTGTACCTGTGGCCGACGAGTTTGTCCGATTCCGCGGTCTTCGACGGATTCCAACCCGGCCCCGGATTCCGCGCCGGGAGTTACGCGCTGCGCATCGATCCCACTGGTCACAAATATTCGATCGTGACCGATCAGGGTGCGGTCGTCGAATCGGGCAATGTCGGAGACTCCGTTGGGCGGACGCTCGGTTTCCTGTGGAGGCCGCGGGCGGAGACGCTCGGCAAGGGTCGCGCGATTCAGTTCACGGTCGCCGATCCGCGGGACGTCGCCGTCGGGCTGCTGGGCCGGATGGATGTCACGCTCCCGGAGCGGAGCGCATTCCTGAAAGTGTCAATGACCGGGCGGAGCCCGCGTCGCACAGCGGCGATCTTGAACGCCGTGATGGCGGAGTTCGTGACTACGGCCGGCGAATTGAAGCGCCGCAACCTCGAGCAGAGCTCCGCAATGTTGGGCGACCAGCTCGACACCGCGCGCGAGAACCTTCGCGCGGCCGAATCGGCGTATCAGTCCTTCCGAGAGGGCTCGATTACGCAGCCGCAAGACGCTGGTCCAGGTGCGGGCGCCGATCCGCTCACCGGCGTCCAACTGGGCGGCAATCAAGTTCCGGGCGGCGTTGGCCAGGCTGGCATGCCTAACGATCCGCTCGGCGCCGCTAACGCAGCCGGCGGCAACCCGGTGATCGGAAACTATTTCACCGACAAGGCACAGCTCGAGCTGTTGCAGCACGATCAGGCAGCACTGCAGCAACTCATTCAGAATCCGAACGCGATCAATGCCGATGCGTTCGTGCCGATTCTCACCGCGCATCAGTCGCCGGCGCTGCAGAGCGCGCTGACGGACCTCGCCAAGCGCGAGGGAGAGTTGCGCACCGCGCGCGAGGTCTACACCGAGCAGCACCCGACGGTGCAGGCACTGCGCACGAGCGTGCAGGTGATGCGCACGCAAACGATTCCGGGAATCCTGCGTGCATTGATTGCCCAGATTCAATCGCGCGAAACTGATCTCCAGGGTCAGATCGCGTCTGCGGGCAAACAACTCAAGGCGATTCCGGCGCGCACCATCGATCAGATGCGGCTGGAGCGCGACGTGAACACCAAGACGCAGCTATACCAGATGTTGCAGGCGCGGTACCAGGAGATGAAGCTGGCGGAAGCGAGCGCGATTCCGGACATCAGCATTCTCGACACCGCCATTGCGCCGCTCTTGCCCACGAAGAACACGACGCCGAGCATCATCGCGTTCGCGATCGTGGCCAGCTTGGGCGGCGCGCTCGGCCTCGCGCTCTTGCTCGACCACACCGATCCTCGCTTCCGGTATCCGGAGCAAGTGACGAGCGATCTCGGGCTCACGATCCTCGGCGCGGTGCCGAGCATCAAGCGCGCGCGAAGCGGCGAGCCGAACCCCGAGGAGGCCGCGCAGGTAATCGAGGCCTTCCGGACGATCCGAATGAGTCTGTCCAACTCCTACGCCGGAGCAGGCTCCATCGCACTCGCGGTGTCCAGCCCCGGCCCGGGGGACGGCAAGTCGTTGGTGTCGTCGAATCTCGCGCTGTCGTTCGCGGAAGCGGGCTACCGCACGGTGCTCCTCGATGGCGACACGCGGCGTGGTCAGCTCCATGCGATGTTCGGTGCGAACCGGCGCCCTGGACTGCTCGACTATCTCGGCGGCGATGCGCCGCTCGAAACCATTCTGCGCACGACGACGCACGAGAAGCTCGCGCTCATCCCGTGCGGTACGCGCCGTCACCGTGGCCCCGAGCTCTTGCACTCGCAGGCGATGCTGCAGCTCATGGGCGAGCTGCGGGCGCGGTACGATGTCATTCTCATCGACAGTCCGCCGCTCGGCGCGGGCGTCGACCCGTTCGTGTTAGGCGCGGCCACCGGCAACTTGCTGATGGTGCTGCGGACCGGCACGACCGACCGCCGCATGGCCGACGCGAAGCTCAAGCTGGTCAAGCGGCTGCCGATTCGCCTGTTGGGCGCCGTGCTCAACGACATCCGCGCGCAGGGTGTGTATCGCTATTACACGTACCTCTACGGATACACCACCAGCGAGGACGACGAACTGCCGCAGTTGGCGCCGCAGGTGGGCGAGCTGTCGGGCAAGAGCTGATCGCCGCGCTCGACGCACGCGAAAAAGGCCGGCCGCGGTAGTCGCACCGCGGCCGGCCCTTTTTGCGTTCCGATCACATGTATCCGTCGCGCCGCAAGGACTCGAGACCGCCGCCGTCTTCCTTGTCCTGCGCACGGCCCGACCGCTCCGCAATGTGCGAGAACTTGCCCGTGCGCAGCTCGACGATGATCTCGCTCACGTCGCGCGCTTCGGAGTGCACCTTCTGGGTGCACGGGCCGCAGCCTAACGAACGATAGCGGGTGCCGTCGCCGTGATTGTAGTAGAGCGACACCGTCGGAATCTGTTCGCGTCCGATGTACTCCCAGATGTTCAATTCGGTCCAATCGAGGAGCGGGTGAATGCGCACGTGCGTGCCCGGCGCGAATTCTGTTTTGTACTGGTTCCAGAACTCGGGCGGCTGATCCTGCACCTCCCACTCGCTCTGCGTGGTGCGTGGGGAGAAGTACCGCTCCTTGGAGCGGCTGCCTTCTTCGTCCGCACGCGCGCCCACGATGACGCCCGTGAACGGTTCCGTGTTCCGATCCCGCTCGTACGTGCGCGTCGCGTGGTTGAACCGATACCGCGGCCCTTCACCGCTCAGTGTGCGGCGCAGCGCTTCCGTTTTGAGCAGGCCGCAGCACGTTAGGCGATCGACCGCGCCGTCGGGGTAGGTACGATGCTCCGCCAGCGCGACCTCATTCTGCCCGTACATGAGGTTCAGGTGCCACTCGGCCGCCAGCTTGTCGCGATAGGCGATCATTTCGGGAATCTTGAATGACGTGTCGATGTGCACGAGCGGGAACGGGACGTGTCCGAAGAACGCCTTCCGCGCCAGCCAGAGCATCACCGTGCTGTCTTTCCCGATCGACCACAACATGCACAACTGCCGGAAGTTTGCGTACGCTTCCCGCAAAATGTGGATGCTTCGATTTTCGAGTTGTTCCAGATGATCCATCGTTCACTCCTGATTCACGGACCTACAGGTTTCCGCGAATCCGATTCAAGACCTTCCCGCCCGATTCTTCGACGGTCACGCCGCGCGTGTCGATCACGACGTCGGCGTTGGCCGGCGCTTCGTACGGGTCATCGATGCCGGTGAAGTTGCGGATCTCGCCGCGTCGGGCTCGTGCGTAGAGCCCTTTCACGTCACGCCGCTCGCACTCCTCCAGTGGTGTCGACACGTAGACCTCGACGAAGTTCCGGCACAGCCCGCGCACGAACGCGCGCGATTCCTCGTACGGCGATATGAACGAGGCAACGACGAACACGCCGTTCTCCTCGAGCTTGCTTGCCAGGTAGCCAACGCGGCGAATGTGCTGGTCGCGGTCGGTGCGTGTAAATCCCGTTGTCGGAAAGAGATGGCGGATCGTGTCGCCATCGAGATATTCGGCCCGAATGCCCCGGCGTCGCAGCTCGGCGTGGACCCACTGCGCGATGGTCGTTTTGCCCGATCCCGACAATCCGGTGAACCAGATGACCGTTGGCGTCGGCTCGTGTTTGCCTAACGGAATGCGCTCCCACAGCCGTTCGTGCAACCAGAACAAGAGGATCTTGCCCACCAGCTCGACGACGCCCACGAACAGCGCCACCTGCACCCGCTTCGTGAAAACATATACGATGACCGTGGTCGTCAGGCTGCCGAAGATGCGCCACGAGAACGCTTTGGCGAACGACCGGACGTTGGTATCACGATGCATGGTCGAGCCACGCTGTGCGGAGCGCGTCGGCGCCGTCAGGCACCAAGAACGAACGAGCCATTGCGCAGCTCCCGCTTGTTGTACGTGAATGGTGTCTGCCGACGCCCGTCGCGCGCCGACTCGCGATAGATGCAGTCTCCCGCCGCCACGTCCCATTCCATCGTCGGGCCGAAGCGCGGGTACAAGTCGGCGCGGCCATCCGCCACCCAGCAGAACTTGAGCGAACTGCCTAACGAAATGCGCTCCTGCACCTGGATGGTGGCCAGATACGCCTCGAGCTCCGACGACGGATGCGACCGGCTCTGCACGATGATGCGGCCCCCCGTGGCCGGCCGGTCGCCGCTGTACACGCGCTCCGGCGTCGCACCGCGGTCCTCGCGCCAGCTGCCCGCGCCTGCTCGCGCCCAATACATGAGATCGAGCACGGGTGCGTAGATGACGCCCATCGTTGGCGCGCCGTGCTCGATGAGCGCGATGTTCACCGTGAACTCGCCGATGCCCTTCGTGAATTCCTTCGTGCCGTCCAGCGGATCCACGAGCCAGAAGCGCGTCCAGTCACGCCGGGCGTCGTACTCCGGAATGTCCCCTTCCTCCGACAGCACCGGAATGTCTGGCGTTAGGCGATGCAATCCATCGGCGATCACGGTGTGCGCATCCTGATCGGCCATCGTGAGCGGACTCGCGTTCTCCTTCCAGGCGACGGCCTGCCGCGTGTCGCTCGACGCGTAGTATCGAAGAATCGCCTGGCCCGCATCGCGGGCCAGATGGCGAATGTCCTCGATGAGCTGCTCGGCGTTCACCATGGACGATAGACGACGCCCAGGTCCTTGAGGCGCGTCTCGATGCGCTCGAGCGCTTCCGCCCTCCCTTCCCCGTCGCTGACGTACAAATTGCACTCCAGATCCGTGGTCATGCGGTCGCCTACCCAGATCGTTTCAATGCGCTCGGGTTCGACCGCGGCCCGAATCACTTCGAGGTCCTCGGTGGTGAGCTCGGCGGCGGTGACGATGAGGATCATGCCCGCATCGAGCATGATGTTGGCGACTTCGGCGAGGCGGCGCATGTGCTCCAAGCGGTTCTCGCGTTGGCGGCCGATATCAGCGTCGACGCCATACAACACGCTGCCGATGCCGAGGAAATAGACCACCTTGCCCTGCGCGAAGAGCCGTCCCTCGAGCTCCTTCGCCAACGCTTTACGTTCGGTCTCCGTGGGGCCCGTGAAGAGCAGCAAGGTCGCGCGCTGATTGAACCGTTCGGCGCGACGCTCGAGCGGGATCGATCCGCGCTCCCATTTCGAGTTGCGCACCAGCACTTTCTCGCGCACCCACCCCTGTTGGTCGGGCAGCGCTTCGCGCACGATGCCGCCGCCGCGGATGTCGTATTCATCCACGATCACGAAGCGGCTCGTCACCGGCAGGTCGCTGGCCAGGTCGAAGGCGACCGCCTTCCCGATCTTGAGTACGCAGTCCGCGACATCGTGGCGTTCGACCCGCGTTGCGTTAGGACGCGCGGCCAGCGTCGACGCATCGATCACACGGTCCACCGACTCGAGGCGCATCGGAATGCGCGCCGCACCCATCTTGAGCGCGTACTCTTTCCGCATCTCGAGCGGGCGCTGGCCGAGCCAGAAGAGGCTCACGCGCAAGCGCGTAGTGACCTGCGGCAGCGGATCCGACTCGCGTACCGCAAGCTCGCCGCGTGCGACGTAGATCTGTTCCGTGAGCGTGACCCCGGTCGCCCAACCGGCGGACGCCTCGGTCTGCGTTGGGCGGTTGAAGGCCTCGATGGACTTCACGCTGCTGCGCTTGCCCGAGGGTAGAAAGACGAGGCGATCGCCCACGGAAATCTGTCCGGAGTCGATCGTGCCGGCCACGATCCGGCGATCATCGCCCTGCCCGGTGAACTTGTACACGTCCTGGACGCGCAGGCGAAACGGAAGCCCAACCGGCGGCGCTTCCGGCTCGAAGGTGTCCAGCGCTTGCAATACCGTTGGGCCGTGATACCACGGCATCCGCGTCGACGCGTCGGCGAGGTTGTCGCCGTCTCGACCGCTCACCGGTATGAAGCACGCCGGCGTGATGTTCACCTGCGCGAGAAACGCGGTGAGCGACTTGACCAGCTTCTCGTACTCGGCTTGGTCGAAGCCGACGAGGTCCATCTTGTTGATCAGCACCACACACTGCTTGATGCCGAGCATCGCGAGCATGTAGCCGTGGCGGCGAGAGTTCTCTTGCACGCCTTCCTGCGCGTCGATCACGAGCAATGCCGCTTCTGCGCGCGACGCACCCGTGATCATGTTCTTGAGAAACTCGATGTGACCGGGTGCATCGATCACGATGTATTCGCGCCGCGCCGTTCGAAAAAAAACGCGCGCGGAATCGATCGTAATGCCTTGCGCGCGCTCATCGCGCAGCGCATCGAGGAGGAACGCATATTCGAACGGCTTCGCCGTTCGCGCGCAGAGCTCTTTGACCTGCTCGAGCTTCCCGTCGGGAAGGGAGTGACTATCGGCGAGCAGCCTGCCGATGATCGTGCTCTTGCCGTGATCGACGTGACCGACGATCACGATACTCATGCGCTCCTCGGTGGCGAGTTTCGTCATGCGAGGTGGTTTGGCAGCTCATGGATGAATGCGGAATCGGCGCCGTCGGCTACAGGCACGGACCGGATGCGCGCCATAACTGCGTGATGGACGCGCAGTCGGAATAATAGCAATGTTCGTGCGGGCTGTTCGCGAGCGGCGCTAGAGAGCCGACCGGAGGGGCACGTCTTCGAATGCCCGGATCGGCACTTCAGATTCCTCGGTACGCAGATACCGGAGCGCCGTGGTCGCGCGCAGCAGCATTTCGACTGCGTCGACGCTGGACTCGGAGAAATCCGGCACGGCGCAGTAGCCGGCCCGAATTCTGAGTTTGTGCGCCGCGTCACCGATCGTCGTCGGCTCCGCGTCCATCGTTTCCTGAATGCGCTGCATCATGCGCACGGCACCATCGCTGCCGGTCGCCGGAGCAATGATGGCGAAGTCCGTTGGGCCGAGACGTCCGATCGCATCGGAGACGCGTCCTGCGCGTCGGACGAGCGAGGCCAGGTACGCGATTACGTATTCTGTGTCGCCATTGAGTGGCCGCTCCTCGAAGTCTGGCGCTTCGGCGACCGGTGCGAATGCCACGCATGCAATGGGCGCCTTGAGTCGCTGTGCTTCTGCTGAAATCTCGCGCGCCCGCCGCACGAGTCCGCGCATGTTGTACAAGCCGGTCGTCGGATCGAGCAAGCTTTCAGCGCGCAGTCGATCCGCCTCACGCTTGCTGCGCATGAATGCATCGAGCTTGAGCAACAACACTTCACCGTCGAGCGGTTGACTCACGAACTCCCAAGCGCCGGCTTGCAACGCGGCCAGCCGTTGGCTCCGCTCCGCAGGACCAGATGTAGTGATGATGATCGGAGTGGACACGTTGAATCGGACATCATCGAGCAACTGGCGACACACGTCGCCGCCGTCCACGTCGGGCAGACGAATGTCCATGATGACGAGATCCGGCTGCGCACTGCGCGCGAGATCCAACACTTGCTTACCGGTGTACGCGCGGAGCACCGCGTAGCCGTTGGGCCCGAGTATGCTCTCGAGCGAACGCGCCGACCATTCCTGGTCGTTCGCGAGGAGCACGAGCGGCGGACGAGACGGCTTCTCGTTTTCGGACATACTCACCGGATACGGGCGTCGTCTTGCCCGGCGGGTCGTTTGGAGAGGCACCTGAAGCGAGCGTTGTTGGTCGTGCCGGGAGTATGCAGAACTCATGCGGACCCGAAACACGTGTGCTAACTGCATATATACCAAACTGTTACTGAAGCATGAGAGCAGCCTAAGCGGCGAAATTTGCCGCGCGGGTGCCACAGGAGCGATGGAATGGCGATACGGACGAATCGACGTGCCGCTGCTTCCGGATGGCTGAGAGCTTCTGCTTTTCGATGATCGCCCTGCAGCGCGGCGCGAATTTTCCTTTTTGCTCTCAGACGTGCGATGAATGTTGGAGATGCGACCCATGTTATGTTGTACCGCTGCTACACGATCGCCTCGCACCGGACCTTCCTGATCGAACGGCGCAATTCATGAAATGAAAGTCGCGCCGAGAGATTCACCACCTTCGAACCCAAACGGACGGCTAGCACAAGGGGTGCAACGTCGCCGGAGGACTATGTCAGCGCTCTTTGGTAGCGAGCTACACAACAAGGCACACTGCTTCGGTCGCTTGCTCGCGATCATCGGCGTGTCGGCAGCCATCACGAGCGCGCTCCCCGCTCAACAGCCGGTCCAGCGAGACACGACCCACGCCGCGCCGGTACAAGGCGATTCAACGCGTCTCGATTCAGCGCGAAGGGCACAAATCCTAAGTGATACAACGCACACCCCTCTGACGCGCGCACAGTTAGAGTCAGAAGCAGGGACTCTCGATCGACAGGGCCACCAGGCACAAGCGGCCCTCATCCGGCAGAGACTCAGGGATGGCGATTTTCAGGTTGGCGATCGCATCGCGATCGTCGTGCGAGGCGACTCGACATTGAGTGATACGGCAAGCGTTCGCGCAGGACGAGTGATCCAACTGAAAAATCTTCCGCCCATTTCGTTAGCGGGCGTGTTGCATTCGGAGTTGCAGGATTATTTGACGAAGCAGTTGTCGCAGTACTTGAAGAATCCGACGGTACAAGTGACGCCGTTGGTACAGATTGCTGTCGTTGGCAACGTTGGGCATCCGGGATTTTTCTGGGTGCCGGCGGACCTGACGCTCACCGATGCGATCATGCTCGCCGGCGGGCCGACGCAAACGTCGGACTTGAACGGCACGAAGATCAAGCGTGACAACAAGGATCGACTGACCGACAAGCAGGTGCAACAAGCTTTTGCATCAGGCGCAACACTGGACCAACTCGACATGCGAGCTGGCGACCAGATTTCGGTTCCCGAGGCGGGGAAAAAGGATTGGGTGAGAATCTTGCAGGTAACAGCCGCACTGGCCGCCGTGACGGTGGCCCTCATCTCGATCTCTCGGCATTAACACGCATGCTTTGGGAAGACATCCCAGACTCTTGGAGTAGCGATGCGCTGAGCGTGCGCGTGAACGACAGACGCCGCACGCATCACGGTCCAACGGAACGGACGCGGCGAAACACTCCGTCGGCGGCCGCAGCGTTAGCCGACGTTGCCCGGCCGATTGAGCTCGTGCGCGAGCGCGCCGAGCGCCAGGTGCCACGTCGCGAGATTCAACCGCGCACGCGATCGGAAGTGTTGAACCGCGCGGTGAACCTACTGCTCGCCGCCATTGCGCTGGTCATCCTGACCCCGATCATGCTGCTTGTCGCCGTCGCCGTGAAGTTGACGTCACGGGGGCCGGTGCTGTACTCGCAGACGCGTGTTGGTCTCGATCGTCGTCGCGCGTGCGTCGATGCGTTGTACGAACGTCGAAAGCAGGACGCCGGCGGCCGGATTTTTACGATCTACAAGTTCCGTTCGATGTACGTGGACGCGGAACAGCAGTCGGGCGCGGTGTGGGCGACGCGTGATGATCCACGCGTGACACCCGTTGGGCAATTTCTCCGGCGCGTGCGGCTCGATGAACTGCCGCAACTTGTGAACGTGATCAAGGGCGACATGAACATCGTCGGTCCTCGGCCCGAGCGTCCGAGTATTTTCGCGCGGCTTCGTCAGGACATCACCGAGTATCCGCTGCGTCAGCTGACGCGCCCGGGGATTACCGGCTGGGCGCAGATCAACCACACATACGATTGCAGTGTGGATGACGTGCGCACGAAGGTTCGCTACGATCTCGAGTACCTGCAGCGCCAATCGCTGGCCGAAGACCTCAAGATCATGGTGCGGACGGTGCCAGTGATGTTGTTTC
>JAICLH010000071.1 GCA_025927495.1 Gemmatimonadaceae bacterium
ACGTGAGTGCCATGCGGGGAGCCTCGGCGATTCGAGACTCTCCACCCAGGGACAACTGATGTCCTTCCACCCCTCAGGCGGCGTCGCCGCCGCTTCCCTCAGCGCAGCGCTTCCCCCAAGCGAGCGACAGCGAGCGCTTCCCCATTCCCGTTAGCCGCGATCAGCAATGCAGACGCGGTTTACACGTCTGTACGACGGCCGGCCGAACGCGATGGACGCGCCGGCCGGCCTTCCGTTTCGGCCTAACGGACGCGGCGTCAGTTGACCACGACGATCGTCCCGACGAACGATGGATATTGCGCCGGCGGATGGAACTTGCAGTGGTACGGAAACGACCCCGCCGTATTGAACTGGAACTGGAACGTCCCGCCGCCCGTGGTGCCGCCGTAGCTACCGCCGCCACTCGGCGGCGACATGCCCTGTGAGTCCCACAGGCCCGAGTCGCTCACCGAGCTGTGCTCCGACGGACCGTTGTTCACCCACTGCACGATCGTCCCGACTTTCACCGTATCGACGGCCGGCGAAAACTTGAAATCCGAAATCGTGACGTTCACACCGCCCATGGGCGGCGGTGGTGGGCCCGTCATGTTGTTCGAGCTGCTGCTGCTTCCGCCGCATGCGACTGCGAGTGCGGCGATGCCGATGCGGACAGTGTGTAGTGCACGCACGTGACCCTCCGCTGCTGATAAGGAACGCGTACCGCGCGGGCGGTTGTGCTCGACAGCTCGCGTCCCTCGCGTCCAACACAAGCAGTAATGCCGCCCCGCAAAGAAGGTTCCTCGCGCACCGGCCCCATCGACTCGCGTGCGACTCGACGCGCGATATATTCCGCGCCATGACACACGTCGATGTGCTCGCCATCGCCGCGCACCGCGATGACATCGAGCTCACGTGCGGCGGCACTCTCCTCACAGCCAGAGCGCTTGGCCATACGACAGCAGTCATTGACCTCACCGAGGGCGAAACTGGCACACGCGGGTCGGCCGAGCTCCGCGCAGAAGAAGCCAGTCGCGCCGCGGAGATTCTTGGCGTGAGCGCACGCATCAATTTGCGAATGCCCGACGCGGCGATCGTCAACACGCCCGAGGCGCGCGTGGAGGTCGCGAAAGCCGTTCGCCGATTCACGCCGCGCATTGTGATCGCGCCGTCGGAGCGCGGCCGCCATCCCGACCATCGCGTCACCGCCGAGTTGGTGCGCGACGCGTGCTTCGTCGCCGGGCTCGCGAAACTCGAGCCGTCGGTGCCGGCGCACCGGCCGCGCAAAGTGATTCACTGTCTCTCGTTTCGCGAGGACTACATCAAGCCGACGTTCGTGGTCGACATTTCGGATGTGTTCGAGCAGAAGCTCGAGGCCGTGAAGCAATACGCGTCGCAGTTCGGCGGCGTGCGACAGGCAGGCGAGGTGTATCCGAACGGCGAGCCGTTATACGAGATCGTGCGACATCAGGCGGCCCACTACGGCTCGCTCATCCGCGTGCGATACGGCGAGCCGTTCTACACCGCCGAAACGATGCGCGTCGATGACGTGACCACGCTGGAGGTATCCACCTTTTGACGCCCCGCACCGTTAGGCAGAAGGACGAAGCCGCCGACTACGGCAGCTACCTCGCGCTGGACGAGCTCCTGTCGCTCCAGCGTCCGTTGTCGGAGCCCGAACATCCGGACGAGCTGCTGTTCATCGTCGTGCACCAGGCGAGCGAGCTGTGGTTCAAGGTGATCCTGCACGAGTTGGACTCGCTCGTGTCCGCGCTCGAGTCGGCGAACGTGGCGGCGGCCATGATGGTGGCCAAGCGCCTC
The DNA here is from genome assembly GCA_025927495.1 of Gemmatimonadaceae bacterium. Lineage (GTDB taxonomy): Bacteria > Gemmatimonadota > Gemmatimonadetes > Gemmatimonadales > Gemmatimonadaceae > JADGGM01. The sequence goes on from JAICLH010000071.1 coordinate 1,798, forward strand.
AACGCGCTCGTCCGCATCGTGGCCGACCAACTGTCCGCGCTCGACACGCTGCCGCCGCAGCGCTTCGCGCAGTTTCGCGGCTACCTCGGCAGCTCCAGTGGGTCGCAGAGCGCGCAGTTCCGCGCGATCGAAGCGGCGTCCGGTTTGCGCGACCCGCACTTTCTCCAGGCGATCGCCGAACACGGCGCGCCGCCGGCCGTGATCCAGCGCTGGCTCGACCGCCCAACGCTGCAGTCGCTGTTCGAGCGTCTGCTCGAGCAGAGCGGCCGCACGCTCGAGGACGTCTACGGCGACGCCGCGCCATCGGAGCTCTTTCTCCTGGCCGAAGAGCTGCTGGAATACGAGCAGGGCTTCGCGCGCTGGCGGTTCCTGCACGTGCAGCTGGTGGAGCGGATCATCGGCCCCGGCACGAGCGGCACCGGCGGTACGTTAGGCGCGCGCTATCTCGCGCGCACGGTGTCGCAGCGGTTCTTCCCGGTGTTGTGGGACGTGCGCTCGAAGTTTTTCGGCGCGCCACCGGGCGCCCGGTGACGACGTCCAGGTGGCGGGACATCAGCATCGCGCTGCGTCCCGGCGCACCCGAGTGGCCGGGCGACACGCCCTACTCCTGCCGGTGGACACAACAGCTCGCGCGCGGCGACACCGTCAACCTCTCGGCCGTGACCACGAGCCCGCACGTCGGCACGCACGCCGACGCGCCGCTGCACGTGCACGATGGATGGCCCGCGTCCGACGATCTGCCCGTCGAGGTGTTCGCGGGCCCCGCCACCGTCTGCTCGTTCGACCGCGTGGATGCCTTGCCCCGCGTACCGCTCGAGCGGCTGCTGCTGCGCACGGGAGCGTCCACCGCCGCCGGCGTCTTCCCCGCCGAGTGGCCAACGCTCAGCGTTAGGCAGGTAGAGTCGCTCCTCGCGCGCGGGCTCCGGCTGCTCGGCGTCGATGCCCCGTCGGTGGACGCGCGACACAGCACGACGCTCGAGGTGCACCACGCGCTCTTCGCGGGCGGCGCCTACAACCTCGAGAACCTCGACCTGCGCGACGTCCCCGACGGCGCCTACGACCTCGTCGCGCTCCCGGTCAAGATCGTCGGGCTGGACGCCGCACCGGTGCGCGCCGCACTCCGGCCCGACGCCGCACCGGCACAGCGTTAGGCAGAGGCGCGCCGGCTCAGCCGGCCCGTTGGGCGAACACCACCGTGTGACCACCCGCTTCCTTGATCCCCACCTCGTCCATCCCGTAGAACGTCCGGCGGCGCGGAAGCACCAGCGGCAGCCCCGAGATCCGGCGCTCGATCTCCTCCAGGTTCGACACCTCGACGAAGAGCCCGACCGACGTGCCCACCGCCTTCACCGGCTTCGTGCCCACATCCTTCTCGATGCTCTCCCATGTCTGATACATGACCTCCGCACCATCTTTCTCGAGAATCACAAACCCCAGCCGGTCGCCCTCGGGCACTTCGACCGTCTTGTTCCACCCGAGACGGTCCGTCCACAACGGCAGACATGGCTCGATCGCGTCGACCATGAGCACGGGCGTCAGTTTCTTGATAACGTTGGGCATGGCAGGTTCTCTCTCCGTTGACGTGACGCGACCAATATGTCCGGGCCACGCATGAGCGTCTTGGAAAAATGGAACCGCTCGTAAGTTTAGGCGACTTGCCCGACGGGTACGCCGAGCACGCACCGCCCCCCGACCTCTCCGCAACGGTGATGTGCGCGTGGACCCGGCGCGTGAGCAGCGCGGTCGACGTCGCGCCGCACCGCGTCCTGCCCGACGGCTGCACGGACATCCTGTTCGTGTTCGGCCGGCCGGGCGCACAGGATCGCGAGCTCGCGAGCGCCAGCGTCGTCGGTACCATGACGCGACCCATTGTGTTGCAAGGCCAGCATCCGTGGCTGTACGTCGGGGTACGCCTGGCACCGGGCTACGCACAAGCGGCCTTTCGCGTGCCGGCCTCCGAGCTAACCGACCAGACCGTGGGCTATGACCTGCTCGAGCGCGACGCCTCCGCGCACATCGAGACGCTCGCCTCGGCGAGTGAGCTCGAAAGCGTGACGGCGGCATTCCACATCGTGCGCGGCCGCCTCGCGCGCGGTGTCGCCGTGTCGCGCAGCCTGCGGGCCGCGGTCCGCCGCATCGTTCAGGCCGATGGAAACCTCAAGGTCGCCGCGCTCGCGGGCGAGATTGGCGTGACGCGTCAACAGCTCGCACGCCAATTCGCCGCGCACGTCGGCCTCACCCCAAAAATGTTCGCGCGCGTGATTCGGGCGCGCGCCGCGCTCGGTCGCGCGGCGGCAGCCCGCATGGCTCATCCGCGCAACGTGAACTGGGGAGCGATTGCGTACGACCTGGGATACTACGACCAGCCACATTTCATAGACGACTTCAAGGAAATCACCGGGCAAACCCCGGGCGAATGGCTCCGGTGACGGATCGGGGCCCGCACGGCGGAGTAGTGGTCCAATTTCGTGAGTTTCTCCGACAAAGGCATCAAAGGATCAAAAGTGAAACTGAGGGATGACAAAAGGGATCGTTCTGCGCGGCGGCTAGCGCGTTGGCGCAGTGGTGGGGAGACGTGAAAAAAACTCCAGACGCGTTCCTATCTACGAGGCCACGAACCAGCCGCCGAGCAGAACGATCCTTTTGTCATCCTTTCAGTTTCACTTTGTTATCCTTTATGCCGTTGTCGAACGCGGCGCGGGCTGATACGGGAGCCACTGCGCACTCGGAACTTGCAGACTGAACCAGCACGCGCCGGGACGTCCCGGGCAGGATCCGGCCGGATTCGCTAACTTTGGTGCATGCCTCAGCCAATCTATCTCGACCACGCCGCCACGACGCCGGTGCGACGCGAGGTGTTCGAGGCCATGGAGCCGTTCTACGGCCCGCGCTTCGGCAATCCGTCCAGCACGCACCGATGGGGACGCGACGCTCGCGCCGCGCTCGACGATGCCCGCGAGCGTCTGGCCCACTGCCTCGGCGCCCAGCCGGCGGAAGTGTTCTTCACGTCCGGCGGAACCGAGGGCGACAATGCCGCCGTCGTTGGTCCGTTCATGGCCCTGCGCGCATCGGGCAAGCGCGCGGTCGTCACCACGCCGATCGAGCACAAGGCGGTGTTGGGCGCGGTACACTTCGCCCACGCAGAGGGGGCTGAAGAGCGCATCCTCGCGGTGTCGCGCGTGGGGGTGGTGGATCGGGAGTCGTACGATGCGCTGGTCAGGCCGGACGTGGCGGTGTGCTCCGTGATGTGGGTGAACAACGAGATCGGCGTCGTGCAGGACATTCCGGCGCTCGCGTCGGCGGCCAAGGAGCGCGGTGTGCTCTTTCACACGGACGCGGTGCAGGCATTCGGCAAGGTGTCGGTGGACGCGCGCGCGGTGCCGTTCGACCTGCTCACGTTCTCGGGGCACAAGATCGGTGCGCCCAAGGGCATCGGCGGCCTGTACGTCAGGCATGGGACGCCGTGTGAGCCGTTGCTGCACGGCGGCTCGCAGAACCGCGGCTTGCGGCCGGGCACGGAGAACGTGGCGGCGGCGATCGGCCTCGCGCGCGCGGCGGAGCTGGCCATCGCCGAGCGCGAGACCGAGATGCGTCGGTTAGGCGCGTTGCGCGACCGCCTCGAGCGGGCGATTCTCGCGCGCATCCCGGACGCCGTGGTGAACGGCGGCGGCGGACCACGCGCGCCGCACATCCTGAGCGTGTCCGTCCCCGGCACCGACAGCGAGTCCATGCTCATGGCGCTCGACCTGGCCGGCGTGGCATGCTCATCGGGTTCGGCGTGCACGAGCGGAAGCGTCGACCCGTCGCACGTACTGGCTGCGTTAGGCGTGCCCCGCGATCTCGCGGTGTCCGCCGTCCGCATGAGCCTGGGCTCGCTCACCACGGACGAAGGCATCGATCGCATTGCGGAGCTGTTCCCGGCCCTCGTCGCCAAGGCCCGCCGTCTGACCGGCGCCGTCGCCTGATGTCGACGCCGCGCGGCCGCGTGCTCACGGCCATGTCGGGTGGTGTCGACTCGTCCGTCGCCGCGGCGGCACTCGCCGCACAGGGCTACGAGGTGATCGGCGCGACGATGAAGCTCTTCTGTTACGGCGACGACGTCCCCGACCGCCCGTGCTGCTCGCTCGACTCGATCGACGACGCGCGCCGCGTGTGCGAGCGCATCGGCATCCCGCACTACGTGCTCAACCTCGAGAGCGCGTTCGGCCGCGACGTGATCGAGAATTTCGTCAGCGAGTACGCGGCCGGACGCACGCCCATCCCGTGCGTGCGCTGCAACACGTTCACCAAGTTCCGCGACCTGTTGCGGAAGGCAGACGCGCTCGAGTGCGACTGGATCGCGACGGGCCACTACGCGCGCGCCGCGGGCGGCGAGCTTTTGCGCGGTGCCGACCGGGCGAAGGACCAGAGCTATTTCCTGTGGGGCATCGACCGCGCGGTGGTGCGCCGGATGCTGCTGCCGGTCGGCGCGCTCACCAAAGCCGAAACGCGCCGCAGCGCCCATGAGTTAGGCCTGGACGTGGTGGCCGAGAAGCGCGAGAGCCAGGACATCTGCTTCGTCCCCGACGGCGACCATGCGAAGGTGTTGGCGCGGCATTTGGGCGCCGACGCGCCGGCGCTCGCCCGCGGTCCGTTCGTCGACTCCGGCGGCCGAGCGTTAGGCGAGCACGACGGGTACGCGCGGTTCACGGTGGGGCAGCGCCGCGGGCTGCCCGGCGGTTCGCGCGAGCCGCTCTATGTGATCGCGATCCGCCCGAGCTCGCGCGAGGTCGTGATCGGCCCACGCGCCGAGCTGTTGGGCCGCGGCGTGATCGCGCGCGATGTGAACTGGCTGGTCGACGCGCCGCCCGCCGTCGGTGCGCACGTGCTCGTGCAGGTCCGCCACCGCGCCCCCGCCGCCCCCGCCGAGATCGTGCGCATGGATGCGGCTGAGATCGAGCTCGCCCTCGACGAGCCCGTGGCTGCAATCACGCCCGGCCAGTCGCTCGTGATGTTCGATGGCGATCGCGTGCTAGGCGGCGGCCTGATCGCCGCGTCGCGCGGCGCGTTGCCGGTGCTGGCAGCGTGAGCCCGAGGGAAGCGCTCGCTGGCGTTCGCCTGGGGGAAGCGCTGCGCTGAGGGAAGGGGGAAGCGGCGGGCTACGCCGCCTGAGGGAGTGGAACAACATCAATGGTCCGCGCTCATGGAGAACCGCGACGCCTGCACGCCGTGCGATGCTCTCCACCCCAGGGGCTACTGATGTCCTTCCACTCCCCCAGGCGGCGTAGCCCGCCGCTTCCCCCTTCCCTCAGCGCAGCGCTTCCCCCAGCGAGCGCAGCGAGCGCTTCCCTCAGTACTTGAGTCCCCCCGCCGCCGCGAACTGCTTCAGCATGTCCTCCTGCTCGGGCGACAGCGTTTCCGGCACCACGATCGACACCTCGACGATCAGGTCGCCCCGGTCGCCATCCTTCTCGATCCCCTGACCGCGCACGCGGAACCGCTTCCCCGACGGCGTCCCCTTGGGGATGGTGATCTTCACCCACTTTCCATCCAGCGTCTTGAGCCGGACCTTGGTGCCTAACGTAGCCTGCGCGATGTTGAGCGGCACGCGGGCGATCACGTCCAGGCCCTCGCGGGCGAAGAACCGGTCGGGCGCCACCTGGAACGTGATCAGAAGATCGCCCGGCGGTCCGCCGTTCTGGCCCTTGCCGCCCTGGCCGGTCAGACGCACGCGCGTGCCCGTGTCCGTGCCCGGCGGCACCGTGATGTTCACCGTGCGCCGCGCGCGCGTCTCGCCGGCGCCGTTGCACGTGGGGCAGCGCTCGCTGGGAATCTGCCCGCGCCCCAGACACATCGGACACGGCCGGTTCACCGCGAACCCGCCCTGGCCGAACGACACGACGCCGCGTCCGTTGCACTCGGGACAGATCTTGAACGACGCGCCCGGCGCCGCGCCCGAGCCGTGACACGTCGGACACTCCTCGTTCACCTCGAGCGTCACCGGGACCTTGCCGCCTAACGCAGCAACGCGGAACGGCACCTCGAGCGACACCTCCACACTCTGCCCGCGCTCGGCCTGCCGCGCGCGCGATGCACCCTGCCGTCCGCCCTGGCCGAACATCGAGTTGAACAGGTCGCCTAACCCGCCCAACCCGCCGATGTCGAAGTCTTCAAAATGGATCCCGCCCTGGTCCCGCCCCGCGCCTGTCCCCGCCCCCGCCCCGCCGCCCGGCGGCCCGCGCCGCGCCGATCCGCCCGTCCCGAAGCCCTGGAACGCGCCTAACCGGCGCATCTCGTCGTACTGCTTCCGCTTGGCCGCGTCGCCCAAGACGGTGTACGCCTCGGAGATCTCCTTGAAGCGCTCCGCCGCCTTCGCGTCACCCTGATTCGAATCGGGGTGAAATTTCTTCGCCAGCTTGCGGTATTGCTTCTTGATCTCGTCCTGCGACGCCGATGCCGATACGCCAAGCACGGCGTAGAAATCCTTGCTCTGGGCCATGCTCGCTACGCGCTCGTCACTCGGACCACTGCTTCACCACGACCCGCGCCGGACGCAGCAGCTGCCCCTGAAAGACGTAGCCCGGTTGGTAGACCTGCGCGATGAGATGATCATCCTCGGGCGACAACGCTCGCTCCGTCGCCACCGCCTCGTGCAACTCGGGATTGAACGGCTGGTCCACCGGATTCACCACCTCGAGCCCCACACCCGACAGCGCGCGCAGCAGCTTCTTCTGCACGGCCTCCACGCCCGTCACGATCGACGCCGGATCCACGCGACCGGCATCCACCGACGTCACGCGCCCGAGATCATCTACCGAATCCAGGAGCTGGCGAATGAGATCTCCCTGCGCACGCGAGACAAGCTCCTGGCGCTCGCGCCCGACCCGCTTCCGGAAGTTGTCGAATTCGGCGGCGAGCCGCAGATACTTGTCCCGTTGCTCGTCGAGCTGCTGTTTGAGTGCCGACTCGGCCGGCGATGCCCCAGCCGCGTTCTCCACATCGGGACCCACGCCCTCGTCGCGGCGTTCCTCATCGGCAGGACCCTTCTGTTCTTTCGATGCACTCGTCCTGAAGTCGTAATCGTCTTTCACGATCGATCCTTGTCTGCGCAGTGAATTTGCGCCGCTCTGTTCGATTGGTCCGCGAGCGGCGCAAGAAGCGTAATTTCCGTCCGCCGCTCCTCAGGTGCAACGGGTGTGCCCTGCTCCTGTGCCAGACCGGCAGACGACTCGTCAGCCCACGCGGCTCACGCTCCGGCGAACCTGGTCGAGCGCCGCCTGCGCGCTCCGCCTCCGTACATCCTCTCGATCGCCGAGGTACCTGCGGCCGGTCGCGTGTACGTCGCCGTTCACATCCGTCGCAATCCATACGGTTCCGACCGGCTTCTCCGGCGTGCCGCCCGTCGGGCCAGCGATGCCGGTGATGCCGATCCCAATCTCCGTACCGAGCACCGAGCGGATCCCCGTCGCCATCGCGCGCGCAACCGGCTCACTCACGGCGCCGTGCTCTCGAATCAGCGGCGCCGGTACGCCAAGCTCCGATGTTTTCACGCGGTCGCTGTACGCCACCACGCCGCCGACGTAGACGTCGCTCGATCCGGAAATGGCCGTGATCCGTTCGCCCAACATTCCGCCCGTGCAGCTCTCCGCTGTGCCGATGTGCCATGCCCGGGTTCGGCACAGGTCGAGCACGACGGCGGCGAGGTTCGCCCCGTCGAGCCCGTACACATATCGGTCGGCATGCGAGCGAAGTTTCGCCTCGGCGCGCTCGAGAGCCAGAGCGGCCTGCGGCCGCGGGAGGTCGTGCGCCGTGATGCGCAGGTCGACGCCCTCCCATCCCGGCAGAAAGGCCAGCGGCAGTCCGGCTACCGTGTCGTGCCCGTCCTCGCCCAACAATTCCGCCAGCGCCGACTCGCCGATCCCCGTGGTGCGCAGGGTGCGTGACAGCACCACGGCTCCGTTGATCGCGTATCGCTTCGTTAGGATCGGCACGATCACGTCCGTGGTCATCGCGCGCATCTCGTGCGGGACACCGGGCAGCATGGCGACCCACCGGCCGCGCTCGTCCTCGATCCACAGTCCGGGTGCACTGCCGTTCGGATTGTCGAGGACGGTAGCACCTTCCGGTACCATGGCCTGCACGGAATTGGATGCGGGCATGCTCGCGTAGCCGTATCGCTGGAAGCGCGCCGCGATGCGCGCCATCACCGCGTCGTCCATGCGCAGCGCGCGGCCGAACAGCTGCGCGATCGCTGGTCGCGTGCGGTCATCGGCTGTGGGGCCAAGTCCGCCCGTGGTGATCACGGCGCCGGTTCGGTCCAGCGCCTCGCGTACGGCCTGCGCGATGCGGTCCGGCTCGTCGCCGACCGTGGAGCGCCGCACGATTTCGGCGCCGATCTCCGACAGCGTGCGCGCGAGAAACGCGGCGTTGGTGTCGACGGTGAAGCCGAGCAGGAGCTCGTCACCGATGGTGACCACTTCGAGGCGCATGAGAGCGTCAGGGAAAGAGAACGACGCCCGGCCTCACGCGAACACGCGCGCGTATCTCCGCAAGTACAGACCGAGCGAATAGACGGTGAGCACGACGGCGACCGTCATCGTGACAACCCCGACGACGCCGTTGAAGTTCGCGAAGGCGCGCCACCACTGGCTGTCCCACTGCCAGTGGAACGCGGCGTCCTTGGCGGCGAACCAGAAGTAGGCGGATCCGACCCACACCGACTGGAAGCCGGTCTTCCATTTGGCGGGGCCGATGGCGGCGATCACGGTGCCGCGGCGCGCCGCCGCCTGGCGGAAGACGGTCATGAACAGCTCTCTGCCTAACACGACGACGAGCACCCACAGCGGCAGGCCGGCGTCGCCCCACGGCGTCACGAAGCGCATGGAGAGCAGGGTGCCGTGCCCCGACTGCAGCAGATAGATGGGGACGAGCGTCCCGAGCAGCAGCGCCTTGTCGGCGAGCGGGTCGAGCAGCTTGCCCAGGTCGGTGACGAGGTTGCGCGTCCGGGCGAGCTGGCCGTCCCAGTAGTCGCTGACGGCCGCGATCACGTAGATCACGAAGCCGGCCAGCTTGAGCTCCCACGAGTCGGCGAACGGGAGCAGGAAGATGAGCGGCGTCGCGACGATCCGGCTCAGGGTGAGCGCGTTAGGCAAATTCACCGCGTCTCTCCCGGCGCGCCACGCCCTCGGCGCGCAGTTAGGCGAGCGTTTTGAGCACCAGCTTGCTCACGGCCTTGAGGGTGTCGAACACCCCGTCTCCCGTGACCGCCACTGCCTCGAAGTATGGAGCGCGCTCCACCCATTCGCCGCTCGGGATCTGCTCGATGAGGTTCTCGCCGGCGTGGTACGGATCGGGAGTCACCCGCTGCTTGGGCGGTTCCCGCACCTCCCACCCCGGGTTCAACGCACCCTGCAGCTCGGGCACCGGCGCCGCGTTGGGCAGGTCGCGCTTGTTGTACTGCACCACGAAGGGCATCGTGGTCAAATCGTACCCGTACTCTTGCATGTTGTCGTACAGGTTCTGCATCGCCTCCAGATTCGCTTCCATGCGCTCCAGCTGCGAATCGGCGACGTACACGATCCCGTCCACTCCCTTCAAGATGAGCTTGCGGCTCGCATTGTAGTAGACCTGACCCGGAACCGTGTACAGATGAAACCGGGTCTTGAAGCCGCGAATCGTGCCCAGATCCACCGGCAGAAAGTCGAAGAAGAGCGTGCGCTCCGTCTCCGTCGCGAGCGAGATGAGCTTCCCGCGCGTGTTCGGCTGCACGCGGCCGTACACGTGCTCCAGGTTGGTCGTCTTGCCGCCCAACCCGGGACCATAGTAGACGATTTTGCAGTTGATCTCGCGTGAGGCGTAGTTGATCATCGACATCGGCGGCGCACTCCCCTCTATTGAAACAGCCGGTCGATTTCATCCTCGGCGCCGGCGAGGATGTTAGGCGGATTCGCCTGCTCGCGTCCGCGCTGGAACATCTCGGCAAACAATCGCGTGAGCTCTTCGACGGCGTGCTTCACCTTGAGGCGCACGAGGCCGAGGGTGGTGCGATTGTCGAACAGAATGACGAGAATCACGCGGCGGGCGATGTCCACGAGGTACATGGACTCCTGCTCACCCTGATGAAACAACGAGTTGAATTCGGTTTCGCCGATGAGGCGCGCCAGTTGATCGTTGGCGCTGAAGTCCGCGGCCGTCAATGTAGCGAACGCGGTCGGATCGAACTGCGGCGGCTCGCCCACGGTGGCCACGAGCTGACCAGACCGGTCGACGAGAAGCGCGGACCGTGCGTTGCTGTCGTAGAGGAATTGCTGGAGCGATCGCAGGATCGCACCGTAATCATCTTCGGTGAACGACCAACTCGCGGCACCGACGGGCATGAGTGCTCCGGCTAAACGAGAGACTTTTCCATGCGGCGCAGAATCCGCTCCCCGCGTCGGCGCAGCCTGGGGTGGCGTTCCCACACGACATAGTCGCGCAGCAAACGCACATTTTGTGGACTGCGTTGTCCGCGCAGGTAGCCGAGCGCCGCCAATCGACGCCACGGCTGGATGCTGAAGAGATCGCGCCGGGAGCGTTCAGTCTGCTGACTCCAGACGATTAGACCCAGCGCCAGGCCACCGGCAAACCCAAGCGACGCCGCCACTACGCTCGATCGACGCATCACATCTCCCGTCGGGCACTGATCGCCTGTGCGATCGTCACCCCATCCGCGTATTCGAGGTCTCCGCCTACCGGAATGCCGCGCGCGATGCGCGACACTCTGGGCACATGCCCCGCCACCTGCCGCTGCACGTACAGCGCCGTCGCTTCGCCTTCCATGCTCGGGTTCGTCGCCAGAATGACCTCACGAATCGAGCCCGCGGACACGCGGTCCACCAACGACTGCACCGCGAGATCGTCGGGTCCGACGCCGTCCAACGGCGACAACCGGCCGCCGAGCACGTGATAGAGCCCCCGGAACTCGCCGGCCCGCTCGATGGCGCCGATGTCCGATGCGTCTTCGACCACGCAGAGGAGGCCTTGGTCACGCCTGGGATCGGCGCACAGCGCGCAGGGGTCCTGCTCGGTGAGGTTGTTGCACACGGAGCAGCGGCGGACGCGCGCCACGAGCGCCTCGAGCGCACCAGCGAGCCGCCGGCTCTGGTCGGGGTTCTGCTTGAGCAAATGATATGTGAGACGGAGGGCGGTTTTCCGCCCTATGCCGGGGAGTTTGGCGAACTCCGCGGCGAGGTCGTCGATCACCGACATTTTAGAACGGCAGCTTGAACGGCAGCGACAGCCCCCCGGTCAGACGCTTCATCTCTTCCTGGGCCAACTCCGCCGCCTTCTTCTGCGCCTCCGTGACAGCCGAGAGCACGAGGTCCTCGAGCATCTCAATGTCGCTCGGGTTGACGACCGTCGGGTCGATCTTCACCGCACGCACCTGTCCCTTGCCATCGGCGGTGACGGTGACCATCCCACCGCCGCTCGACGCGGTGACCGTCTTGTTCTCGAGCTCCTGTTGGAGCTCCTGGAGACGTCCCTGCACCTGCTGCGCTTGACGCAGCATGTTCATGAAATCAGCCATGGTCCGAAAGGTACGTGCGCCGAGCCAGTCTGGGAACGGGACGCGACTGGACTCACTCCGAGCGCAACGCGTCCATCGGGTCGGCGCGACTCGCGCGACGCGCCGGTCCATAGCTCGCCGCGAGCGCAGCAGTGCCGAGAATGAGCACCGCTACCACGTATACCGACGACTCCCGCGCCGTCACACCGTAGAGCGTCGCCGCGAGCCACTTTGCGGCGAGCGCCGCACCGGCGATGCCGACGATGGCACCAATGGCAGCGAGCGCGCAGGCTTGCCACATGACCATCCGTGCCACGCGCGATGGTTCGGCGCCTAACGCGACGCGCAGTCCAAGCTCGCGCGTGCGCCGCTCGACCAGAAAAGAGATCAATCCGTAGAGGCCGGTCGCAGCCAGCAACAGCGCAATGCCGGCGAACGCCGTCAGCAGACGGCTGAGGGAGCGCGTGGTGAGGGTCGCCTCATCGAAGACGTCTTGCAGAGTCTCGAGTCCGAAGATCGGCATCGTCGGGTCGATCGACCGCACGACACGACGCGCCGCCGCCGCGACTTGCCCGAGATCGCCCCGCGCGCGGACAGCAAACACGGCGCGAGTCCACGGATCCTGGGCGTACGGTCGGAAGAATTGCGGCTCCGGCGCGCCAAAGATTGTGGCCTGCTTCACGTCCTGTACGACACCCACGATGGTCGCGTCGCCGATGCCGGTGTTCACTTGATGACCGAGCGCGTCGCCGTGCGGCCAATACTTGTCGGCGAATGTCCGATTGATCACCATCACTTTCGGCGCACTCGCGTCGTCGCCCGCGTCGAAGGTCCGCCCGGAGAGCAGGTGCACGTGCAGTGTGGCGAAATAGCCGGGCGTCGCGATGGTGCCGGTGACGAATGGCTCGTGCCCCTTCGGCACCGTCTGTCCTTCGATCACGGCCGGAAACTGCGAGCAGCATCCATTGATCGGCATGCGGTCGGCGGCGCCCGCGTCGGTCACGCCGGCGATCGCGCGCAATTGTTGTTCGATCTCGGCGACGAGCCGCGCTCGAGCCGCCGGTTTGTCGTAGCGCGCGCTCTGCATGGCGACCTCGAAGGTCGTGACGCCGTTGGCGTCGATGCCTAACGGAATGCGCTGGATGCGCCGCACGCTTTCCAGCGCCAGCGACGCGCTCACCACGAGCATGATCGAGATCGCCACCTCGGCGACCACGAACATCCGTTGCAATCGGGAGCGCGACCCGCCCACCGTCGCATTCCGGAGGGCCGTGCCCGCCCGAAGGTCGGCCAGGCGCAGCGCGGGGGCAACGCCGAACGCGATGCCGGCCAGCACGGACACGCCCAACGCGAACAGCAGGACGCGGCCATCGATGTCGAACGTCATCCACGCCGGCGTGCTCGGCGCGACGGCGCGGCGAATGAGCTCGCGCGCCCAGACAGCGAGCACCGCGCCTAACGCACCGCCGCCGAGCGACAACACCACGCTCTCCGTGAGCAGTTGGCGCACGATGCGGCCGCGGCTCGCGCCGAGGGCTGCCCGAACGGCGATCTCGCGCGTCCGCGCCGAAGCGCGGGCGAGCTGCAGCGCCGCGACGTTGGCACACGCGATGAGCAGCACGAGAATCGTCGCGCCGATCACGGCCACCAGACTGCCGCGAATGTCGCCCACGTACTCGTCGCGCATCGGCGCCACAGCTGTCGTCATCTGGGCGTTCGAGCCGGGCCACTCGTGTTGGAGCCGCGCCGCAATGGCAG
>JAICLH010000249.1 GCA_025927495.1 Gemmatimonadaceae bacterium
AATCCGCGCATGCGGGTGAAGGACATCGTGGCCGAGCCGATCCGCAATTTCGGGCTGGCGAAATCATCCGCCGACCTCGAGGCGCGCGTCGCCACCCTGCTCGATCGCGTGCGGCTGCCGCGTGACGCGGCGGAACGCTGGCCGCACGAGTTCTCGGGCGGACAGCGCCAGCGCATCGGCATCGCACGGGCGCTCGCGGTGAGCCCCAAGCTCGTGGTCTGCGACGAGGCCGTCTCGGCGCTCGACGTCTCGATCCAGGCCCAGGTCATCAACCTGCTCGAGGACCTGCAGCGCGAGCACCGCCTCGCGTACCTGTTCATCGCGCACGATCTGTCGGTGGTCGAGCACATCGCCGATCGCGTGGCGGTGATGTACCTGGGTCGCATCGTCGAACACGCCGACGGGGCCGAGTTGTACCGGCAGCCGATCATGCCGTATACGCAAGCGTTGTTGTCCGCGGTTCCCATCCCCGATCCAACACGCGAGCGTCAGCGCATCATTTTGAGCGGCGACGTGCCGTCCCCGGCGAATCCGCCCACCGGCTGTCCGTTCCATCCGCGCTGCCCGCACCCGCGCAAGGACGAAGCGTGCACGCGTCTCGTTCCGCCGCTCGAGGAAAAAGAGCCGGGCCATTTCGCGGCGTGCATCAAGCAAACGCCGACGGTCGTGTCGTGGCCCGAGCAGCAAGCCGCCGGTGGTACGCAGCCGCCCGAGCGCATCATGCCGTCTCGGATCACGGCCATGTAAACACGCTGGACGGCGACACGAGCTCGCGGCTGAACCGAATGTCGCGCGGCTCGTGTGTGAACAGGTGGCTGGCGTTGAGAACGCTCAGCCGCACCTCCCATTTCGCGTGCGCGTCGTGATTGACCGGCAGCGCGAGGTCCAGCCGCCACGTTTGCTGTGACCCCGGCGGAAATGCACCGAGAATCCCGACACCGACGCCCGTCTTCACGGGCGTCGTGATGCTGAAGGGCGCGTCGCCCGCCCAGACGCGGCCCGCGTCCGCGAAAAACGCGAGTCCCACCGCTGCCTGGTCGCGTACGCGCCCGATCACCCACCGATCCTCGAGTCGAACGACGCCGCGCATTGCGCCGGCGTCCTGCGAATCGAGGTACCCGCGCACGCCGCCGTCCACTTCGCCTAACGAAAGCTGGAACGGCACGCGCTGATTCCAGCCGCTGCCCCAGTCGACGGTGCCGACCAGCGTGTGATCGGTCGTCAGGCGATGGTACATCATGAGGCGCGCACTGGCCAGAATGCCGTCCCACCCTCGTGTCCGATAATCCTGGCGGCCTTCGGCTGTCGCGGTCAGATAGCCGAACGTCTGCGCCGTTCCATAGCCCACGTACGCGTCGCTCGCCAGGAACAGGTCGTCGTCGTGACCGTCGAGCACCCGCACGCCGCGGCCGAGCAACGTGCCTAACTGGAAGCCGGTGCGGACGTCCTGCGTGGCCTCGAGCGCGTCGAAGTGCTGCACCGGCAGGAAGCTCAGATTACGCAGGCCCCACAGGATGTTGATGCGGGTGTTGCGGCGTGCATGGTACCGCGCCACCAGCGAGTCGAAGTTGACCAGCGAATCCGGATCGGGCGGCAGGCCGACGTTGTCCGCCTCGTGCGAGATCGAGAAGCCCAACAGGCTGAGTTGGCGCCGGCCACCGATGCGCACCACACCGCCCACGTCGGCGAACTTGCGATCGAGCCCAACCGGCACCGTCTCGAGGTCGCTGCGGTCGAAGCCGAATACGTCGCTGCGATCCTCGCCGATGACGCGCCACGCGATGCGCTGGCGGTCGGTGATGAACGGGTGGCTCACGTCCATCAACAGGTTGCTCTGGCCGAGGTCGAAACGCTCAAGCGCGAGGTTGAAGTGCCACGGACGGCCCACGAACTGGTAGTCGGCGTAGCGCACGCCGTACGTATCGCGAAATTGGCCGTTGGCCCACTCCACCTGCAGCGAGCGGCCGCCGCCAAGGAAATTCCCCTCGCCAACGCGGAACGATCTCAGGTACGGGCTGTGACCGGTGGTTCCTAACGCAAGGATCGGCGTGAACTCGTCCGTCGTTTCGGCCAACAGGATCACGCCGCCGGCGCCGTCGTCGTACGTCGAGATGTGCGCTTGCGCAATGAAGGGCTGCGCGCGCAGGATGCGCTCCGACTCGGCCACGTCGGTGGGATCGCACGGCATGCCCGGCTGCAGCAGGATGAACCGCTGCACCACGTCGGGCTTGGTGTTGGTGTGGATCGAGGAGAGAATGCCGAGCGGCGTCGTCCACCACTTGCCGTTGCGCGGATAGTAGGGCGGCCGCGTCTGGACCTCGATCTCCGAGATGCGCTGGCCCGCACACGACACCGGCCGGCCCGCGACCTGTGCCGCTGCGGGCAGTCCCACCGCGCCGAGCGCCACCGCCGCCGCGCCGACGCCTAACGCAACGCGACGGCCCGGCGACCAGCGCCCGACGCTCGTGCTCAGCGGCCCATGCGGCGCTTGAGCTCCTCGAGCCGCCGCTCCGCGTCCGCTTCGCGCGCCGTCTGCTCGGCTGCCCGTCGCAGGCCGGCCAGGTCGGCATCCAGCGAAGCGTCTGTCGATTCCGCGAGCGGATCGCTCGTCGCCGATGGCGCCCCGCCGGGAACGCCCACGCCACGAACGCCGCCGCCCGTCGCCATCGCGTGAAACTGCTCCGTCATCTCCGCCAGCTCCTGCTCAGCCAACGCCAACTCCGAGGTCTGCGCCTCGAGCTTGCGCCCCAGCATCGCGACGCGCCCTCGATGTTTCGCGGCGTAGCGCTCCGCGACCCGAGCCGTCTCCTCGTCGCGAATCTCGGACGCCATCCGCCCGCGGCGTTCCGCGGTCTCCAACTCCTTTTGCTCGCGCGCCAGCCGCGCGCGCGTCGCCGCGAGCGCATCGCGCACCTGCGACACGCCCACCTTCGCGTCCACCAGCGCTTGGCGCATCATCGCAAGAACCGCGCGTCCTTCCGCTGGAGAGGACGCGCGGCTCATCGCGTCGCGCCAGGCTTGTCTCATATTCTCGAACAATGCGCCCATCCTCGACGCCCAACGGGGTGAACGATCATTACGACTTGCGCGGCGTTTTCGCGTAGAACTCGCTCATCCGGAGCTCCACGTCGCGCGACCGGCAGTGCGGGCACGTGACATCCGCGTGGCCGTGCTGCGAAATCGACTCGCGCACGGAGAAGGTCGCCTGACAGGCGTGGCATTGGTATTCGTAGGTAGGCATACGGCACCCTCGCGAAAATGCTGGCTGTCCCGTTACGATACGAATCGCTCGGCTGCGGGCGCAACCCGCACGGCATCATCTTATCCCTACGCATGTCACGAACCGATCTGGCTGGGACCGCGCGGCCATCGCGCATCGCGATCTCAGCCACTACGTACAGCGATGACCATCGACGACGCGTGCGGTTGAACGCCGCCTACGTCGACGCGATCGAGCGCGCGGGTGCGCTTCCGCTCGTCGTCCCTCCGCTCTCGGGCCTGTCCCACACCGCGGCGATCATCGACGCGTGCGACGGGCTCGTGCTCACGGGCGGCGAAGACATCGATCCCACTCGATACCACGCGCCGCGCGATGCAACCGTCGACGACACGAATCCTGATCGCGACGCCACGGAAATCGCGCTGGTCGAGGCCGCACGCGCGGTCGCGTGCCCAACGTTCGCCATTTGCCGAGGCCTCCAGCTGCTCAACGTCGCGCTTGGCGGCTCGCTGGTGCAGGACATTCCGAGCCAACGCCCCGGCTCGCTCGATCACGACCCCAAAGGCCCACGATCAGCGCGCGTGCACGACGTCGACATCGAAGCGGGTTCGGCGCTCGCGCGCACGCTTGGCTCTACCCGACTTCGGGTCAACTCGTTCCACCATCAAGCGGCCGACCGCGTGGCCGAGGGCCTTCGGGCCACGGCATGGGCGCCGGACGGAATCATTGAAGGCCTGGAATGGCGAGGTCCCGGCGACTGGTGGGCGGTAGCCGTGCAGTGGCATCCCGAGGAGCTGGTGGTCGGGCCCGAGCCTGCGCCGGACGCGAGCCTGTTTGCCGAATTCGTGCGGCGCGCGGCGTCATCGCGACGCGACTAGTGCGCTGCGTCAGAGATTCTGATAGCGGCTAAGGGGAATGGGGAAGCGCTCGCTGTCGCTCGCTTGGGGAAGCGCTGCGCTGCGGGAAGCGGCGGCGACGCCGCCTGAGGGGCGGAACAACATCAATGGTCTGCACGATGTGAGTGCCATGCGCGCGAGCCTCGGCGATTCGAGACTCTCCACCCAGGGACAACTGATGTCCTTCCACCCC
>JAICLH010000055.1 GCA_025927495.1 Gemmatimonadaceae bacterium
GGGCGGGCGCGCCCCCCCCGGGCCCCCCCCCCCCCCGCGGCCGGTATCGCTATTGGATCGGCGAGTCCGGTGAGAACGTGAGCACAATGCCCGCCACGTCGGCGCCGGTGAACGAGGCGGTGGGCCCGGCGCCGCTGGTGCCGACATCCGGCGTGCTCGATGTCATGCTGAACGAAATATGCATCGTTTCCTGGGCGCACGTGACTCCGGTGGGTGGCTGAAAGCCTCCGCAGTCTCCGTTAGGCCCCGCCCCGGCGATGGACACGTCGCCCTGCGTCGGGATCCACGCGAGGGTGCTGTCGCCCGATACCTGGAAGAGCCGGCCGGTCGCGACGGTGCCGGCGGACCCATCGAACGATCCGTTCGCTGCATCCGGCGTGGCGCTCCCGGCGAAGACGTCGATAATGATGAAGTTCTGCGGGTCGGACGGATTGTCGAAGACCAGCACGTCGAACGTCGGTCCGAAGCCCGGAGAGCCGGAGAATACGCGCTTGAGGCCGAAGGCATAGAACGGACCGGAGCCGAGCGCGGTGGTGACATCGACGGCGTTGACACCGACGCCGGCCTGTATGCCGACGGTGATCGAGTCCGCCAGATCGGAAATGCCGGGATTGCTCGCTGCGATTTGCTGCAGCCGTTGCGTGATCGCCTGGGCCTGGGTCGCCGTCAGCTGGATCGTGGGCTGTTTCGGTCCGGTGGATGATGAGCTCGAGCACGATGCCAGAAGGGTCAGGAACACAGCCGCGGTCCAGGGGCAGACACGAGAGACGCGCATAGTTTCTCCATGGCGGTTGGAACGTTTGCTTCCGGCATCGCGCCCGGAAGGCGTTACACGGGTCGCTCGTTGGTACCCATGCGGCGCTGCGTTGGTCACATCGTTAGGACCTACCGACGCTCACCCCGCTGCAGTCGCCCGTCGCCCCGGTGCCACTTCCCATCCAGTGCGCTCAGGTAGGCATCGATGGGGCCCGTGTACCCGAGCACGAATCGCGAAACGAAACGAAACACCGGATTGTAGATCTCTCCGTGCTCGGCGATCGTGACGCGGCTGCCGTTGCCGTCGGGCGCGATCTCGTATTCCCAGGCGCCCCCGAAGGGCAGGCTCCGATCCGTGATGCGTGTCACGAGGTGGCGCGGCGGCGATGCATCCACCATCTCGAATGCGATGCCCTTATCGTTAGGCTTGTCCGATTGGTGCTCGCGCCAGGCACGGCGGCCGTCCGCGCCCGGGAGGATCTCCACGCGGCGCACATCGCGCCGCCACGCCGGATAGCCGCTTACGTCGGTGAGCGTCGCCCAGATGCTGTCCGGCGGCGCATCGATGTGGAGCGAACGCATCGCTTCGTGGTGCTGCGGCAAGCGCGCGCCGATCACGACCACGACGATCACGAGTGCAGCGATGACGCCGGCGATGCCCAAGGCCCATTTCATGTTCAGACTCCGGGGTGATGAGGCCACAGCCTGCGTGCGGCCCGCCTAACGCTTCGCGGGCCGCATCGTCTTCATCGCGCGCCACTTCGCGAGCACCGTCTCGGATTCCGCGCGCGCGTGGTCGCACGCGGCGATCTCGGCGGCGGTCGGCGCCGTTTCCGCGCCCTGCATGGCCATGGCCGCGGACATGAGCGCGTTGGTCGCGCTCTCGAGCGTGGGCGGCGCGTTGCGCGCGCGCCGACCCGGGCCGAAGCCCTGCCGTTCGCTCGGCGGCGGCGGCGCCAGCGAGTCGAGCCGCGCCCGCTCCGCGCTCGACGAATCGGCCCGCCCCGCCATCGCCCGCGCCGAGTCGTACGCGGTTTGCGTCACGAGCGCGCGCTCGTACATGTCGCGCGACAACGTGGCGAGCCGCGTCAGGCTCACCGCGGACGTCTTGACCCGGGGATCCAGGCGCAGCGTGAGCGGCTGCGTGTACGTCCTGCCGTTCACCGTTAGGCGAACGGTGTAGCGGCCCGGCGGCGCCCACGGCGCGTAGGGCTGCGGGTACGTGTGGTGGGGCACCGCGCCCGTGGCATCTTCGTCGCCGCGGGACGGCGCCTCCAGTCCCGGCACCGGCTGGAAGTGGAGGTCCCACGCGAACCGGTGCATCCCTTTCGTCGTCGACAGCGTGATGGGCGGCGCCGGCCAGTAGAGCGGCAACGCGCAGTAGGGTGCCGTCGGGCGCTCGTGGCAGACCTCGTCGTACGCGGCCGGGTTCGTGGCCGGGTCAGGGTTAGGCACCGAGTCGTCGCTCGAATACGAGCGCACGACCGTGCCCGCGGCATCCAGGATGTCGAGCGCGACCGCGCCCGGCGCATCGGACGCGAGGTAGTAATCGATGATGCCGCCGGGCATCGGATTCTCGCCCGCGGGCAGCTCGGGCGGCCACGGTGTCGGGTCGTTCGTGCCGAAGCGCACGCGCACGGCGGTCGCCGGTTTGTAGAGGTAGACCTGCGACGCCGCGCGCGCCTGCGCGTGTTGACGCAGCGGCGTCACGTTGTCCAGGATCCAGAAGCCGCGGCCGTGCGTTCCGGCGATGAGGTCCGAGCAGAGGCACGCGCTGTCATCCTTGAGCTGGATGTCGCGAACGGAAATGGCCGGCATGTTGAGGCGCAGCGACTCCCAGTGATCGCCGTCGTCGAACGAGACCCACACCTGCGTCTCGGTGGCCGCGTACAGCAATCCCTTCTGGCGCGGATCCTCGCGGATCGAGTTGGCGGCCGCGCCCGACGCAATGCCGTTGTCGATCTCGGTCCAGGTTTTGCCGCCATCGTGCGTGCGGAAGAAATGTGGATTCGCATCGTCGATGCGCATCGTGTTCGCGGCGGCGTACGCCGTCTGATCGTCGAAGTGGCCGGCATCGATGTTGAAGATGCGCGTCCAGGCTTTGACGGCGGGCGGCGTGACGTTGGTCCAGCTCACGCCGCCGGTGGTCGTGACCTGGATGTTGCCGTCATCGGTGCCGGCCCAGAGCACGCGCGACGAGCGCGGGGACGGGGCGAGGGCGGTGATGGTGCCTAACGGAGTCGGCGTCACGCCCGACGTGTACCTGCCGGTCGACGCCGGCACGGTCCACGTAAGCCGCGCGAGGTCCGGGCTGATGCGCGTCCACGAGTGCGCGTGGTCGGCCGACTTCCACACGGCATTGGACGTGTAGTAGAGCACGTCGGGATTCTCGGGCGACCACACGATGGGCATCGTGCGCACGTTGCGGTTGTACGTGTCTCCGTTAGGCCCGGGCCCGCTCATGTCGGGGCCGACGTAGGTCGTCTGACCCGTCTTGCGATTGTAGAGCGAGACGTTCGTCCGCATGCTGCCGAACACGAGGTCCGCGTCCCGCGGATCCGGCGCGGCGATGCCGTATTCCTGGATGTTCACCGGGTGCCAGTCGTTGAACGTGATCTCGCCGTCGTCGGACCGGCTCTTCACGCACGCCGAGCCCGAGTCCTGCTGGCCGCCGCACACGCGGTAAACGAACGTGTTGTCGGTGGACACGTGATACATCGCCGCCGTGGGCTGCGTGTACCAGTTGCTCCACGACTCACCGCGGTTGGCCGACACCACGCCGCCCTGATCGCTCACCTGCACAATGATGTTCGGATTGAGCGGGTTGATCCACGTCTTCTGGTAGTCGTCGCCGCCCGGTGCACCCCGCACGGCAGACCACGTGACACCGCCGTCTTCGGTGCGCCACAGCACGGTGGACGAGCTGTACACGACGTTTTCGTTCTGTGGATCGACGACGATCGTCGGCAGGTCGCCGCCGCCGATGCGGACCAGCGGGCGCGGATCGACGGGCCGGCTCGTTAGGCCCGGTCCGTCGACGAGCGTCCAGTGTGCGCCGGCGTCGGTGGACTTGTAGAACGCAACCACACCCGCCCCGTAGCCCGCTGCGACGACGCCCGGCCGATTGGACGGCTGCGCCACCATCGCATAGACGACGTTCGGATTGCTGCGCGAGATGGCGATGTTCGCCTCGAGCACCGACGGCGGCAGCCCGTCTTTGAGCTCCGTCCACGTCGTGCCGCCGTCCGTCGACTTGAACAGGCCGCCGCCGGAGCCGCCGAATCCGCCGCCCTCGTGAAACGCCTCCTGCTGCTGCCACAACGACGCGTACACGACGTTGGGATTCGACGGATCGATGTGCACGTCGTTGGCACTCGTGTAGTCGTCCTTGTACAACACTTTGGTGAACGTGTGGCCGCCGTCGGTGGAGCGGAACACGCCGCGTTGTTCGTTAGGCCCGTACGGATGGCCGAGCACAGCGACGAACAGGCGGTCCGGGTTGAACGGATCGACGTCGACCGCGGCGATCATCTGGCTGTCGTCCAACCCGATGTGCGTCCAGGTCTTGCCGGCGTCCGTGGACTTGTACATGCCGTTGCCCGTGGCGAGGTCGGGTCGGATAATGCCGGCGCCCGTGCCGACGTAGATGATGCTCGGGTTGGATGGCGCGACGGCGATGGCGCCAATCGATCCGGTCGACGCGTTGTCGAACAGTGGCGACCAGGTCGAACCGTAGTCGGTCGAGCGCCAGACACCGCCGTTGTCGAATCCGATGTAAGCGACGTTGGGCTCACGGGCCGATCCCGAGACGGCGCGTGCGCGGCCGGCCCGCGTTGGGCCAATTTCCCGCCAATGCATGCCCGAGAAGAGGTCGCTGGACTGTGAGTGCGCTGCCACGGGTGCGGTGGCGGCAGCGACGACGAGAGAGATCACGCGAAGAGTGGACGTGCGCACGAAACCGGCCTCGACGATGGCGAGTGATTGGACTGCGGCAATGACGCGGAAAATATGAGGTTGGGACCCGCGGACGGCTATGCGCAGCGGCAGGCGATTGGGCGGGGCCGGGCCGCTTGACGCGGCGCAGCGGGCGAGCATATGCTCGGCCATAGAGGCCGTTTCGCATCGGATTGATTCGCCGCGCAACGGATCGACGACAGTCGAGATGTCGCACCAAATCGTCTTCGGCACGTGCGCCCACCACTGCATTCGCCGGAGAGGGACGGGTCATGGTCATGGCAATGCCACTCAAGCCGTTGACGCTCGACGAGGTTCACCGTCTGCCGGACGACGGCAACAAATACGAGCTCGTCAACGGCGAGCTCTTCGTGACGCCGCCGCCGACCGGCGGCCACGAGACGATTCTCGCGCGCCTAACGGCGCTGCTTTCGGCTCGACCGGAGCGACGCAGAGCCGTCGTGGTGCGCAGAGATCGGGAAGGGTGTTCTGTCGATGATGTGTTGATGTGGTTTCCACCCGGCGCATCGGCACCGTTGGCCATTCGGCTCGCAGACGTCTTCGGCGCGCCATCACCGGATGGCTACGCATGACGACAGCAGAGCTGCTCGCGTTCATGCGAGGGAACAGGCTTGCGGTGCAGGCCTCGGTGTCGACAAAGAGCGCGGCGCAGGCCGCCGTTGTGGGCATCGCCGTGACCGATGCATTCGAACTGGTGTTCGACACGCTCGACTCGACGCGCAAGGTGGCGAACCTCCGCGAGAATGCTCGGCTCGCGTTCGTGATCGGCGGGACGACACCGGGGGACGAGCGCACCGTACAATATGAAGGCGTGGCGGACGAGCCCGCGGGGCCGGACCGGGATCGCATCCGGGCGGCGTATTTCAGCGTGTGGCCGGATGGTCCAGCGCGAGCCAAGTGGCCCGGGATCACGTACGTGCGCGTGCGCCCCACGTGGATCCGCTATAGCGACTTCAACCAAGACCCGCCGCTGGTGGTGGAATTCGACGAGCACCAATTGGCGCAGGCCGCGGCGGCGGTCAGTTAGGCATCGATGATCGAGGTCGTCGTCGCGGACATTACCACCATGCCCACCGACGCCATCGTGAACGCCGCGAACAGCGGACTGGCCGGCGGCGGCGGCGTGGATGGGGCGATTCACCGACGCGCCGGGCCGGCGCTCGCGCACGCTGCGACCGCGCTTGGCCCCTGCCCCGCCGGCGGTGCGGTGATCACACCCGGCTTTGGTCTCCTTGCGCGGTACGTGATCCACGCCGTGGGCCCCGTATGGTCCGGCGGACACCGCGATGAAGCCGCGGTCCTCGCCCGCGCGTATGAGCAGAGCTTTGCGCTCGCACGCGCGCAGGGCGACATCCGGTCGATCGCATTCCCAGCGATCTCGACCGGCGCCTACCGGTTCCCGAAAGAGCTCGCCGCGAGAATCGCGCTCACGGCAATGCGCGCGCACGACGCGGCGTTCGAGCGCATCGTCGCCTGTCTATTCGACGAGGAGAGCGCGCGCATTTATCGGAGGCTGATCGACGGCTAGTGGGGCTGCTCGGAAGTTCGGTGACGGATAAAAGCCCGGAATGTACCGAGCGAACTGAGCTAAGCGGCAATTCCCCGTGGTCTGTCATTCGTTGTTCGTTTCCTGCTTTCCTACCCGTGATGCGTGCTTCGTCGTTCGTCACACGGCGACGGCAGTGGCCGGCTGACGAACAACGGATCACGGGTAGGAAAGCACGAAACGAACATCGAATGACGGAGCACGCGTAGGAAAGCACGAAACCATCACGACAAGGACCTATCCCGCGCTGGACCGCGCCTCGGTGATCCACTATTTCGGGAAGATCGCCGGGAGCACCTCGTCGGTGGTGTAAATACAGCGATCGTTGTGTCCGCATTCCGGCACGATGATCGCCTTCGAGTTCTTGGCGCCGAGTGTTTCGGTCACGTACTTGAAGAATGCCTCGCCGCGCGCCCGCCGCGTGGGTCCCTGGGTCATCGCCGACGGCGACGAATCGAAACCGCCTAACGGGAGCACGTCCACCTGGCCCAGCAGGTACGTCGTGGGACGCTCGGCCAGCTGCTTCCGGAGCTGGTCGTCGCTCATGGTCGCGGTATACCCGTGGCGGTCCTCGAGACCGGCCGGCCAGTGGTTGTATCGCGGCACCTTCGTCGAGTCGAACGGCCCGTACGTGAACTGCGTGTGCACCGTCTCGCCCTCTTTGCCTAACGGTTCGCGCAGGGCCGAGTCGGGGCTGGCGTCGCCGGTCGGGAGCGGCCGCACGGCCGCGGGCCACGCGTAGCTCGACGGATTCGCGACCACGTAGCTGACGCTCACGCCGAGTGTCCCGTGCACCTTGTTGGCCATCTCGTACCGCGTCGCGAACTGGCCGCCGGCCGAGTGTCCGGCGACGACGATCCTGGTGAGGTTGGGGAAGACCTTCTTGTCGGCAAGCCGGCGCAGGATCTCGTCCATGAAATCGAACGACGACAGGGTGGGATTCGTGGGCGACATGCCGCCGGAGCGCCACGTGTCGCCGTGCTCGGGCCACCGTACCTCGTTGGGCGCCGCTGAGTCGCGCTCGGCGATGAAGTGCGGGGCGATGACGATGGTGTTCTCGAGCGCGCCGGCGAGAAACGCGGCGGCAGTGGCCGTCTGGAAGTAATGGTCGGCGTTGCGACCGGCGCCGTGGACCATGATCAAGGCGCGCGTGATGCTTGCGTTAGGCGATGTGAGCGAGTACGTCGAATAGACCATCGAGCGCGCCGGGCCGGCGCTGTACGTGATCCATTGTTCGCACACGGTCGTGGCCGTGGTGCACGGTGCAATGGTTGGTGCGGCGGATGCGGCGCGCGCCACGGGCGCGACGCCGAGGGCGGCGAGGGTGAGCAGTGGAAGTCGCATCTGGCAACGGGGATCGAGGACAGTCCGCACGACAGCACCGAAGGGTGCTCGCGACGGCTGCCTGGCTGAGCACGCCGTCGCGACGCCACAAACGATACGGCGCGGTACCGGGATCACAAGGCCGGCTCGCCATCGCGTTGCCAGGTGCGAAGGCGGCCGGCCATGCAGTCGCTGCCGTACCCCGGAACTGCTGTCGTTAGGCCTCGATCTTGAACACCTCGCGCTTGCCGTGGTCGACCAGATCGTGGTAACCGCTCATGATTTCCTCGAACTTCCTCTGCGCATCGGGCGGCATCTGCTGCGGAGACATCATGTCCTCGAACGCCTTGAGGCTCGGCGCCTCGAATTCCGCGACAACGGTCCAGTAGCGCTCGGCGCAGAAGTCCGTGAGCACCCGCATTCGCGGCATGCCGAGCTTCTCGTTCACCTTCGACATGGCGATGAACTTCTCGACCATCGGCCGCACCTTGCCCGGCTTGCAGTACATGGTTTCCCGAATGAGATACATGGTTGCCTCCCCCCAAGACGTTGATGTTGTCGGACACACCGAATCTATTTACAACGACGTGGAGTTCGTCAACGATGCGCAAGCGGCACGCGTCACTGTTGCCGCGTCCACCCGCACCTGGATCGACCCATGCGCGCCTCCGTTTTCGTCGGCACCAGCCTCGACGGCTTCATCGCTCGGCCTAACGGAGCATTGGATTTTCTGGACGCCGGCGGCAGCGAGCCGCACGGCTATGAGGAATTTATCGCCGGCGTCGACGCCATCGTCATCGGACGCCATACGCTCGAGACCGTGCTCGGGTTCGATCGCTGGCCGTACGACAAACCGGTCTTCGCCCTCAGCTCCCGGCCGCTCCCGCCCATCCCTGCCGGCGCGCAGGTCGAGCGATTGTCCGGCCACCCGCGCGACGTCGTGCAGCAACTCGAGGCGCGCGGCCTGGGCCACATCTACGTGGACGGCGGCGTCACCATTCAGCGATTCCTCGACGCCGGCATGATCCAGCGGATCATCGTCTCACGCGTGCCGGTGCTCATCGGCTCGGGCATCCCGCTCTTCGGACCGCTCTCACACGATATCGTCGTTCGGCACGTGACGACGCGGCACTTCGCCGGCGGGCTCGTCCAGAGCGAATACGAGGTCGTGCCGTAGCATCTCATCGCCCCGGCTGCCGGGCATCGTCCGACCAGGTGCGCAACGGATCGCGGCAAGGATACACAAGGCCCGTATCCTTGCCGCGATCACGCGGGATCCGTTCGGCTGACCTGGCGTCCGCGGGCTCCCGCTCTATGCCAAGACCGTGCGTCCGGTTAGCACCCGCCCGTATTCGCCGTCCAGGAACCGGAGTCGCCCTCGCCGATGTTGGGCGCATCGTATGTTCCGCTGCCCCCGCCCGTGCTCGGATCGAGCGTGCCGGTTGCCGTCCCGCCAGTATACGTCACCGAGAGCGCCGTACCCGATAGCGTCCCCTGGAGTTGGCCGGCAACGCTTGCGACGCCCGTCAGGTTGTTGTGCGAGTCGAGCACCAGGTTCCAGGTGCCACCGCCGTTTCCCTGCGAACTGGAATACGTGCCGCAGAACACCTTCACCGCCGTGGCATTGGTCGAGACCGTCCAGAGTCCGGTCTTGCCGTTCGGGAAGGTGGAGGTTCCCGAAATCACGCCGTTCTTCGCCGTGTAGTCTCCCGCGAGTCCGTATCCGTTGCCCGCGAGAACGAGCTGTGGCTCGGCGCTCGGATTGTAGGTGCCGGTGAGCGCTATGATGTCGCCTCCGGTGATGGACAGCGTTCCGGTCACCTGAATAGTCGTGGCCGCTTCGGCGACTTGCACGAGCGCGAATCGCGACGTGGCAGGGCGAGCCGACACCGACGACGGAAAGCTGATTGTCAACACGCCGCTTGCGCCGTCGCCGACGAGCGTGCCCTTGAAATCCCCTGTCGGTCCGTTGGTTGACGGCGAGGTCGAGCTCGACCCACACGCGGCAGACGCGAGACTGGCGCCTACAGCGAGCAATCTGATGAGTACGAGTGGCCGCCGGGCAAGCGTGTGGTATCTGGCTGTGTGCATCTCGGGCTCCGTGGGAGGACCAGCGTTTGGCGGGGTGTCGAAGGCACGCAGACACTTGGCTGAAGCCGTCACGGGGGCGTCACCCAAGCCATCACTCCGGGCGTGACGGAGGGCGTCTCGCCGATCGGCGGACTCGAGCGCGTCCTCCCGATGCGTCGCAACGCGACCGCTGCCCTTGCACTTCTACAAGAAGCGATGCATCCTATCGGCGTCCTGTAGAAGTGCAAAGGGAAGATGTTCAGCGAGATCTGGTCGGACCTGCGGTATCGTGCCCGCGCCCTCCTGCGGCGCCACACGCTCGAGCGGGAGCTCGACGACGAGCTGCGTTTCCACGTCGAGCGACAGGTGGATGCATACGCCCGCGCCGGGCTTTCGCGCGACGACGCGATACGCCGCGCGCAGCTCGCGTTCGGTGGGATCGAGCGCACCAAGGAAGCCACCCGCGATGTGCGCGGGACGCGGCTCCTCGAGGCGGTCACACAGGATGTGCGCTACGCAATCCGCTCGCTTCGCAAGCACGCGACGTTCACGGTCACGGTGGTGGTCACGCTCGCGATCGGGATTGGCGCCAACGCGGCGATGTTCGCGCTCGTCGACGCAATGCTGTTGCGCCCGCTTGCCGTTGGGCATCCGGAGCAGCTGGTCACCGTCGGCGATCCAGCCAAGGTCTCGTCGGCGTGGCACGGGTCGCCCATGACGGCATACGTGTCGTATCCCGTGTACGCCGATGTGCGCGACCGCACGCGCACGCTCGCGGGACTCTATGCGACCGGTCAAGCCGGCACACTGGAGGTCGCGACGCCGGGCGGCGGCGTCGAGCGACCCGACGGCCGTTTCGTGACCGGCAACTTCTTTTCCGTCCTCCAGGTTCCGGCGCTTCTCGGGCGCACGTTCACCGGCGAGGAGGACCGCGTTCCGTTAGGCGACCCGGTGGCGGTGATCAGCTACGATTACTGGCGCCGCCGTTTCGGCGCCGAACGTTCGGCGGTCGGCAGCACCATGGTCGTGAACGGCGTGCCGCTCACCATCATTGGTGTCACACCGCGCGGGTTCACGGGCGACATCGTTGGTGAGTCGATCGACGTCTGGATCCCGATGATGATGCGTCACGCCCTGCAGCCGGGTGCCACGGCGCTCGATGACCGATCGTTTTCGTGGCTCTCGTTGATGGGCCGCCTCGCCCCGGGCGCAACGCTCGCGCAGGCGCGCGCCGAACTGCCGGTGCTCGAGATCCAATCCATTCGCGCGCACCTCACGGGTGAGACGCCTTCCGAATTCGAGTCGGACCTTCGCGCACAGCCGATCCAGATCGGCGCGGGTGCGCGAGGATTTTCCGAGTTCCGCCCGCTGTACAGACCGGCTTTGTTGGTCCTCATGGCCGCAGTCGCGCTGATCGCGCTCGTAGTGTGCGCGAACGTCGCCAACTTGATGCTCGCGCGCGCCGGCGCGCGTGCGCGTGAGATGACCGTGCGCATGACGCTCGGCGCCGGCCGTCGCCGGTTGGTGCAGCAACTCCTAACCGAGAGCGCGCTCCTGGCGGTCGGCGCCGGTTCGCTCGGATTGATCGTGGCCGTATGGGGCAGCCGCCTGCTGGTGTCGATCGCCGGCGTGGGAGACCGGCCGATCGCGCTCGACGTCGCACCCGACGTGCGCCTGCTCGTGTTCACGTCGCTGGTGACGCTGCTCTCGGTCGCACTGTTCGGGCTGGCGCCCGCGCTCCGCGCCACCCGTCTGGACCTCGGCACCGCGCTGCGGGCGCAGGGGCGCAACCTGTCCGGCGCGCGCGTTCGGTTAGGCCGACTCGCGCTCGGCCCCGCGCTCGTCGTTGGGCAAATGGCGCTGTCCACGCTGCTGCTGATCGGCGCCGGCCTGCTGTTGCACAGCGTGCAGCGCATGCTCACCGTCGACCTCGACTTCGATCGCGACCACATCGTCATTGCCAAAGTCTCGATGAATCAGCACGGCCTGAACGGTGCCGGTGTGCTCGCGACGGCCCGCGCGATGGTGGATGACATCGAGCGCGTACCCGGCGTGCGCGCGGTGACATACTCCGAGGAAGGATTGTACAGCGGCGGCGAGTCGACCGGGAACGTGGACGTGCCGGGATTCACCGCAACGGCCGATTCGCAGCTCGCCATCAACTACGATGCGGTGGGCCCGAATTACCTGCACGCGATCGGCGCGCGGCTCGTCCGCGGGCGCGATCTCGACGAACGAGATGCGTCGGGCGCCGAGCACGCCGCGGTCGTCGATGAAACCATGGCGCGCGACTACTTCGGCGCATCCGATCCGGTCGGGCGTACGTTCACGATCGACTCCGCGACGTACACGATCGTCGGTGTCGTGCACGATGTGCAGGAGCAGGACGTGCGCGAGCGTCCGGTTAGGCGGGCATATCTCCCGGTCGCGCAGCTGCCGGCGCCGCCCAAGACCCTCATCTTTGCGGTGCGGGTGCAGGGCGACCCCGCACGGTTCGTCCAACGAGTGCGCGGCGCACTCCTCGAGCGTCATCCCGATCTCCGCAACGCCGTGAAATCGCTCGACAGCATCGTGCGCGAAACGATCGGTCAGGATCTGTTGCTGACGCGCGTCACCGCGTTCTTCGGCGCCGCAGCGCTTCTGTTGGCGGCGGTTGGTCTCTACGGCATCACCTCGTACTCGACATCGCAGCGCACCGGCGAGTTTGGTCTGCGCAGCGCGCTCGGCGCCGCGCCGCGCGACGTCACGAACATGGTACTCGGCGAAGCCGTGCGTCTTGCGAGCATTGGCGTTGCGATCGGCTTGCCGGCGGGCCTCGTCGCAACGCGCCTCATTCGAGCACAGGTGTTCGGGGTCGGAACGCTCGACATGGTATCGATCGCGATTGCGATTCTCGCGCTCACCGTTACCGCGGTCGTCGCGAGCTATCTACCCGCGCGGCGTGCAGCGCGGGTGGGCCCGCTCGAAGCGCTCCGCAGCGAATGAAGCAGGCGCATCCGGCGCAAGGGGTCGTGCGGCGTTATCTTGTCGCACCTTTCTCCACCGGATGCCCCGATGCGACGCACTGTGGCCTTCGCGGCGAGTTTCGTGCTGCTTGCCGCTCCACTCCATGCGCAAGGATTGCGTTCCACGATCACCAAGCTGTTCACCTTCGGCAACTGTGGACAGCCGTTGTGTCTCGCCGGCTCGGTGCTCGCGCAAAACGGTCACGGCGAGCATTTCATTCCGGCGGACGTCGCCGGCAATGCGACGGTCCTCTCCTTCCTAACGGACGCGATCGGCCTGAGCTCGGCCGACGTCCCGGTGAGCGCGGCGAGCAGCGGCGTCACCTTCACGTTCGTCAACGGGCTACCCCAGAAGACCGCCGAGTCGTCCGGGCCTGTCTTCGGCGAGCGCGGCCAAACGTTAGGCCGCGGGCGGCTGCTGGTGGGCGCCGACGTGACCAACGTCGACTTCAGCACGTTGCGCGGCATCCCCTTGAACGACATCGAGCTCAATTTCACCCATGAGGATGTCGGCGCGCCCGGTCTGGGCGACTCGCCGTTCGAGAACGACTTCATCCAGGTCCGCACGCAGCTGCAGGTGAACATGTACGTGAGCTCGTTCTATCTCACGTACGGCATCACCGACCGGTTCGACTTGGGCGTCTCGATACCCGTGGCGCACGTATCGGTGAGCGGCTCGAGCGCCGCGCAGATCGTTCCATTCGGCGCGCCGGCCGCGCACTTTTTCTCCGGCACGCCGACGGATCCGGTGCTCAGCGCCGAGAGCGCGGCGAGCGGCGCCGCCACCGGGTTAGGCGACATCTCGCTGCGCGCCAAGCTCAACCTCAACGCGTCGCCGCGCGCCAGCTTCTCCCTGCTCGCCGACGCGCGTCTGCCCACCGGCGACGCCGACAACTTCCTCGGCGCTGGCGCGTTCGGCTTCCGCGGCCTCGGTGTGTTCTCGGCGCGCTTCGGCAATTTCACCCCGCACCTGAACGGCGGGTTCTTCTATCGCGGCGGCTCGCTCGAGAACAACGCGCTGCTCGCCACCGGCGGGTTCGACCAATTGATGGCCGACTGGGCGACGATGTCGTTCGACATCATCTCCGAATGGCAGCTCGGCGCGGACAAGCTGATCATTCCACCGATCGTGCACATCATCGCACCCTTCCAACGCACGATCACGCCGACGAACATTCCGAACGGGCGCGACGACATCGTGAACGCATCGTTCGGAGTCAAGCTGCGCATGGACTCGGGCGCCACCGGCGTCGTGAACATGATTCTGCCGATGAACCGCGGGGGTCTACGGCCCGACGTCATCTGGACGTTGGGACTCGAATACAATTTCTAACGGAGCGCTACTTGATCGACGTGAGTTTCCACTGCTGGCCGACGCGGACGAGCACGGCGTGGTACGTCAGCGTCGGATGGCGATCACCCTCCACGCCGCGCTTGTAATCGAAGTCGAAGGCGGCGGTCACGTCGACTTCGGCGTTGCCGGACGCCGATACGCGCGGTGGCGCGGCCAGCGTGAGCGTGGCCGAGATGCTGTTGGTTGCGTCGAAGATGTCCTGCCAGCGACGCGCTTCGTCCGCGGTGAGCGCGGGGTACTGAGCGCGCACCTGGCCGATGTCGCGCGACGACAGCGCCTGCGCGTAGCTCGCGATGGCCGCCTGGATGGCGGGCGTCGGATCGATCGGAGCCTGTACGCTCGGACGCGTGGGTGGGACCGTGGGCGGCGCCGCCTCAGTCGCGGGTGGCGCTGTCGCCGCGCCGGCGCCTGCCGCCGTGCCTGTGGCGCCATGATTGGCCGACCGCGCGGCAATCGCGCCATCGGCCGCGGCCTGCCACGCGTCCCGCGCCTCGAGCATCGACAGGAGAGCGGCGTTGTAGCGATGGCGCGTGATCGCGCTGTCGGCCGACCGCATGAGCCGGTCGCCGCGCCTGACGCTTGCCGCAGCGGCGCCCGAATCGATGGCGGTCTGGCGGACCGCGAGCGCCGCATGCTGCATGCGGGTCAGCTCCAGCCGGCTCGTCGCCGCCGTCGAGTCCGCGGCAGTTTGCACGGCGGGCGCCGCGTCAACGTGCGCGACGGAACGTGTCGCGGAATCTGTCGCTCGCTGGACCGCGGCGGGCGCCTGGGGCAGGGGCGCGCTGGGCGCCGGCGCCGGAGCCGCGTTCATCCCGGGCGGCCCGCGGTGCTCGTCCACCTCGGACCGATGCCAGTTCATGCCCAGCGCCACCAGCGTCGCCGCGCCAGCGAGCGCGCCAGCGGAGAACCAGAGGCGCCGCGACCACGACGATGCGGGCGCCGGCGCGCCATCGCCTAACGCCAGCGCGTCGCGTAGAGCGGCCGCCGTCTGAAAGCGCGCATCCGGATCGCGCGCCAGCGCCTTCGCGACCAACGCGTCGAGCCATGCGGGCACATCCGGATTCGCATCGCGCGGGCGCAGCGGGTCGCCGGCCAGGCGCTGCTGAAGACGCGATTCGATCGTCGCGCCGGGGAATGCCGACTCTCCCGCGAGCATCTCGTACAGGATGCAGGCGAGCGCGTAGAGATCGCTGCGTCCGTCGATCGGGTCTCCGCCTAACTGTTCCGGGCTCATGTACTGCAGCGTGCCGACCACCACACCGGTGCGTGTGAGCTGCTGGCCGGTGGCGGCGGCGTGCTGGGTGCCCTTGGCGATCCCGAAGTCGACGATCTTCACGACGTCGCGCCCATCTTTCCCGCGCGCGATCATGATGTTGTCGGGCTTGAGGTCGCGGTGGATGATTCCCATGTCGTGCGCGGCGTCCAATCCGTCCGCGACCTGCCGCGCGATGTGCGCGGCTCGCTCAGGCGCCAGCACGCGTTCCCGCTCGCAGATGCGCGACAGCGCCTCGCCCGGCACGAATTCCATGGCGAGGAAGACCAAGCCGTCGCTCGACTCGCCGAAGTCGTACACGGCAGCGACGTTCGGATGTTGAATGCGGCTCGCGTTGGTCGCTTCGCGATTGAATCGGCCGATGGCGTCGGCGTCGGACATGAGGTCCGGGCTGACCACCTTCACCGCGCACCGGCGTCCCATCTTGATGTGTTCCGCGAGATACACACGACCCATCGCGCCCTGTCCGAGCTGGTCGATCACGCGATACCGTCCAGCCAGAACCTGTCCCACGAGGCCGGTGACGTTTGGCGTCGCGAGCGCGGAGCCGTCGCGCGGGCAGAATGCGACGTCGGGGTCGTATCGAGCGCCGCATTGCGGACAGCGTTTGAGTGCGGCGCTCGACCCGGACTCCGCGTGATCGGGAGTACTCACGGCCTCATCCTGCGCGCGACAGGCACGCGTCGATGTCCTTGGGCGTTGGTCGGCACTCATACCGTAGCTGCGGCGCCGTTGCGAAACAAGCCGCCGCACTCGCGGATGACGCCTTTGCCGCGGCTTTGTCGCAATGGAGGAAGCAGGGCGCCGAGGCGATGCGCCCGTCCGCCTTCACCTCCACTCGAGGATCGGATCATGCGCGGCAGGATCCTGCAGTACAACGGCACCGACGGCACCGGCACCATCGCCGCGGACAATCAGCAGTACAAATTCGACATTGGCATGTGGAAGAGTCCGTCCGCGCCCATAGTCGGGAAGACGGTCGAGATCGTCGTCCAGGATTCGCGGCTGAGCACGGTGACGATCGTGCCCGACGACGTCCTGATCCGGGAGAAGACGGCAGAGTTGGGCGGGAAATTGAGCACGCTGGTGAGCGGCATCGGCAAATCCGCGGGCTCGCCGGGCGGCTCGGCCTCATCGAGTCCTAACGCAGGTGGCGGAGCCGCCGTGATCGGCGCGGCGCCCGGCCTCAACCTCGGCGCCAACCCCATCGTCCAGCGCTACGGCACGCTCACGCTCGGCGCGTACGCGGTGTTTCTGCTCGGCACGCTGGTATTCAACGCGATCTCGATGACGTTTCTCGGCTCGAGTCAGGGCAAGCCGCTCTGGGACATCGCCAACTTGTTGAGCCAGATCGGCGGCGGCGGGGGCGTGAAGTTCATGCTCATCGTCGGCTACCTGAGCATCGCGGTGCCGGCCGTGTGGAAGGATCGCCGCGCGTGGCTCGCGCTGTGTCTGCCGCTGCTCGCTGTGTTAGGCGCGGTGTGGTCCGGGATTCACGCGATCAACACCGCGGCGGGCGGGTTTGGCGGCGGTGGACAGGGCGGGCCCGGCGTCGGGGACCTGTTCAGCCTCGGGTTCGGATTCTATCTGTCGCTGGCGGCGGGGCTCGTGCTGGCGTGGTGCGGCTTCCAGCGATTCTCGCGCAGCGCCTGAGCGCGCGCTCCCTGCCTAACTGCCGCGATCGTGCGCGCCGATCTCGATGTGAGCA
>JAICLH010000006.1 GCA_025927495.1 Gemmatimonadaceae bacterium
CGCTTCGCCAAGTACGCGACACGAGCGCTGGCGATCATCGTTTTTGACGGCGTGCACCCTTCGTTGATGCAGGTGCCGCCGATGTGACGGCGCTCGATCAGGACCGTGCGCCGGCCTGCGCGCGCGAGAGCGCCGGCAAGCGGATCGCCGCCCTGTCCCGATCCGATGACAAGTGCGTCGACGTGCAGGTCGGTCATTGGCGGTGCTCCGTTGAGGGAGGCGTGTGTTTGGCGTGTAACGCTGAGCCCGAGCGGCGGGGGGAATCAAGCCGTGGGCTGTCGGACCCGAAGGCCGGGAACGAGAACGCGACTTGCTTCTGACGGCCCTCCACCCTCGGGTCGGCCGGCTGCGGCTTGCCACTGAGCTGGTGAGTGGTATCTACTTCGATTCGGGCACCGAAGCGCGGCGCCCGATTGGCCGCGCGCGCCGCGGCAGTCCCTCCAGCCGCTCGACCGATGACCCAGACTCACCTGGATGCAGCCGCACCCGCGGCCGATCGAATCGCTGCCATGCTCGAGGAAGCGCGCGAGCGCACGTTGTTGCTCATCGCGCCGCTGAGCGAGCAGGATTTGCACCTGCAGCACGATCCGTTGATGAGTCCCGTCGTCTGGGACCTCGGGCACATCGCGCATTTCGAGGAGCTGTGGTTGACACGCAACCTCGATGGACCGGTGGAGTTCGTCGAGATGCCCGGCCTGTACAATCCGTTCGAAAACCCGCGCCGCGTCCGCGGTGCGCTCGCACTTCCGAGCGCGAACGAGTGCCGCGCGGAGATGGACGAAATTCGTGCGCGCGTGCTCGAGCGGCTCCGCAGCGCCGATCTGGAGGACGGCGGCGACTTGCTGCGGGACGGATACGTGTACGCGATGGTCGCGCAGCACGAGTACCAGCACGACGAGACGATTCTGCAAACGTTACAGCTCAAAGCGGGCGCGCCGTATCGCGCGCCGCGCCGCGTGCGGCCACCAGCGGCGTCCGGGGCTCTGCCTAACGACGGCGAAATGGTGCGGTTCCCCGGCGGCCGTGTGACCATCGGCACCGACGACCGGACACAGGCCTACGACAACGAGCGGCCGCGCCACACGATCGCGCTCGCGCCTTTCTGGATCGACGTGCATCCCGTGACTAACGGAGCATTCCTCGGATTCATGGAGGCCGGCGGCTACGAGACGCGCGCGTGGTGGTCGGACGCCGGCTGGCAGTGGCTGCAGGACGCTCGGGTGCAGGCACCGAAATACTGGCATCGCGAGGGAACCGACTGGTCGACGCGCACCATGGACCTCGTCGAACGCGTGGATCCGGCGAAGCCCGTGTGCCATGTCTGCTACTACGAGGCCGAGGCGTTCGCGCGATGGGCCGGCAAGCGGCTGCCAAGCGAGATCGAATGGGAGGCGGCGGCGGCGTGGGATCCGGTCGCTGCTCGCGCTCGCATCTACCCTTGGGGAGATGAGCCCGCGACTTCCGAGCTCGCGAACCTGGACCAACTGTCGTTCGGCACCGCGCGCGTTGGCGCATATCCGCGCAACGTGTCGCCCATCGGCTGTCACGGAATGATCGGCGATGTGTGGGAGTGGACGTCGAGCGACTTCACCGGCTATCCGGGATTCGCGAGCTATCCGTATCGCGAGTACTCCGAGGTGTTCTTCGGCGACGAGTACAAGGTGTTGCGCGGTGGATCGTGGGCCACGCGCCCCGGCGCGATTCGGAATACGTTCCGCAACTGGGACTATCCCATTCGGCGCCAGATCTTCAGCGGGTTCCGATGCGCGAGGAGCGAGCCATGACAGCCGCCGCGGCACGTCCGCAGTCTCCGCTGCTCGAGGAGGTGCGCGACGGTTTGTCGCGCCCGCAGAAGGAGTTGTCGCCGACGCTCTTCTATGATCGCCGCGGGTCGGAGTTGTTCGAGGCGATCACACGGCTGCCCGAGTACTACCTCACGCGCACCGAACGCGCGATGCTCGCGACGCGGATGCCATCGGTGATCGCGCGACTGGCACCGCGCACGCTGGTGGAGTTAGGCGCGGGCAGCGCCGCCAAGACGCGACTGGTGCTCGATGCCATGCGCGCGACCGGAGAGCCGGCGACGTACGTGCCCGTCGACGTGAGCGCCGAGTTCCTGCGCGAGACGGCGGCGGCGTTAGGCACGGAGCTGCCGGGCGTGCGCGTCGTCCCGGTGGTGGCCGACATCAGCGTCGGATTGGGCCTGCCGCGCGCCATGCCGCGACCGGTGCTGTTCGCGTTCCTGGGGAGCACCATCGGCAATTTCGAGGAGGATGCGGCGATCGCGCTGCTCCGACGCGTACGCGCGGCGATGTGCCCGGGCGATCACTTTCTCCTCGGCGTCGACTTGCAGAAGGATGTCCGCGTGATCGAGGCCGCGTACAATGATGCGGCCGGCGTGACGGCCGAGTTCAATCGCAATGTCCTGCGCGTGCTGAAGCGCGAGCTCGGCGCCGACTTCGACGAGCGGGATTTTGCGCACCGCGCGACGTACAACCCGATGGCGCACCGCATCGAGATGCATCTCATCGCCCGGCGCGCGCTCGACGTGCACATCCCGCATATCGGCACCCTGCCATTCCGGACGGGCGAGTCCATTCGGACGGAGATCAGCTGCAAGTACGACCGCGCGAGGGTGCAGCGCATCTTCAGTGAAGCGGGATTGCGCCTCGACGAGTGGATTGCGAACGACGACCCGGCGTACGCACTTGCGATCGGATCCTCCGACGCATGGCGGCGATGACTCTTCCCACTGGCGCGCGCGGCCGCGCGCTGCTGGCGGCCGACCTGGCGCGGCGCAGTTTCGCGCCGGGTAGGGCATCGATGCCTCGGATGGGGGCGGAAGTGGAGTTGCTGCCGATTGACACCGACACGCGCTGCATCGCTGCGCTCGACGGCGGTCCCCGCAGCGTGCTGGCGGTGTTGCGGCGGTTCGGTGCATCGCACTGCTGGTCGGAGGCGCGGACCGAAAAGGGCACGCCGTGCTTCCATCTGCCTAACCGCGGCCGGTTGACGTTCGAGCCGGGCGGGCAGATCGAGTACGCCGCGCCGCCCGCACCCGGCGCGAGCGCGCTGGCCGCGAACGTGCGATCCGTGCTCGAGCCGCTCCGGCGCTACGCATCGATGGAAGGATTGCAGCTGGACGCCGTCGGCATCGAATCGGAACGCGATGTGTGGTCGACGCCACGCCAACTCGACGCCGAGCGCTACGAGCGTATGGAGGCGTATTTCGCGACGATCGGCCCGCATGGCGCGCGGATGATGCGACAGACGGCATCGTTTCAGGTTTGCCTGGACATCGCCGAGGGAGACACGGGACGCAGACAGTGGCGCCTGTTGAATGCGGCCGCGCCCTACGTCATCGCCATGTTCGCGAATTCGCCGCGTTACGACGGTATCCTCACCGGACATCAAAGCGTGCGAGCGGCGTGCTGGCGGCGGCTGGACCCGTCACGCACGGGAGTGCTGAGCGGCGACGACCCGGTGTCGGCCTTCATGGCATTCGCGCTGCGCGCGCCGGACATGATGCGGCGCACACCTGACGGCGCGTACCAATCGTTCGGCGACTGGGTCGATGCGGGAACGATGACGCTGGAGGATTGGCATCATCATCTGAGCACGCTCTTTCCCGAAGTGCGGCCGCGCGGCTACTTCGAGGTGCGCGGCGCGGACTCGATCGATCCGGCGTGCTGCATCGCTCCGCTGGCGTTGTTAGGCGGGCTCGCCTACGACGCGACCGCACTCGCCGACGCGCTCGACGTGCTGCGCGTGCCGGGCGATGTGCTCGAGTGCGCCGGATTTGCGGGCCTCCGGGATCCGTCCGTGGCGGCGGTGTCGGCGCAGTTGGCGGTGATCGCGCTCGAGGGGTGCATACGCCTGGGCCCGGATTTTCTGTCGGCGCCGGACCTGGCACTCGCGCGCGCATTCTTCGACCGGTACACGCACCGGCGCCGGTCTCCGGCCGATGACGTGCGCGACGCCGCCGCGGCCGCTACGGCCTAACGGAAATCAGCGCGCGAGCCTGGCGTTGTCGTAGGTCGGATCCCCCGTCACCTCGCGGTCGACGTGCGGAGCGAGCCACACCGGCGGCTTTGGTGCATCGTCGGGATGCGACAACTCGACTTCGGCGAGCGCCAGCGGGCGGTCGAGAAACTCATCGATCGTCCACTCGGTCTCGCCCTCGCGGACGAGATAGCGGCGCTTGTGCACGCGTCGTCCCGAGGTGAGCGGCCAGAGGGCGTCGAACAGATCGCGAT
This sequence comes from Gemmatimonadaceae bacterium, assembly GCA_025927495.1. Lineage (GTDB taxonomy): Bacteria > Gemmatimonadota > Gemmatimonadetes > Gemmatimonadales > Gemmatimonadaceae > JADGGM01. The sequence goes on from JAICLH010000006.1 coordinate 4,257, forward strand.
CGATCTGATCCTCGAGCTCGAGGCGGACGAGACCGTTGCCGCCCTTCACGGTGCGGAACCAGCGCGTGACCCCATCCGCCGCGATCGCCCGCACGCGCTCGTTGACGTGCCCGCCCGGCAGGTATCCCTGATCGATGTCCTGGACGGTGGTTTCCGGATCGCCTAACGGGCCATCGGGCAACGCGGTCAGCAGGAATTTGCGCTCGATCTCCATCCCCGCGGCACGGCGCTGCGCCAGACGGCCGGCGAGCTCGCGCACGCGCTCGAGGAACGGGCCAGACGCGTCGCCCAACCATTCGCGGGTGAACGCGGCGAACAACGACTCGGTGCGCTCGTGCAGACGGCGCGCGAGCTCGAGCAAGCCGTTCCTGGGATCATGACTGCCGGAGCCGGCGGACCGAACCCCGGCGAGCGAACTGCCATCGCGCACCATGGCCGACAAGCGCTGCGCCGCCTCGCGGGCCGCGTCCTCCATCGCGTCGGCGACGAGACCGGCGAGCAAGTGCGCGTCGTGCAACTCGCCGAGTGTATCCTGGAGCGCGCGCAACCGGTCGACTAACGGAACCGCACCCGGCACGATGTCCATGATCGGCTCGAGCGCGTACCGAAGGTGCTTGGCCGCGATGCGCGCCTCGTGTGCGCACGTCTGGTCGACGGCGTCGTGCACGCGCGAAAGCCGGCTGGCCAACTCGTCGGTGAGATCGCCGAGCCGCGCGCCGAGCACCCGCGCCGCGTGCGGCGGGGCGATGGGCTCGTCGAGCCGAACCGTCAGCTGCCAGCTGGAGAGCGCCTCCTGCAGCGAGTCCGCGAGCTTCTCGAACCGGCTCGCGAGGCGCGCGTGCATTCGCGCGTCGTTCTCCTGCTTCGACGCGCGCAACCGCTCGCGCATCCACGTCGCACCGATGCGCTGGCGTCGCGTGAGTGCGGGCAGTTCTCCCTCGATCCACTCGATGTGCACCTGGGCGTCGCGCCCGGCGCCCGTGGCTTTCGTTAGTCGGCGGAGCCGACCACGGCGTTTCTTCGAGATGCTATCGGCGAGCTCGTCGCGAAACGTGCGATCGCAACTGCGGAGACGGCGCAGCGCGACGCGCAGGTCGTGCAGCGCTTCGGGCGCATCCTCGTCGTCGAGCTTGTCGTACGCGGAGCGCGCTGCGCGGAGATGCGCGAGCGCGATACGTCTCGCCGTTTCGGCAGCGGGACGATCCAGGGCGTCAAGCGGAAGCGGGATGTCCACGGCGGCCGGATCGATTGTCGCAAACGCTCAAGCGACGTCCGGCTTGTCAGTGATGCTGACGAAACCAGAAGAACGCGACCTCGCCGAGCAGAAACGCCGCCACCGAGGCGAGCAGAAGTGCCTCGACTTTCGAGGGCGCTGGAATCGAACGGAGCCAGCGTGAACGACGGCGGTATTCGTACATGGGCGTCTGGATCACTCGGGTGCGGTAGTGCAACAGTGTGAATCACCATATGGCGCGTCAAGTGAGGAAATATTAACGACTTGGCGCCGCGTGTTCATACCGCATGGCGGCGAGACTGCATTTTGTCCTCAGAAACTATAGTGGAGCGTTCCATAGAACGACCGGGGTTGGCCCGGAGACACGACGTGACCGGCAACCAATTCGGGGTACGCTTTGTCGAGGACGTTGCGAACGCCGACGTCGATTTGGGCGACGCCGATTTGTACGAGCGCTCCAACGTGAATCAGCCCATATGCGGGGAGTACGACACCCGGTTCGTCGAACGGTGAGTACGGGCCGACGACATTGGTGCTCACGCGCAAGCGCCACGGCGTTGTCTTCGGCGCGAGTTGCAGGGACGCGATGCCGATGTATTGCGCAGTGTTGAACACGCGGAGTCCAGACAAGGTGTCGACCGCCGATGGGTCCTCCTCCTCTTGCGTGATGAGCCGGCGATAGCGCGCGTCATTGAACGTCCAGTCGGTGGAGAACGAGAGCATTGGCGCGATGGGCGCCTGCATTTCGAGTTCGACGCCCTGCCGGCGACTGGCGCCGCCGTTGCTGGACGCGCCGCTGAGCGGGTTGAAGGTCTGCTCGTTGCTCACGTCCATGCGGAAGAGCGCGACCGATCCGTGGATGTCGTTGCGATCGTACTTGAGTCCGGTCTCGTACGCCCACGCGGTGATGAACGGCAGTGCCGGATCGTCGATGATCCCATCGGTCGAGCGGAAGCCGCGCGATACGTTGGCGTAGGCGCCGACATTGTCCGTTAGGCGAAAAAGGGCGCCGAGCTTTGGCGACGCGACGCCGTGCGAATCGGCACTGGTGAAGTCGGCGTCCGGCGTGGAGTGCGTGTCGACGATGTCGTAGCGCGCGCCGAGACTCAGGCGGAGCCGCGATGTCGCATCGAAATCCGATTGGACGAACAGCGCACCGGATGTCTGCCGTGCGTGCACGAGGGTGGCGGCGGAATCGCGCTCGCGGTCCGTCGTGAACCAATTCTGAAAGTGCGACTGATCCCAGCGCGATTCGAGGCCGACGGTGAGCTCAGTGCGCGGCAAGCTCCAGGTGAGCGCGCTCGTGGCGCCGAACCCGGTCCGGTGATCGACTTCTTCCGTCTGGCTGCCGCTGCCCTCGAAGCGGCCGCCCGCCGGCGGAATGGTGAGAAAGAACTTCCAGTTCCCCTGCGTCGAATACAGCGTGGTGCGCCAGAGCAGCGGCCCGGAGAGCCAACGCAGGCTGACGCGTTCTTGGGCGCGATATTTCCGGCCGCCATCGGTGGGATTGGACACAACGTCGTAGTCGCGCGCGGCGAACTCCTCCTCGCTCAGGAAGCCGGGCGATCTCCAGTCGGCGCCGTACAACTCGATACCGCCGTCGATCCGCCACGCCGACGACAGGTCGTGCACGACGCGCATATGTCCCTGTTCGACATCGGACCGGCTGTTAGGCCGCCAGCCGTCTTCGTGATCCCAGCGCGCGCCGAATACGCCGCCGCCTTCCGCACCGTGATCGAATCCCGTTAGGACGCTGGCATCGATGTGCCCGGCGGTTCCGGCATCGATGCTGGCCTCCGTGCCCTGCATGCGCTCGAGCGTGTGCACGTTCACGATGCCAGCGAGCGCGAAATTGCCGAAGAGCGCGCTGGTCGGCCCTTTGATGACGTCGATGTCCTGGACGGCGCCGGGGAAGATGAGACCCCAGTCGTTGTAGCCTTCGGCGTGCCCGTTGACCGGCTCGTTGATGGGAACGCCATCGATCCAGAGCGCGAGGTCGGTCGAGTGATCCGAGCTGAAGCCCCGGATCGATGCATCGGAGGCGAAGCCGGGACCCTGCCCTTGTAGATGGACTTCGACGCCCGCGCTCTGGCGGAGCAAATCCCACGGCGACGTGGCCGGCGTGAGCGCGATGACCGACGGCGAGACGGTGATGGCGGACTGCGGCTCGTTGCGTCGGACGGGTGTCGCAGTGATGGTAACGGTCGCGAGTCGCCTCGCGCGCCGTGCGAGCGAATCTCGCCGCGCGGTGGTGTCACGTCGCGTCGTCGTATCACGGCCGGTGGTATCGTGCACCGTGGTGTCCGCCGGCGTGGTTTGCGCGCCGAGGCGTACGGCGCACGTGAACACGAAGGCGGCGGCCGCGAGGGCCGTGCCCGAACGGCGGCGCGCAGTTAGGCAACAAGTCATGTGTGTCCCGTATCTCGTGGTGCGGCGACCGATGGCAATCGGGCACCGGCACCGGCGGTCGATCATCTCGGAGTGCGCGCGACACGCGCCGCCGGAGGGCCGTTAGGCCGCGGCGGTACCGACGTGCACGAGCGCGTGAGCAAAGGCGACGAGGCGCTGGAGCGCCTCGTGCGCGCATCACGCGATGGCGGGAGGACCGTTGGCGAAGGGTCGGGCGTGCGGCGCGGGAACCGGATAGACGACCGGCGCCGCGGACGGCTTCACTCGCACCATCTGAACGACGGCGCTCCGCAGCGCGACAGAAACGGCGGGCAAACCCGCAAACGCTGCACCGGTGCAATCCCCGATGCACGTGCAGTCGTGATGCGCCGGGCTCGATGGCTGATCGGGGTTGTGCGACTCGTGCGCCGCGCCACCCATCATCTGGCCGTTGGGCATCGCCATCACACTCGCGACACCATCGTGCATCGGACAGCGATGCATGGCGGCCACTGGTTCGGTCACGCACAACACGAACCAGAGTGCCAGGAATGCCGAGGCGATGCGAGTGTACCAGCGGCGACGCATGGCCGTAATGTCACCAGAGAGGAGGGCGGGCGCCAGTCCGTGAGCCAATTTCAGCGATCACGGCGCTAACGGCAGCGTGATCGACACGTCACACGTCGCGTGCGACCGTGCTGTTCAATGATGGGTCGTGTCTGGTGGAGCGCTGGTGGTCGTGGTGACGATCGACGAGTCGTCGAGGGCAACGATGCGGCCGTCGCGCTCGACGCTGAACCGCGTGCTCGCTCCACCGGTGATGAGCACGCGATAACATCCCGGGTCGAGGGGCAGCGGGCCAATGTTGGTCTCGTAGCCGCGCGGCGGCACTCCGTAGGTAACGGTGTCGGGCGGCGAGCCTTTGGCGCCGCGGTCGCCGAACGTCCAGTACGGCGTTTTGTCGCCGCAGCGCATCACGGTAAGGCCGTAGAAAAAGTCAGAGGTGCGGCGCAGAAGCGAGAGATGAAATAGCGGGAGCGGTTTCGCCACCGGCGTGGTGGTGAGACCGCCGCCGTGATCGGCGCACGATGCGGCGCCAACTACGAACAGAGCGATCGATACGAGAGCGACGATTCGGCGTACGCGTTGATGGTGCCTCTTCAACACGGCGCGCACAGCGGTCATCTTGCTCATAGGGAAGCGGCGCGCCATGGCGGCGCCGCGATCATCGAAAGGAATCGAGGAGACTCAATGCGGGATTCGCAGCATATAGTGGGGCGGACCGCGGCTGCGCCGCGCGTGGCACGGAAGTCGATCGTACGACGGACCGCTCTCGCACTTGCGTCGGTAGCATTGTGCATCGGTATCGCGGGCGGCTTCGCGAGGTTCCACACGCACCTCAAGCGTTCGACGCCGAGCGATGGCGCAACGTTAGGCGCGCCGCCCAAGGCGCTCGAGCTCTGGTTCACGCAGAAGCCCGAGTTGGCGGCGACGAGCATCATGCTCAGCACGGCTGACGGCGCGACCGTGTCGTTGGCACCGCTCGCCCTGTCCGACGCGAGCGATACCGCCGCCGTCGTAGCCTCGGTGCGCGGAACGTTGGCACCAGGGTCTTACCGGATCCGGTGGCGCACGATGGCGCGCGACGGCCATCCGGCGCGCGGCACGTTGACGTTCACGCTGTCACCGTCTCGCTGACGCCGTCGAGCGGATCGCCGGATAGCGGCGACCCGTCCGGCGCTTCGAGGATGAAACCGGCGTCGCGAATCATCTCCAAATCGTCGCGCGCCGCCTGGCCCGGCGTGGTGAGGTAGTCGCCGATGAAGATGGAATTCGCGGGGTAGAGACCCATCACCTGCATGGAGCGCAGGTGCACTTCGCGTCCGCCGGCAATGCGCAGCTCCTGAGACGGCAGCAGCAAGCGAAAGAGGCACAGCACGCGCAAACAGCGGCGCGGGTCGAGCGCACCGCGATCCGCGAACGGCGTGCCGGCGATCGGGATCAAAAAGTTGAGCGGCACGCTGCGCACATCCAGTTCACGCAGCGAGAGCGCGAGATCGATGATGTCGTCGTCGGACTCGCCCATGCCGACGATGCCGCCCGAACACGTCTTGAGACCGGCGGCGCGCACGTGCTCGACCGTTAGGCGTCGGTCGTCGAACGTGTGCGTGGTGCAGACCTCGGAGTGAAACCGCTCGGACGTGTTCAGGTTGTGGTTCACCTGCGTGACACCGGCGTCGCGCAGCCGGCACGCCTGGTCCTTGCTCAGCAAGCCCAGGCACGCGCAGACGCGCAGGTCGTACGTGTTGCGGATGGCGCGCACCGCATCCAGGACTTTCTCGAACACGCGCTCGCCCGGCGTACGCCCCGATATCACGAGGCAGAACGTGCCGGCCTTGACGCTCGCGGCACGCGCGGCGGCGGCGAGAATCTTGTCGCGGGCGAGGAGCGGATACTTCTCAATCTCGGCCGTCGATACCGCGGATTGCGAGCAGTAATGGCAGTCTTCGGGGCAGAGGCCGCTCTGCGCGTTGAGCAGAAAGTGCAGCCGGACGCGATTCTGCCAGTAGTGGCGACGCACGCGATAGGCAGCGGCGAGCTGCGCGAGCAACTCGTCGTCGGGGGCGCGCAGCACGGCGCGGGCGTCTTCACGCCTAACGACCTGCCCAACGAGCGCCTGCGTGGCGAGCGCGTCCCAATCGCAGGCCTGGAGCTGATGCGTCATCGATGCGCGCGTCCTTCCTCAAAGTGATGGCGTTCCGGCGCGGAGTGGGCGATCAGGCCGCGCAATCCGCTTGCTGCCGCCGCGCGCGCCACGGAGGAAACGTCGGCGTGCGAAGGGAGCCACGGGAAGCTCACCACGGGCGTGTCCGGAAGCAACGTCCGCAGCGCATCGTGGTTGGTGCGTCGAGCGAGATCCGGTGCGGCGCCATCGGTTTCGTTCAGCACGACGCCGAGGATGCGCACGCCTCCGTCGCGGAGACGATCCACGGTAAGTCGCGTGTGGTTAATGACGCCGAGCCGGTTGGCCGCAACGACGATCGCGTCGAGTGACCAACGCTGGAAAAGCGCGAGATATGTGTCGGATTCGGTTATCGGAACGAGGAGGCCGCCGGCACCCTCGACGAGGATCGCATCGACATCGCGGATGAGCCGATGAAACGATTCGTTGAGCGGATTCATCGCAAGGGGCCGGCCGGAGCGGCGGGCGGCCATCCAGGGCGCGAGCGGCTCGGCGAGCACGATCGGGCACACGTCGCGCATCGACGCGCCGTTGCCGGCGGCGGCGGCGAGCGCGCGCGCATCGGATGCCGGGTCGTCGACGGCCACACCTGTCTCGACGGGTTTCATCGCCGCAACGCGGAGGCCGTCGGCGCGCATGAGGCCCAACAGCGCGCGGCTGACGGTGGTCTTGCCGACGCCGGTGTCGGTTCCGGTCACGCCTAACCGAATCATCGCCAGTCGAGGAAGCGCTCGATCACGCCGTAGATGACCGCGAGCTCGTCGCGCGTGGTGCAGAACGGCGGCAGCACGTAGACGACGTTGCCGAGCGGACGCAGCAGGACGCCATTGCGGATAGCGAACGCAGCGAGCTCGCCGCCGACGGTGCTCAGGTATCCGTCCTCTCCATCGAGGTCCAGCGCGGCGACCGTTCCGAGCACGCGCGTTCGCCGCACGCGCGGGTGCGACGCCAGGCGCGCCATGTGCTCGCGGTGCGCGCTTTCGATGGCCTCGCGCTTCCGAGCAGAATCGGCGTCGAGGAGCGCGAGGCTCGCGCGGCCGGCGGCGCAGGCGACGGGGTTCGCCGTGTACGAGTGTCCGTGGAACAGCGTCCGGCGGCGATCCTGGCTCCGGAATCCCTCGAAGACGCGCTCCGTCGTGACCGTGGCGCCGAGTGGAAGCGCGCCTCCCGTTAGGCCTTTGGACAGGCAGATGATGTCGGGCGCGACGCCGGCGCGCGCACACGCGAAGAGCGGACCGGTGCGACCGAAGCCGGTGAGCACTTCGTCGGCGATGAGGAGGACATGCGCCTTGGCGCAGCATTCGGCGAGCGCGCGGAGCGTGTGCTCCGGCCACATGCGCATCCCGCCCGCGCCCAGCAGCAATGGCTCTACGATGAGCGCGCCGAGCTCGGTGCCACGTTGATCGATGAGCGCGCGCAGTGCGGCGACGGTGTCGCCGTCCACGGGATCGGGTAGGCGGTCGACGGACCACAGACGGTCGGCGAACGGCTCCGTGAACGTGCCGCGCGCGCTGACGCTCATGGCGCCGAACGTGTCGCCGTGGTACGCGTGCTCGATGGCGGCGATGAGGGGGCGATGCTCGCCGCGGTTGCGCCAGAACTGTAGCGCGGCTTTGACCGCGACCTCGACGGCGGTCGAGCCGTCGTCGGAGAAGAACACACGCGTTAGGCCCGGCGGCAGCACGTTCACGAGCTCGGCGGCCAAGCGGGCGGCGGGTTCGTGCGTGCATCCGGCGAAGATCACCTGCTCGAGCGTGCGCGACTGCTCGGCGATCGCGGCCGCGATGGCGGGGTGGCAATGCCCGTGCAGGGTGACCCACCAGGACGAGATCGCGTCGAGGAGGACGCGGCCGTCGGCCGTGTGCAACCGCGCGCCATCGGCGCGAACGATCGGAACGGGGAGCGGTGCGGTGGCGTGCTGTGTGTACGGGTGCCAGACGTATCGCGCGTCGAGCGCGGTCCACTCGGCGGCGGTCACGTGGGGCGGCGCGGCAGCAGGTCGCGGAGCGCGTCCAGGAGGCGCGCGATCTGCTCGGCGGTGTGGGCCGCGCTCGCCGTGATGCGCAAGCGCGAGCTTCCTAACGGAACGGTCGGCGGCCGGACGGCACCCACCAGGAGCCCCTGTTCCCGGAGCGCGGCACCGATGCGCGCGGTCTCGGCGGCCTCGCGAATGATCACCGGCACGATGTGCCCGTCGGCCTCGCCGGTGGGTTCGAAGCCGAGCGCGCGGAGGCCGTCGCGGATCGCGCGCGCGTTGGCGCGCAGGTGGTCGCGTCGCCACGGCTCGGCTTCGACGATGCGCAGCGCCTCGAGGGTGCCGGCTGCGAGCGCCGGCGGCGCGGCCGTGGTGAACACGAACGCGCGGGCGCGGTTGAGCAGCCAATCGCGGAGCGGCTGGGAACCGGCGATGAACGCGCCCGTGGTTCCAATAGCCTTGCCAAGGGTACCCATGTTCACGTCGATGTCGTGTTCGACGTTCCAGCGCTCGGCGGATCCGCGACCGCTCGCGCCTAACACAGCGGTGCCGTGCGCATCGTCCACGTACGTGAACGCGCCGTGCTCGCGCGCAAGATGGACGAGCGCGTCGAGCGGAAAGAGGTCGCCGTCCATCGAGAACACAGCGTCCACGACGATCCATCGACGACCATTGTGCGGCGCGTCGTCCTGGAGCATGTCGCCGAGACGTTCGACGTCGAGGTGCGGAAAGATCTTGACTTCGGCGCGCGAGAGGCGGCAGCCGTCGATGAGCGACGCGTGGTTGAGCGCGTCGGCATAGATGATGTCGCCCCGCGACGCCAACGCGGGAATCGCACCGGTGTTCGCGGCGTATCCGCTGGCGAAGAGCAGCGCGGCCTCGGTGCCCTTGAACCTCGCGAGCGCCGCCTCGAGCTGCTCGTGCAACTCGTTCGTCCCCGAGATGAGTCGTGCGGCGGCAGCACCGGTGCCTTCGCGCTCGAGCGCGGCCGAGGTCGCATCGGCGATCCGCCGATCACCGGCCAGGCCGAGGTAGTCGTTAGACGAGAAGTCGATCGCAGGCCGGCCATCGGCGGACACAGCAGCACCGCGACGCGCGCACACCGGATGCGTCTCACGCCGGAGATCCGCGTGATCGAGCACGGCGAGATCGCGGCGGAGCACGGCGTCGAGCGTCGCCGGAGACGTCGCAGTCGCATGAGATCGCATGGTGCGGAGACTACGCAGCTCGCTGACGCGCGGTCAAGCGGCTACGGGGGCTTGTGTTGACGTCGACGGTACCTCCGGATAGCATCGCAAAATGGGTCTGCGCGCACGAGCGTTGCGTGCGATGCGACCGGACTATCGTCGTGCGAGCATGGAGTCAATTCAATGAGTGGCGACGTGACGCGCCGGGAGTTCGTGATCGGGGCCGCAGCGGCAGCCGCGGCCGCGACGATCTGGCCACGCCGTGCGTTGGCCGATGGACGTCGGCACTGGATGTCACCGAGCGCGACTGATCCGACCATCGCGCAACCGTTCGACCTCGCTCGTGTGCAGCTCGGACCAGGCCCGTTTCTCGACGCAGCGGAGATCGCGCGGCGCCATCTCGCGAGTGTCGATCCGGATCGCCTGCTGCACATGTTCCGTATCACGGCTGGTCTCCCGTCGTCGGCCCAACCGGTGGGTGGGTGGGAGGCGCCGGTGAACGAGTTGCGCGGACACTATACGGGGCACTTCATGTCGGGGTGCGCGCTCATGAGCACGAGCATGCGCGATCCCGAGCTGCGCAAGCGCGGCGCGTACGTGGTGAGCGTGCTGGCACAGTGCCAACAGGTGCACGGCAACGGCTACGTGAGCGCCTTCCCCGAGGAGTTCTTCGACCGGCTGCGCGAAGGGAAGAACGTGTGGGCGCCGTTCTATACGATCCACAAGATCATGGCCGGCTTGTTGGACACGTACACGTACACCGGCAACGCACAGGCGATGACGGTGTTGACGGAACTCGCGACGTGGACGCGCGGCTGGGTTAGCCCGTTAGGCGATGAGGAAATGGCGCGCGTGCTGGAGCGCGAGTACGGCGGGATGAACGAAGTGTTGTACAACCTCTCCGCCGTGACGGGCGACGCGCAGTGGGCGCACCTCGCGCACCGGTTCGATCACGAGCGAGTATTCGCACCGCTCGCGATGGGCCGCGACGAGCTCATGGGGCTGCACGTCAACACCACGATTCCCAAGATCATCGGCGCCGCGCGCCGGTACGAAGTGACGGGCGATGCGCGCTATCACGCGGTGGCCGACTATTTCTGGCGTGAGGTCACGGGTCATCGCGCGTACTGCACCGGCGGCACGAGCAACGGCGAAGGATGGCAGGCGGAGCCGGATATCCTCTCGACGCAGCTGAGCGGATACACGCAGGAGTGCTGCACGACGTACAACATGCTCAAGCTGACGCGGCACGTGTTCGGGTGGACGGCCGACCCGCGCTGCGCCGATTTCTACGAACGGGCGCTGTTCAACGGCATCCTGGGCACACAGCATCCCGCGGATGGCATGACGCTCTACTACGTGCCGCTCGCGTCCGGATTCTGGAAACTGTTCGGCCATCCCAACGAGTCGTTCTGGTGCTGCAACGGGACCGGGCTCGAGTCGTACTCGAAGTTCGGCGACAGCATCTACTTTCACGACGACGCCGGCGTCTACGTCAATCTGTTCATCGCGTCGGAGCTCGACTGGCAGGAGCGCGGCGTCCGCCTGGTGCAGGAGACGCGGTTCCCGCTCGAGGAATCGACGCATCTCACGATACGCTGCTCGCGCCCGACGCGCTTCGCGATGCGCGTGCGCGTGCCTTACTGGGTTGGGCGCGGCGGATCGGCGTCGCTCAACGGCCGCCGACTGGATGCGTTCGCGGCGCCGAGCAGCTATCTGGTGCTCGACCGCACGTGGCGGGATGGCGACCGGCTCGAGCTGACGCTGCCGATGGCGCTGCACGCCGATGCGACGCCGGACGATGCGACGGTCCAGGCCATGATGTATGGACCGTTGGTGCTGGCCGGTCGGTTCGGTACAGCCGGTCTCACACCGGACGTGCTGCGCGCCGAACCCACCAAACCGCGCACGGTGCCGGAGTACAAGGCCGACCCGGTGCCGGCACCGTCGTTCGTGTCGTCGGGCAGCGACCTATCGGCCTGGATCACGAAACGGTCGCGCCCGGGCGCGCCGCTCGAGTTCCGCACCGTTGGGCAGCCGACCGACGTGACGCTCGTCCCCCTCAACACCGTGATCGACGAGCGCTACGCCGTGTACTGGAAGGTCACGCCGCGCGCCACGTGAGGCGCGAACGGCGCTCCACCCCGCCGAGATGGCCGCGGTGATCGCCAAAGCCGAAGAACCAGCTGGTTCCTAACGCTGATCGTCGGCGGTCGCGGCCGTCACCAGATGTCGCCGACCGTGAAGCCGTCGGGGAACGGATCGGTTGGGTCGACCACGTAGGAGCTGAAGCCGGTGATCCACGCCTGACCGCTGAGGGTGGGCACGACGGCGCGGTACGGTCCGACCGTCGTTTCCTCCACGAGGCGCCCGGTGAACACGGTGCCTAACACGCCCTCGTGGTGGAAGTCTCGCTCGAGCGTCAGCAGGCCGCGCGCATGGAGCGTCGCCATCTTCGCGCACGTGCCGGTGCCGCACGGCGAGCGGTCGATGGCCCCCGTCCACGTGGCGGGACGGTTCCAGTCGAGGGTGCCCGTCGAAACGACGACGGCGTTACGCGCGTGCGCGCCTGGCGAGGCCGGCGCACCCGACAACTGCGCGATCGTAATGCCGGAGAACCCTGGCTGCTCGGGATGGACCACCGGCAACTGCTCGCGGGCGGCAGCCTTGATCATCTCGCCGAACCGCACGATGTCGCGGCCCTCGTCCGGCGTCAGGCGGAGGCCGAAGCGCGCCGCGTCGGCGATGACGTAAAACATTCCGCCGTACGCGACATCGACCGGGACGGTGCCCAGGTGCGGCACCTCGACCGGCGCGTCGAGATGCACCGCGAAGGCGGGGACGTTGCGGAACGTGACGCGCTCGACTTTGCCGTTTGCGCACTCTGCGCGCACGCGCACGAGACCCGCGGGCGTCTCGAGGGTGAGCTCGGTCACCGGCTCTCGCATCGGCACCATGCCCGTCTCGAGCAGCACCGTCGTGACGCAGATCGTGTTGGTGCCCGACATGCCGGGGTACTCGACCTGCTCCATGATCACAAAGCCCGCGTCCGCGTCCGGATGCGTGGGCGGCAGGATCACGTTGCAGTTGGCGGCGGGGTAGCCGCGCGGCTCGCGCAGCATGCGCAGCCGGAGCGCGTCGGCGTGGTCGCGCAGGTGGCACATCTTCTCGAACATCGATGCACCGGGCACGTCGATCACGCCGCCGACGATCACGCGACCAGGCTCGCCGCACGCGTGTGCGTCGACGGCGTGAATCATCGAAGCGAATCGCATCGAGCTACAGCCAGGCGTGGAAGCGACGGATATACCGGGTCTTCACGACCTGCGTGAGCAGCCCGTACGCCAATAGGATCGCGACCAGCCAGACGAAGTAGCTGCCCGGCAGCGGCGTCAGGCCCACGCGTTCGCCTAACGCAATGAACGGGAGCGCTATGCCGATGACCATGATGGTGGCGGTGAGCGCCAGCACCGGCCACGCGGCGCGGCTTTGCAGGAACGGCACTTTCGCGGTGCGAATCATGTGCACGATGAGTGTTTGCGACAACAGCCCCTCGACGAACCAGGCCGATTGGAACAGCGCTTGGTGGCCCACGGCGTTCGCCTTGAATACGTACCACATGATGAGAAACGTCGCGACGTCGAAAATCGAGCTGATGGGCCCGATGCACACCATGAACCGGCCGATGTCGTCCGCTTTCCAGATGCGCGGGCGCGCGAGATACTCGGCGTCCATGTCGTCGAACGGAATAGAGATCTGCGAGATGTCGTAGAGCAGGTTCTGGATGAGTAGTTGAATGGGCAGCATGGGCAGGAACGGCAGGAACGCGCTCGCGATGAGGACGCTGAACACGTTCCCGAAGTTCGAGCTTGCCGTCATTTTGATGTACTTCATGATGTTGCCGAAGGTCTTGCGTCCCTCGAGCACGCCCTCCTCGAGCACCATCAAGCTCTTCTCGAGCAGGATGATGTCGGCGTATTCCTTGGCGATGTCGACCGCGGAGTCGACGGAGATGCCGACGTCGGCCTCGCGCAGCGCGCCGGCGTCGTTGATGCCGTCGCCGAGGAAGCCGACGGTGTGCCCGCGACTGCGGAGCGCGCCGACGATGCGCGTTTTCTGCGTGGGCGTGAGCTTGGCGAAGATCGTGGTGCGCGCGGCGAGGTCGGACAGGTCCTCATCCGACAGGTCCTCGAGCTCGGCGCCTAACGCAATGTCGCCCGGCTCGAGGCCGACGTCGTGGCACACCTTGCGCGCGATGACGTCGTTGTCGCCCGTGAGGATCTTCACCGTGACGCCGTGGTCGCGCAGCGCGGTGAGCGCGGGGCCCGCGGTTTCCTTGGGCGGATCGAGAAACCCGATGAAGCCGGCGAGCACGAGGGCCGACTCGTCGCTCACGCTGTACGCGCGTTCGCACACGGGAAATTCCCGGTACGCGACCGCGACCACGCGCAGTCCATCCTCGTTGAGCTCGCGCGCGAGATCGACCGCGCTCTCGGCGGCGTCCACCGTGAGCGGCGTGACGACCTCTTCATCGCGCACGTGCGTGCAGACCGCGAGGATCTCTTCCACGGCGCCCTTGGAGATGAGCACATGCGCAGTCTGCTTCTGCTCCACGACAACCGACATGCGCTTGCGCGCGAAATCCCACGGGATCTCGTCGACCTTGCGGAAGTCGCGCTCGACGCGCAGCTCTTCGCTCAGGTCCTTGTGCTCGAGCACCGCGCGATCGAGCAGGCTGCGCAACCCCGTCTGATAGGTGCTGTTCAGGTAGGCCAACGCGAGGACCGACTCATCGTCCTCGCCGACGACATTCAGGTGGCGCTCGAGGATGATGCGGTCCTGCGTGAGTGTCCCGGTCTTGTCGGTGCACAGCACGTCCATCGCGCCGAAATTCTGAATGGCGTTGAGGCGCTTGACGATCGTCTTGTGGCGCGCCATCACCACCGCGCCCTTGGCGAGGTTGGCGGTCACGATCATCGGCAGCATCTCCGGCGTTAGGCCGACGGCCACGGCCACGCCGAAGAGGAACGCCTGCAGCCAATCGCCCTTGGACACGCCGTTGATCACGAAGACGATCGGCACCATGACGAGCATGAACCGGATGAGCAGCCAGCTCACCTTGTTGACGCCGATGTCGAACGACGTGACGGGCCGGCGGCCGATGAGACTCCTGGCCATGGCGCCGAAGTACGTGCGATCGCCGGTCGCGACCACCACCGCCGCCGCGGTGCCGCTCACGATCGACGTCCCGAGGAAGCCGATGTTGCGGAGCTCGCCTAACGTGATGCTGCCGGACACGACATTCACCGGCGCGTCGCCTTTCTCGACGGGCACGGCCTCGCCGGTGAGCGCCGATTGGCTCACGAACAAATCCTTGGCCGACAGGAAGCGCACGTCGGCGGGCACCATGTCGCCGGCGGACAGCGCGATCACGTCGCCCGGGACGAGCTCCTCGATGGGCACCTCGCGGCGGCGCGGGCGCGGCGATGGATCGTCCTCGGACGGCTCATCGGTGCGCTCGACGGTGGCACTCGTGCGCACCATCGCTTTGAGCGCGACCGCGGCGCGGTTGGATCGGAATTCTTGCAGGAATCGCAGCAGCGCGCTGATCGTGACCATCACCGATATCACGATCACCGCTTTCACGTCTCCGGTGAGGTACGACACCACGCCGAGCACGGCGAGCACGCCGATGAATGGATTGATGAAGGCGTGCACCAGTTGGACGTACCACGCCGGCTCCGTCTCGTGCGCGATCTCGTTGAGACCGATCTCGTCGCGGCGCTGCTCGGCGGCGGCGGCCGTTAGGCCGTGGCGGGTGGTGTCGAGACGCTCGAGCGCGGCGACCGCCGTCGCGCCGGCGTACACGAACAGCGCCTGCGCGCGAGGATCGCTCACGCCCACGACACCTGGATCGTTGGGCGCACGGCTGCCCGGGCGCAGGCGCAGCAGCTCGAGCGCCTGATCCGTCCATTGTGTGCCGCGCGCCCCGGGGCGCAGTGACGTCATCGGCATCGCGAGCAACCCTCCCTCAACAACACAACGGCCCCATCGCCCGAGAGTGAGCGAAGGGGGCCGATCGGCGCACGGCCCGATGCGCCGGCGCGCAGCATAACCCCGGGCTCCGATGGGTGTCAACCGCACGCGCTACAGCCAACGAGTTGGATGCGTTCGGTGTATGTATGATGCATGCTCACGCGACGCGCGCGCGTCGCCCCGATGGCTCGAGCTGGAGATGATCGATGCGACGGATGACCCTGCTGACACTCGCGAGCGTCGCGGCGGCCACGCTTGCCTTCGGGCCGGGCGTGGCTGCGGCCCAAGGATATCCCGGCGGCGGCGGCATGGGTGGAATGGGTGGCATGGGACGACGCGGCATGGATGGCGGCCGCCCCGGAGGACATCGCCAGATGTCCGAAGACGACACGCAAAAGCGCTTCGAGGACATGGCAGCGCTCAAGCCGGCGTTCAAGGACATCAAGCTCCAAGACGCGCAAAAGGACACGCTCCAGAAAATCGAGAAGGCGTATCGTCCGCAGCTCGGTGACTACGGACGCGCATTGTGGACGCTCCTGCAGAACGGCGCCGATCCGGATTCGGCCACATCACTGCGCAACGGCGCGCGCCAATTGCGCGACCAGGAGCTCGCTGAAGCGCGCGGACTGCTGACCACGGACCAACAACCGAAGTTCGACGACAACGTGGCGAAGATTCATGCCGATGAAGCCAAGCGCGACGAACAGATGCGCTCGCGCATGGGTGGCAACAACGGCCCCTGACGCCCAACGCTCTGGTCCGCCAGCCGGTATAGCATCGGGAGCGGCCGAACGTTGTCGGCCGCGGATCGAGCGTCGCTCCTGGAGAGGCAAGCGTCGAAGGTGTCGTGCACATTGGCAGTCGAATCCGCGCCGGTGTGGCGCGTCGCAGCCGGCGTGAGCGCGTTGGTGGAATCGAGCGCCGTGCAGCCGTCGGACAGCGAGCGCACCGTCGCCGAAGAAGCGGCGATTCTGGCGCGGGTGCAGCGCGGGGATGTGGCGGCATTCGACCTGATCGTGCGCCGCTACCTCCGCCGCGCGTTCGCGATCGCGTACCGTGTGTTAGGCCATCGCGAAGACGCCGAGGATCTGGTGCAGGACGCGTTTCTCACCGCGCTCGAGCGGATCGCGTCGTTCGACCTGTCTCGGCCGTTCGGCCCATGGTTCTTTCGCATCGTCGTGAACCGCGGACTCAACGCGCGGAAAGCGCGCGCGATCCGTCGCACGGAGGAAATGCCGACGGACACGTTGGAGGCGGCGCAGCCGTCGCCGGCAGGCATGTACGAGCGGACGGAGATTCGCGAGCGATTCCAGGCGGCGCTCGCCGGGTTGTCGCAGCGCCAGCGGTTGATTGTCGAGTTGGCGGACATCGACGGGATGTCGGGCGTCGAGATCGCTGCACTGTTGGGCGTATCACAAGGGACGGTGCGGTGGCACCTCCACATGGCGCGGCACGCGTTGCGCAAGGCACTGGCGCCGTTGCGCGGAGAACGAACCCATGAGTGACGACTTTCACGACGAACTGGACGCGGAGCTTGCGGCGCATCTCGCGCGCGCGGCGGGTAAGCCGCCGTACGACGAGGTGGACTGGGACGCGTTGGCCCGTCGCATCCACGCCGGGGCGTTAGGCGGGCGCGTGGTCGTGGCGCGGCGGCGCTGGTGGGAGCACGCCGCGCTGTGGACGCGCGCGGCAATCCCGCTGGCGGTGGCCGCGGGGATCGCGGCCGTGGCGTTGATCTCGCTCGATCGGTCGGCGACGGAGTCGGTCGAACCGGGGGGAACGTTGATCGAAGCGGTGACCGGCGTGGCCTCGGATCAGGATGTCGCGGTGTCGATGGTGGGTCAGCCCACGACAGCATCGTTCGCCGCCGAGGTGCTCGCGCAATGACGGACCCGCGCGGGGATCGACCGGACGGCGGCTTTTCGCCGCGTGCGATGGCGGCGGTGGTGGTGTGCGTGACGCTGATCGCCGGGATTCTCGTCGGCATCGGGCTCGACCGGGCGTTCTTCCGGCCGAGGCATGGCCCGTTCGGGCGGTTCGCGATCATCCGCGGCGGGCCTAACGCAGATAGCGCGCGGATGCGCATGCGCGCGGACTTTGCACGCCAACTCCACCTGACGCCGGATCAGCAGGCGCGCATCGACACGATCCTCGAGCGGCGGATGGCGGTGCTGGATTCGATTCGCAAAACGACGATGCCGCAAATCCGCACGCTCATCGGCGCGACGCAAGCGCAGATCGACAGCGTCTTGACGCCGGAACAGCGTGAGACGTTCCAGTCACTGCGGCAGCACCGACGCGGCCGCCGATTCCGGCCCGACAGCGGCGGGTACCGACCCTGACGACGCCTAACGGGAGCCGGCGCCCGACGCCGCGGCGAACTTGATGCCCGTGGGCGCCATGGGCAGCGCGCGCAACCGGACGCCGGTCGCCTCGAAGATCGCCGCGGCGACCGCGGGCGCCAGCGCCATGATCGGTGCTTCGCCCGCGCCCATCGACGGCTCGTCGGGCCGGTCCACCAGCACCACGTCGATGGCCGGCACGTCGCTGAATCGCGGCACGCGGTATTCCGCCAGGTGTGCATTGCGAATCACACCGTGGTCGAACTCGATGCTCTCGAAAAGCGCGCCGCCAATGCCCTGCACCAGTGCACCGGAAATCTGGTTGCGCAGACCATCGGGGTTCACGATCGCGCCGCAGTCGAACGCCGTCACTGCGCGCACGATGCGCACCTCGCCGGAACCGCGGTCCACCGAGACTTCGGCGCACGTCGCCACGTAGCCGCCTTTCTCGAAGCCGCACGCCACGCCCACGCCGTGGCCTGCTTGACGGTTGCTGCCCGGCCATCCGAATCGGTCGGCGGCTTTCTGCAGCACATCGCGCAAGCGCGGATCGTCGATGTTCTTGAGCCGGAACGCGACGGGATCCATCTCGACCATGCGCGCCAGCTCGCTCACGTGCGACTCGCGCGCGAAATGATTGGCCGTTGCCGCGAGCGCGCGGTATGAGCCCTGGCGCAGCGGCGACACCGACGGATGGAACGTGACGCGTTGATTGGCGATGGCGTACCAGGGCCTGATGGCGGCGGGGCCCGAGTTGTAGTTGTCGAAGGTCCACGCGGTAATGAGCCCGTTCGCATCGACGCCGGCGTCGACGTCAATGACGCCGGCCGGGCGGAAGTACGCCCAACGGAATTCTTCCTCGCGTGTCCACACGAGCTTGACGGGGCGGCCGATTCTTTGGGCGAGGCGCGCGGCCTCGACCGCGGCTTCGCCGGTGTGCTTGCCGCCGTACCCGGAGCCGGTGTCGGGCACGATGACCCGCACACGATCGTTCGGCATTGCGACCGCTTGTGCGACCTGGTCGCGCACGGCAAACGGGCGCTGCGTGCCGGTCCACACTGTGAGGCGGTCGCCGCCGGCCTCGTGCGTGAACTGGGCGAGCGCGGCGCGGGGCTCGAGCGGAACGTGCGCGATGTACGCCACCGTATACGATTGCGTGAGGCGGTGGGGCGCGGCCGCGAGCGCGGCGGTCACGTCGCCGCGCTCGAACGGTTCCGTGGAACCGCCTTCGTGTCCGGGGCCGGCTTCCTGCGCTGGCGTATGGCGGAGGTAGTCGTAGATGTCCCGCGACGACGGCGCCGCACCGGGTGCCGGCGTCCACGTGGCGCGCAGCGCGCCTAACGCTTTGGCGGCCGCGGCCGCCGAGGGCGCCGTGACGCCGACGAAGTCGCCGTCGCGTGTGACCACCACGCCCGGCATCGTCTGCGCCGCGCTCGCATCCAGCGATGCCAGCGTGGCGCCTAGCGAAGGCGCGCGCAACATCTTCGCGTACTGCATGTTCGGCACGCGCATGTCCGACGTGTACTGGTGCCGTCCCGTGACGAGGTCGCGCGCGCCGACGCGGGGCGCGGACGTGCCGGCCACCGTCCAATGCGGCTTGGGGGTGAGCGCGACATCGTCGCTCACCGTTGCCGTGATCGCGCGCCCTGCGGTCAGCTCGCCGTAGCGCAGGGAGTGGCCGGTGCGCGGATCGGTGACGCGTCCGTCGGCCGCCGTTAGGCCGCCGTGGTCGACGTGCCAGCGCGCGCCAGCCAGCGCGACGAGGCGCTCGCGCGCGGTCGCGGCGACCTTGCGGAGCTGCGTGCCCATCTGCGGCGTCGAGCGGCTGCCGAAGGTACCCATGTCGAACGGCGTCAGCATCGTGTCGCCCATGACGAGCCGAATGGATGACAGCGGCACGCGCAGCTCTTCGGCCACTTCCTGGGCGAGCGAGGTGCGGATGCCCTGGCCAAACTCGACCTTGCCGGTGAACACCGTCACGGCGCCGTTGTGGTCGATGTGCAGCCATGCGTTCACGTCTTCCGGGATCTGCGGCGCGCCCGGCGCCGCCTCGGTTAGGCGGGCACCGAGCGCGGGCGCCGCCAGGGCGTCGCGCGTCACGAGCACCACCAGGAGGCCGCCACCCAGCATCTTCAAGAACTCCCGGCGCGATGCGCCTTCGGATTGGTCGCGCGTGATCACGGCCGCGACTCCCCGCCGCCGGCCGCGGCCGCGCGCCTAACGGCCGCGACGATGCGCGGATACGTGCCGCAGCGACAGACGTTGGTCTCCAGCCCCTGCGCGATCTCGCCCGCGGTCGGCTGCGGATTCGCGCGCAGCAGCGCCACGCCGGCCATGATCATCCCCGGCGTGCAGTACGCGCACTGGAACGCCTGCTCGTCGAGAAAAGCCTGCTGCACCGGATGCAGATGGCCGTCGTGCTCCAGTCCTTCGATGGTGGTGATCTTCGCACCTGCCGCCGACTGCGCCGGTACCGTGCACGACGCCACCGCGTGCGAGCCGACAAGGACCATGCACGCGCCGCACCGGCCCTCGCCGCATCCGTATTTCGTTCCCGTAAGGCCGAGCTCGTCTCGCAGCACGTCGAGCAGCGTCTGTGATGGATCGATGTCCACCGAGTGGCGACTGCCGTTTACGTCGAGGTCGATGCGCATGCCTCGTCTCTGGTGTGGTCCGCTATCGCAAGCATATCGCGTGCACCGCGGGCGCCGCAACGCGGCGCAGTTTCGGATCCCAGGAGTCAGAGACAAGAGGGAAGCGGGAAGCGCTCGCTGCGCTCGCTGGGGGAAGCGCTGCGCTTGGGGAAGCGGCGGCGACGCCGCCTGAGGGAGCGGAAGGACATCAGTTGCCTCTGGATGGAGGGTGCCGCATCGCGGGACACGCGCATGGCACTCTCGTCGCGCAGACCATCGATGTTGTTCCACTCCCTCAGGCGGCGTCGCCGCCGCTTCCCCCAGCGCAGCGCTTCCCCAAGCGAGCGCCAGCGAGCGCTTCCCTCTTCCCCCGGGGTGCCCGCGATCAGCAACGCACACGCGGGCTCCTAACCCGGCGGCCTGCCGTTAGGCGGCGAGCGTCGCGCCGCAGGCCGGACAATAGCGGGCGCCGGGCTCGGTGACGCTCGCCCCGCACCGCGCGCACGCGCCGGCCAGGAAGCGCCCGCACGTCGAGCAGTAGAGCGCGTCCGCCTCGGGACGCGGGCCGCACGTCGCGCACGACCGCCGCGGCGCCCGATACGCCAGGATCATCGCCTCGACGTCCGCATCGCTCACGCTCGACGGCGCGGCGTCCCGCGCCCGGAGCGCCGCGAGCGCGTCCCGCGTGTACTCGGCTTTCAGCGTCGCGTAGTCGGAGTCGGAGAGCTTTCCCGTTTCGCGATCGAACTCGACCTCGCGCAGTGCCGCGATCGCATCCACCGGTGCATCGGGCGCCGACTGCCGCGGCACCGTGACGTCCGGCGTGCGCGGCGCGACGAACAACGGGACGAGCACGAATGCCAGCGCCGCGAGCGCCAGCACCGTTCCGAGCACGAGAGCGATCATGCGTCGTCGCGGCGCACCAGGTGGTCGAGCCGCTCGAGCTCGTCGGAGGTCGCGTGCACGGGCAGCGTGGCAACCGGTTCCGGTTCGGTCGCCGGCGGGGCATGCCGCCACCGGCGCAGCAGCGCGATCACGAGCGCCGTGCCACCGCCTAACGCGACGAACGGCATGAACCAGCCGGCGAGGTTGAAGCCGCGCTTCTCGGGCTCCATGAGCACGCGCTCGCCGTAGACGTTCACGAACGCGCCGATGATCTCCTGGCCCGAATAGCCGCCTTCCACCAGCGCCATCACATCGTGGTGCATCGGCGGGGAAACCTGGCAGCTGAAGTCCGTGGTGCGGCACGTGAACACATCCAGATTGCAGCCGCACTGGCAATGGATCTGGTGCTCCAGCGCGTCCCGCTGGGTATTGCTCATCGACGGCCCGGTGCCGCGCGACGGCAGCCGCACGGGACGGTAGCGCGCTTCGTCCATCGGCACGTTCGCCGTGCCCGTGTTCATCCCCTGCATGGCCTGCTGGGCCGGCAGCACGCGCGCGAGCGATGCGGTCGCGACGCTTGCGCCTAACGTCGCCAGAAATTGGCGTCGCGTCGGCATCAGCCCACCGCCTCGGTACCGGCGTCCACGAGCCCCGGAGCGAGCGGCGCCATGTACCCCGCCTGCGCGCGGCGGCGCTCGGCCTGCGGCCACATGACGATGAGTCCGCCTAACGCCATGATCATCCCGCCGTACCACACCCACCACACGAGCGGGTTGAACGTGATGCGCATCTCGGCCGTGTCCTCACCGATCACGCCGGCGAGCACCGTATACACGTCCTCGTGCGGCTTGTCGAGAATACCCACCTCGGTGGCCGGCTCGAAGGTCGGGTTGCCCTGGCTGTCCAAGTACTGGCGCTTCTCGCTCTTGATCATGCCGACGAACTTCCCGTTGCGACGCGCCTCGAGCAGCACCGCCGTCGTGTGGCGATTGAGCTCATCGTAGTCGGATACGCCCTGGCTCACGAACGTCCAGTGATCGCCGAAGCCGTCGACCGCCGAGAACGTTTGGCCGGCGCGCAACGTCACGTCGAATTCCTTCTTGAACGCCAGGCCGGCAAACGCGGCGAACAACACCACGACGCCCACGTGCACGATGTATCCGCCGTATCGCCTGCGGTTGCGTGCGACGAGACGAAACAGCGCCACGGGATACGGTTCGCCGTACATCCGGTGCCGCGCCGACGCGCCCTTCTGAAACTCCTGCGCAATCGTGCCGAGCACGAATCCGCCCAGCGCATAGGCCATCACCGAGTAGTACGCGCGCATCCCGAACGCCAGGAGCGCCACGCCCACGAGCACGCCGCAGACGACCGGCCCGGTGAACTGCCGGCGCAGATTCCTAACGGAAGCCCGCCGCCACGCGATGAGCGGACCGATGCCGGTGAGCGCAAGCAAGCCGAGGCCGAGTGGGATGTTCACCTGATTGAAGAACGGCGGACCCACCGTGATTTTCGTGCCGCGCACGGCTTCGCTCAGGATCGGGAACAGCGTGCCCCACAAGATCGAGAACGCAATCCCGCACAACAACAGATTGTTGAACAGGAACGTCGCTTCGCGGCTCACCATACTCTCCAGCTCCGCCCTGGAGCGGAGATCGGACAGCCGCGTCGTCACGAGATACGCCGTGACAGCGATCGCGATGACCAGGAAGCCGAGGAACCAGTAGCCCACCGACGATTGCGAGAACGCGTGCACGCTCGAAATCACCCCGCTCCGCGTGATGAACGTCCCCAGGATCGAGAGCAGGAACGCCGACACGACGAGCGTCACGTTCCACTTGCGGAGCATCCCGCGCTTTTCCTGCACCATGATGGAGTGCAGGAACGCCGTGTTGATGAGCCACGGCAGGAACGACGCATTCTCCACGGGATCCCACGCCCAGTATCCGCCCCACCCCAACTCGACGTACGCCCACCACATGCCGAGCACGATCCCGACGGTGTTGAAGAACCACGACAGCAGCACCCACCGCCTAACGGAACTGAGCCATTCGGCGTCCAGCCGGCGCGTGATGAGCGCCGCGACGGCGAACGCGAACGGGATCGCCGTGGCGATGTAGCCCAGGTACAGGTTGGGCGGATGCGCCGCCATTCCGGGGTTCTGCAGCTGCGGGTTGAGCCCGCGGCCGTCCGGCGGGATCCAGTCGAGACGCGCGTACGGATTGGCGCCGAAACACAGCACGAGAATGAAGAACAGCGCGATCGCCGAGAGCGTGGGCACCACCCACGGCATCAGCTCGCGATTGCTCTTCCGTCCCGTATAGACGGCGATGGTCGCATAAATCGAGAGGATGAGCGCCCAGAAAAGCAGCGACCCTTCTTGTCCGGCCCAGAACGCCGTGAATTTGTAGACGCTCGGCAGATTCGCGCTCGTGTACGACGCGACGAAGCGGAATGAGAAATCGGACGTGAGCAGTGCCGTCCATAATCCGATGGACGCGAGCACCACGAACGCGCACATCGCGAACAACGCGCGGCGCGCGCTCGCTATCAGCTCCGTCCGGTGTGTGTAGGCGCCAGCGAACCCCGCCGTCGTTCCCCAGGCCGCCATGAGGAGCGCGACCCACAGCGACAACTCACCAATGAGGATCACGTGCGCGCCGCGGCAGCCGTGCCCGCGCGATAGCCGGGCGTGGCGCGGTACTTCTCCGGCGCGTTCTCGTATCGCGACGCGCATTTCGCGAGCACGGTCGTCGCGCGGAAGGTTCCGTCCTGTGCGAGGCGTCCGTCCATGACGACGTCCACACTGTCGGTGAACGTGTCGGGCGCGATGCCGTGAAAGCTCACGGGATACGTCTTGTCGCCATCGGTGACGCTGAACGTCATGTCGCGTCCACCGGGCGCGCGCACCACCGATCCCGGCACGACCCGCGCGCCGACTTTTATGCCCGTTCCGTAGAATGACGGATCGTGCGCGACTCGCGAGGCGAGCTCGGTCGGCGTGAGATAGTAGGTGCCGGTCTGGGCGATCGCACTCGCCATCAGATAGCCGGCCACGGCGAGCACCAGCGCTCCGCCTAACAGAAACTTCGTACGCGGTTTCAACGACATACCTTTCGCTTCCTCAAGTACCGACGCCCGCGTGCTATGGGGCGACTCGCAATCGTGCGGCTTCGGACCGCACGCGCGCCATGATCATCTCGAGCTCCGCCTCCGCCTGCGCCCGTTCCTCGACACTCCAGGCCGCGGTCCGCCGGCTCAGGTCCCGCACCTGCTGCAACATTTCGTTGACGAGCGACCGCAACGCGACGTTCGTTCGACGCTCCGCGGTCGGCTGCGTCGGTACTGTGGTCGGCTTGCTCGCGGTATCGCTCATATCGACAGCTCCGGGCTGTAGCAAACGTCGGTCCCCCGTCGGACGCGACCCTCTGAATATATCGAGTGCGGACGGAGCAATGTGACACTCATAGTTTCTACTGGGCGTGCGTCAGAAACGCCGCGCCCACAGCCGTTCCGGCGACGTCCCACGTGAGGTCGCGCGCCGAAAATCCTTCCTGGGTCCGGGAATCGTGGAGTTCCTTGGCGAGCCCGACGCTCACCGCAATTCCTGCCGCGCTCACGAGCGCATCGTGGCGGTCCACCCGGGTCGCGCGGAGGGCACTGTAGCTCGCGCTTTCGATGAACGCGGACATGAAGAAGTGCTTGAGCTTGTCTGGGGCGAGCCACCTGTCGCCGCCCTGGTGGCCGCCGATCGACAAGGAGAGCGCGAGGACGAGGGTGCGCATCAGGCTGTGTCCCGTGACCAGGCGAGCGCGGCCCGGACGGCGCGCGCCCAACTACGGGCGCCGTCGCCGGCCGCGCGGGCGCCCGATCCGGGCTCGAAGCGACGGTACTGGCGCGTCGCCAGAAATCCGGCGGCGTTCGGCCACACGCCCGTGGCCACGCCGGCCAATCCGGCGGCGCCTAACGCAGTGGTCTCGATCACGTCGGGTCGCTCCACAGGCACGCCGAGCACGTCGGCCTGGAACTGCATGAGCCAGCCGTTCTCGGTCGCGCCGCCATCCACGCGCAGCCGCTCGAACGATGCGCCGCTCCGCTCGCGCATGAGCGCCAGCACGTCGGCCGTCGAATACGCCATCGCCTCGAGCGCCGCACGCACCAGGTGCGCACGCGTCGTGCCGCGCGTGAGACCCACAATGGTTCCGCGCGCCCCTGGCTCCCAATACGGCGCGCCCAGTCCGACGAGCGCGGGAACGAAGTACACGCCGCCCGTCGAATCGACGGACGCCGCGAGCCGCTCGCTGTCGGCCGCGCGCTCGATGATGCCTAACCCATCGCGCAGCCACTGCACCGCCGCTCCGGCGATGAAGATGGCGCCCTCGAGCGCGTACGCGGCCGCGCCGGTTTCGTCGCACGCCACCGTGGCCAGCAGGCCGCCCCCGGCCGGCGCACGCGTTCGACCAGTGTTGAGCAGCAGGAACGCGCCCGTGCCGTACGTGTTCTTCCCGTCTCCCGGCCGCCAACACCCTTGGCCGTACAGCGCCGCCTGCTGATCGCCGGCCACGCCATGAATCGGAATTTCCGCGCCGAAATGCCCCGCTCCCGCCGTGCCGAACGAGGCGCTCGACGCTCTGACCTCGGGAAGAATGCCACGCGGCACTCCGAACACGCGGCACAGATCGTCGCTCCAGTCGAGCGCGCCGATGTCGAACAACATCGTGCGCGATGCGTTCGTCGGGTCCGTCGCGTGGACCAGCCCGCCGGTGAGGTTCCAGATCAGCCACGTGTCCACCGTGCCGGCAAGCAGCTCGCCGCGCTCGGCGCGCTTGGCAATGGTGTCGTGCGACAACAACCACTCGAGCTTGGTCGCTGAAAAGTACGGATCGACGACGAGTCCGGTTCGCGCGGCGATCGCATCCGATTCGCCCGCGAGCGCGGCGCAGCGCGGCGCGGTGCGACGGTCCTGCCACAGGATCGCGCGGCCCACCGGCTCGCCGGTCGACCGGTCCCACATCACCACGGTTTCGCGCTGATTGGTGATGCCGATGACGTCGGGCATCACGTTGGCCTGCGCGATGGCGTCGCACGCGGCGGCGCGCGTGCACGCGATGAGGTCGTGGGCGTCGTGCTCCACCCAACCAGGCTGCGGGAAGTGCTGCGGGATCTCGCGGTATCCCCGGCCAATGATGCGACCCGACGCATCGATGACGAGCGATGTCGAGCCCGTGGTGCCCTGGTCGATCGCAAGGACGTGCTTCACGGATCGAATCGATAGGGCGGATGGTGAATGCCGCGGTCGCTCACGATCGCGGTGACGAGCTCGGCGGGAGTGACGTCGAACGCGGGGTTGTCGACGGGTACATCGTTAGGCACAATCGCGCGTCCGGCAACGCGCGCCACTTCGTCGCGGCCGCGCTGCTCGATCGGGATCGCGGCGCCGTTCGCGATCGTCACATCGAACGTGGAGGTCGGCGCCGCGACATAAAACGGAATCCCGTGGTGCCGCGACGCGAGCGCGAGCGCGTATGTGCCGATTTTGTTCGCCACGTCGCCGTTGGCGGCGATGCGATCCGCGCCGACGATCACCAGGTCGACGCGACCGTCGCGCATGGCGCCGGCCGCCGCACCATCGGTGATCACGCGAACGGGCACGCCGGCGCGTGAGAGCTCCCAGGCCGTCAACCGGGCCCCCTGGAGCAGTGGACGCGTCTCGCACGCCAGAACCGACACGCGACGTCCGTGCTCGGCGGCCACGTAGACCGGCGCCAGCGCCGTACCAATACCCGTGGTGGCGAGCGCGCCCGCGTTACAGTGCGTGAGCACGCGCGCGCCGTCGGCGAGCAACGGCTCGCCTAACTCGCCAATGCGGCGGCACATCGCGATATCGTCCGCGAGCAGCGCGCCGGCCTTGTCGCGCATCGCCTGCAGCGCATCGGCGGCCGATGCAACGGGCCCTCCCGCTTCGGCCGCCACCGCGTTCACGGCCCACGCCAGGTTCGCCGCTGTCGGCCGCGTGCTCACGATGCGCCGCGCATGCACCGCAACTCGTGCGCGGAGCTGATCGAGCGTCTGGTCGCCGTATGCGCCCAAGGACGCGACGAGGCCCAGCGCACCGGCGATGCCGATGGCCGGCGCGCCGCGCACCGCCATCGACGAGATGGCCGTGCACACGTCGTCCAGCGAACGCAAGTCGCGCTCAATGAACCGCTCGGGCAACGCCGTCTGATCGATGATGCGGACGGCATGGCAGTCCGGCGCCCAGCGTACGGCCTGGATCGGATTCACGGCCGTAAACGTACCCGCCGTGTGGTGGAGGCGGAACACGCACCGCTTGGGGCGTCGGCACGGATGCGCATTACATTTCGGGTCGCGCGCCCTGGGCACCCGCCGCCGCCCATTCCTCTCCGCCCCGCCGACCATGCCCTTCGAGAATCTCGCCTTCGACGTCCACGATCGCGTCGCGACCGTACGCGTCAATCGCCCCGACAAGCTCAATGCGCTCAACGACGAAACCATCGCCGAGTTGGATCAAGCGATGGCGTTGGTCGAGCGACGCGAAGATGTCGCGGGCGCGCTGATCACCGGCGCGGGCACGAGGGCGTTCGTGGCCGGCGCCGACATCGCGGAGCTGTCGCGGCAAGGTCCCACCGATGGACAGGCCCGCGCGCGCGCGGGGCAGGCGGTGTTCTCGCGCATCGAAAGCTGCCCCAAGCCGGTGATCGCGGCGGTCAACGGCTTTGCGTTAGGCGGCGGCTGCGAGCTGGCGATGGCGTGTCACATCCGCATCGCCGCGGACACGGCCAAACTCGGCCAGCCCGAGCTCAAGTTGGGCATCACGCCCGGCTACGGCGGCACACAACGGCTGGTCCGGCTGGTCGGCAAAGGACGGGCGCTGCAGCTGCTGCTCACGTGCGAGGTGATCGACGCCGCCGAAGCACACCGGATCGGCCTCGTGAACAAGGTCGTCCCGGCCGCGGACCTGCTCGGCGACGCCGAGCGCATGCTGCGGCAGATCATCGCGTTCGGCCCGCTCGCAGTCGGGCTCTGCATCGAGGCTGTGAACCGCGGCGATGATCTGCCGCTCGACGCCGGGCTCGAACTCGAGGCGTCGTACTTCGGCCTCCTGTCCGCCACCGCCGACATGCACGAGGGCATGCAGGCGTTCCTCGAGAAGCGCGCCGCACGGTTCACCGGCCGTTAGGCATGGTCGTGGCCGACGCGCGCCCGCAGCCGGCCGACCCAGCGGTCACCGCACCGGAGACGCCGGTGCGAGCGCTGCTCACGCGCCTCGCGATCCGGGACTTCCGCAATCTCGCGCGCGTCGACATCGCACCGCCGCCCGAGGGCTTTGCGCTCGTGGGCGAGAACGGCCAGGGCAAGACGAACTTGCTCGAGGCGATTCATTATCTCCAGCTGCTGCGCTCGTTCCGCGGTGCGCGCGACGCGGAGCTCGTCCGCTTCGACACGGCCGGCTTCTACGTCGCCGCGGAGATGGCGAACGCGGGGCACCGCGCGGTTTCCGTCGGCTTCGAGCGCGCCGGCAAACGCAAACGCGTGCTGGTGGACAGCGACGAGCGGCCGCGCCTCACCGATGCGTTAGGCGCGTTCCCGGCCGTGTTGTTTTCACCGCGCGACGCGGAGATCGTGGCCGGCGCGCCCGGCGCGCGGCGGCGGTTCCTGGACATGATGCTCGCCCTGAGCTCCCGCCCGTATCTCGCAGCGCTGCAGCGCTACCGCGCCGCACTCGCCCAACGGAGTGCCGCGATGCGGCGACCGGGCGTCACCGGTGCCCGGCAGGAGGAGAGCGTGGCCGTGTGGGAAGCGCCGCTGGCGGAACACGGCGCGGTGCTGTGGCGCACTCGCCGCGAGTGGGCGCTCGCCCAACGCGCGCGATACGTCGAGCTCTGCGCCGCCATCGGCGAGCGTGCGCCGGCCGACCTGTCCTACGCCAGCAGCATCGCCGAGCCGGACGACCCGGAGGCCGCGCTCCGCGACGCGCTCGCGCGCAGCCGTGCCGCCGATATTCGCCGCGGCCTCACGCACGCCGGCCCACACCGCGACGACCTGTCCCTCACCCTCGGCGGCCGCGACCTGCGCGCCTTCGGCTCGGCCGGACAGCAGCGCACCGCCGCGATCGCGTTGCGGCTGCTCGAATCGACCACACGGCGGGCCGCATCGGGCAGCGAGCCGGTGGTCTTGCTCGACGACCCGTTCGCCGAGCTCGATGCACGGCGCGCGGCCCGTATCCTCGAGCTCCTCGTCGCCCAGGGCAGCAGCCAGATGATGCTGGCCGTGCCGCGCGCCGATGACATTCCGCCGCGCCTCACGCGCCTGGCGCACTATCAGATCTCGGCCGGTGCCGTGCGGAGCGAGAGCACATGACGTCGCGCAAGGGCCGGCCCGAACCGTTAGGCAAAGCGCTCGCCGGCTTCCTCGAACGCGCCGGCCTGAGTGAGCGCATCGAGCAGGCCTCGATCATCGACGAGTGGCCGCTGCTCGTGGGCGAACAGATCGCCGCCGTGACCATGGCGCGCATGGTCACCCGCGACGGCACCTTGTTCGTGGACGTTGCGACGAACGCCTGGATGCAGGAGCTCTCGCTCATGGAGCCGCAGCTGCTCAAGGCCCTGAGGCAACGCCCCGCCGGCGCCACCGTCCAACGCATTCGGTGGCGCCTGGCGCGGGTTTGACTCACCTCGCGCGCTCTGGCTTGCCCATGCGCCCGCCGTCATATTTCCAGCCTGTTCCGAATCCGGCGCCCGAACGGCTGCCACTCCCCGTTTCCCCATTCGCGACATGAGATCGTTTCTCGCTCGAATCGCAGTCGCCCTCGCGATTCCGGTTTCGCTGTCGGCCCAGCAGGCCGCGGCACCGGATGCATCGGGAGGCGGCGTCGTTCCGCTGCCGCCGGTCGCGCTGCCGCTCAAGCTCGCCCCGCGGCCGACGTCCGGTCCCATCAGTGCCGCCGATCTCATGACGCGGCTCTACATCTTCTCCGATGACTCGATGCAAGGCCGCGAAGCCGGCACTCCCGGCAACGTGAAAGGCACCGACTACATCGCGAGCGAGATCAAGCGGATGGGCCTCAAGCCCGCCGGCGACAACGGGACCTACTTCCAAACCATTCCGCTCCAAACGCGTTCGGTGGATTCGACGTCGTCGATCGTGGCCGGGGACACGAAGCTCGCCCCGAACACCGACTTCGTCATCGTGTCGCGCCAGCCGGCAACGGAGTCCAACGTGCCGGTCGTGTACGGCGGCGATCTGGGCGACAGTACGCGCATCACGGAAGCGGACGCTAGGGCCAAGTTCGTCGTCTTCACCGCGCACGGCGGGTGGACGCGGTTCCTGCGTGCCGCGCGGCGCGGCATGGGACTCGAGGGTGCCGCCGCGATCGCGGTGGCGGCGCTGGACAGCGTCCCCGACCAGATTCGCGGCTTCCTCACGCGTCCGCAGACGTTCCTCAACGACAACGCGACGCCCACGCCGAGCGGTCCGGCGGTGTTCTTCGTGAGCGAGGCCGCAGCCGCCAAGTTGTTAGGCGCGGATCCGAGCGGCCTAACGGTAGGCGCGGCGCACGGCACGGCGAATGTCGACGTGCGCGTCGACACCAAGCCCTCCGCGTATCCGGCCCGGAACGTCGTCGGCATCATCCAGGGCAGCGATCCCAAATTGCGCGGCGAGTACGTGGCGATCGGCGCGCACAACGATCACATCGGCATGCTTCAGCACCCGGTGGATCACGACTCGCTGCGCATCTGGAATCACATCGTGCGCCCGGAAGGCGCCGACGATGGCGGCAAGGAAGCGACGCCGGCCGAACAGTCCGAGGTCGACAAGGAGCTGGAAGCGTATCGCGCCGCGCATCCCAAGGATGACCGGCCCGACTCGATCGACAACGGTGCGGATGACGACGGCTCGGGTACCGTTTCCGCCCTCGAGATCGCTCAGTACGTCTCGTCGATGAAGACGAAGCCCAAGCGGTCGCTGCTCTTCGTCTGGCACGTGGGCGAGGAGAAGGGCCTGCTCGGCTCGCGCTACTTCACGGATCATCCAACGGTGACGCGCGACAGCATCGTGACGCAGCTCAACATGGACATGGTGGGACGCGGCGATGCCTATGATGAGACGGGCCGCACCAAGGCGGGCTCGCCGATTCACGGCAGCAACGGCTATCTGCAGCTCGTGGGATCGCGCCGTCTGTCTACTGAGTTAGGCGACTTGATCGAGAAGGTGAACACGGAGGATCACCACAACCTGACCCTCGACTACTCGATCGACGCGGACGGCCATCCGTCGAACATCTATTGCCGCAGCGACCACTACGAGTATGCGCGCTACGGGATTCCGATCACGTTCTTCACCACGGGTCTGCACTCGGACTACCACCAGGTGACGGACGAGCCGGAGTACATCGACTACGACCACATGGCCAAGGTCGTGAACTTCGTGGCCGATGTCGCGCTCCATGTCGCGAATCTCGATCACCGCGTCGTGGTGGATCATCCGAAGCCCGATCCGACCGGAGCCTGCCGGCAGTAACGCGCGCTCGCAGGCGCGCATACGCGACGGGCGCACCGTCGGCACTCAGCCGGCCGGTGCGCCCGTTTTTTCTGGCCGCTTTTCCCTTGCCAACGGAGCGAGGAGACTCCCGCACAGCGGTGCTGTGCCATGCTTCTAACTACTTGATTTAGCAAGAATTTAGAGGTATATTCTAATGGATGTGGAGGCGCCGATTTTCGGTATATTTTCGGCACGAGTTTCGGCCTTCCGGCTGGAAGAACCCGCGCAGGAGTACGAGCATCGATGACGGAATACGACGCTGGTCAAATTCAAGTCCTGAAAGGCCTCGAGGCGGTTCGCAAACGCCCGGGCATGTACATCGGCTCCACGTCGTCCCGCGGGTTGCACCACCTGGTTTACGAAGTCGTCGACAACTCCATCGATGAGACCTTGGTCGGCTACGCCGACACCATCACCGTCACCATTCACGCCGACGACTCCGTCACCGTCGTCGACAACGGGCGCGGCATTCCGGTCGACATTCATCCCACCGAAAAGATTCCAGGCGTCGAGCTCGCGATGACGGTGCTGCACGCCGGCGGCAAGTTTGACAAGAACACATACAAGGTGTCCGGCGGACTGCACGGCGTGGGCGTCTCGGTCGTGAACGCGCTCTCGTCGCAGCTCAAGGTGTGGGTCAAGCGCGATGGGCAGGAGTACTACATGGACTTCGCGCGCGGCGTCACCACCACCAAGCTCAAATCGCTGCGCAAGGTCGGCAAAGGCGAACGCGGCACCACAGTCTATTTCAAGCCCGACAACACCATATTCACCGAGCTGTCGTTCGACTACACGACGCTCGCGGCGCGTCTGCGCGAGCTCTCGTTCCTCAACAAGGGCGTGACGATCACGCTCACGGACGAGCGGCCCGAGCAGAAGAAGCAGGAAGTCTTCCACGCCAAGGGCGGCCTCAAGGAATTCGTCGCGCACCTCAACGGGAACAAGAAAGTACTCCACCCGGACGTCATTTACTTCGAGACCGAGCGCGATGACATCGGCATCGAGGTGGCAATTCAGTACAACGACGGCTACAACGAGACCGTTTTCTCGTTCGTGAACAACATCAACACGCACGAAGGCGGCACGCACCTCACGGGATTCAAGAGCGCGCTCACGCGCGTGGTGAACCTGTACGCGCAGAAGGGCAACTTCCTCAAGAAAGCAGATTTCGTCCTGAGCGGCGAGGACGTGCGCGAAGGCCTAACGGCTGTGCTGTCGGTGAAAGTGCGCGAGCCGCAGTTCGAGGGACAAACGAAAACCAAACTCGGCAACTCGGAAGCCGAGGGCGCCGTCAGGAGCGTGATCAACGAGTTCCTCGGTGCGTATCTCGAGGAGCATCCGCGCTCGGCGAACATCATCGTCGACAAGGCGGTATCCGCCGCGCGCGCCCGCGAAGCGGCGCGCAAAGCGCGCGACCTCACGCGCAAGAAGTCGGCGCTCGACTCGGGCGTGCTGCCGGGCAAGCTCGCCGACTGCTCGCTCAACGACCCGCCGCTCTGCGAGCTCTACCTCGTCGAGGGCGATTCCGCCGGCGGCTCGGCCAAGGGTGGACGCGCGCGCGAATTCCAGGCGATTCTCCCCTTGCGCGGCAAGATCCTCAACGTCGAACGAGCGCGCATCGACAAGGTGCTGTCCAACGAAGAAATCCGCTCGATCATCACCGCCATCGGCGCCGGCATCCGCGACGACTTCCAGATCGAGCAGGCGCGCTACCACAAGATCATCATCATGACGGACGCGGACGTGGACGGCGCGCACATTCGCACGCTGCTGCTCACGTTCTTCTTCCGCCAGATGCGCGAGCTCATCGACGCGGGCTTCGTGTACATCGCGCAGCCGCCGCTCTACCGCGTCGCCAAGGGCAAGGAAGAGTACTACGCCTACACCGAGGGCGAGCGCGACTCCTACGTGCAGCGGTTCGGCAACGGCGACGGCGCCAAGGCCAACGTCGTGATCCAGCGCTACAAAGGGTTAGGCGAGATGAACAAGGACCAGCTCTGGGAGACTACCATGAATCCCGAGCGCCGCACGCTTCTCAAGGTCGACATGGAAGACGCGGTGGCCGCCGATGAGATCTTCCAGACGCTGATGGGCGACGACGTCGAGCCCCGCCGTGTGTTCATCGAGTCGAACGCGAAGTTCGTGAGCAATCTCGACATCTAAGGTCGAGGGAAGCGCTACGCTGTGGGATGCGGGAAAGGGTCGAGGACCGCCGTCGCCATCGTGCTGATATCTGGGGAAAAGGGAAGCGCTCGCTGCGCTCGCTTGGGGAAGCGCTGCGCTGGGGGAAACGGCGGCGACGCCGCCTGAGGGAGCGGAACAACATCAATGGTCTCCGCGACGTGAGCGCCC